>CALWSF010000031.1 GCA_944384125.1 uncultured Lachnospiraceae bacterium | reverse complement strand
TTCCATAACAAACACCATCCTTTGAACTCATTATATAACTTTATTACTATAAATTCAACTAACTATGGAAAGAACCGTCAGTTCATACGTCAGAACCTCCTCTGCAGAAGCATCCGTGAAAACGACTACCCACTTTTTCGTCTGCAGCTGGTAGTAATCCGGCGCTTTTATCTCCGTTACCTCGAAGTGATACGGCACCCACCGGCCATCCTCAATCCGGCCGGTCACAAGCTCCGGTGTCTCTGCCAATCCTTTTTCATTGGTGGTTATCTCCACCGTCTCCCCGGTCTCCCGGTTCCGGACAGAAAAGACAGCGCCGGAAAGCACCTCTTTTGCCTCATTGTTCTTTTCAATCCGAATCTTTCCTTTTTTAACCACATCGACACCGGTTACCACATCGTCGGAAGACGCTGTTACCTCAAACTTTTGATCCGGCATCCGGGTAAAGCCCTCCGGAACAGACAGCTCACAGAGGTAATACGTCCCATATGCCAGGGGTTTTATCAGATGCAGGCGGAGATCGCCCACTTCATATCCGGCCGGGATTTTCCCCTCTTTTTTATCTGTCTCCGTGTAGGTTCCCTCCGAGCCTGCAATCCATCTCTCTACCAGATGGGCCTCGTCTTTTATAAGGCTTCCGTCCGGCTCCGCCCGGTAAACCGCCATCTCGGCTCCCGCGATTAATACCGTCTCTTCTCCTTCTTTTTCCTGTCCCTCCTTTCCAAACCAGGTGTATTTCGGTTCATTCTCCAGGCCGTAAAGCTGGATGTCCGCCGTCTTTTCAATCACAACCGGCTTCGGATCTGCCTTTCGGTATCCCGCCGGTGTTTCCGTCTCCACCAGTACATAGTACCCTTTCGTTCCGTCTGCGCCATTAAGCGGCAGATAGTCCAGGCGGTGGCGGCCCTCCGGCGTATCGTAGGACACAATCGTCCCGATCGTTTCATAATTGAATTTAAAGTCAAACGCATAACCATACGTTCCGTCCGGGAGCAGGTTCTTTGTTGCCTGTACCAGAGCCTTTTTCCCGTTTCCCAGATCCCAGAGCTGTCTGACCGACTCGCCTCCGTCCGTTGTCTCCTCGCTCTCCTTCTTCGCTGCACCTCCCTGCCAGTTTAAGTCCGTAACCCCCCGCTCATACAGTCTGTAAAGGGATTCGTACCGGGCTTTAAAGCTGTCCGCTCCTTCCGTATAGGCAATGCAGTCATCCGTCTGCCAGCGGGCCACTTCCTTTGTGGAATCAAAGCGGGGAAGGCCCTGTGCGTCATACACAATGCCGTTTTCATCCGTTACCGCCTCATAAAGCGCCAGCTCAGCCCGGTACGCATTCGGAAGCGGCTCCTTCTTTCCGTCTTTCTCTTCATACTTTAAGAATTCCGCCTTGATGTGATCGTTATAAAGAGTAAAGGTCTGCAGATCCGAATCCGGAGCAATGGTTACCTCCATGGACGCCGGAACATACCCGTCCGGCGTGTCCGTCTCTTCCAGGATATATTCGCCGGCCGGAATCCCCTCCAGAAATACCGGCAGCTTTCCCACTGTCCACTGTGCCGTTACGGTAACCTTTTCATTCTGATTGCCTAATACCTGATATTCAAAGGGCTTGTCTGATATCTTCTCCAGATAGTACCCGTTCGGATACTGCTCCAGATCGGAGGTGGGAACCCGTTTCGCCGCAAAGAGCGCAATCGTCGCTCCCTCCACGCCGGCATAGGTAAAGCTTCCCTTTCCTTCCGTCCAGGTATCCCCGTAGTGTTCCGGCAGCACGCCGTCATAGTCCCGAATCACAAGCTCATACTCCTCCGGCGCATCGATCTTCTCCACGTAGATACTGATGGGGGCATCGACGGCCCGTACCGGATGAACCTCACGGCTCTCCTCCAGGGAAATCCCCATGGGAAGGATCTTTTCATAGCCCTCCGGCGCGGCTACTTCCTCCAGGATGTAGAAGCCACTGGGAACGCGTTTTAACACATCCACCTGTCCTTCCGTGATAACCTGCTCATCAAAGGGATCGTTGGGGGTTGTCTCCCCGGTTACCCAGGTGTTTTCCATCAGATAGCTCTCTCCCTGCCGGTGGTAAAGGGGCAGGTCATCTTCAGCATCTTCCGGATCGCCCACATTCTCCAGGAGCGCACGGCGCACCACCTCCCAGGAAGAAAAATCAAAAGCTTCCAGAAGATCCGAATATTTATAGCGCACGTAGTCGCCGTCCCGGTCATAAACCGGTTCGCCTTTCCGGTAAGTCAGGGAAGAGCGCTGGTAGTATTCCGGAAGGCCATTCTCCTTAAGAACCGGATTTACACCCGGCTTCAGGGAAACGCCGTCATACGTTCCCACCACGTACTCCTCTTCTGTGTCCGCCTGCATGGTTGCCAGACGGCCCGTTTTAATCTTCTCCTTCGCAATCACATTTCCATACGCATCAAAGGAAAGCTTAACCGGCCACACCATCACGGTTCCGGTCCCTTCCTCCGTGGTATAGGCCATGCCGGTATACGGATCTACCCAGGCGTCCCGGTTCCCTTCGCTGTCCAGATGGTAAAATTCCGTTCCCTCCGGTACCGCATCAAAGAGCCGGTCGCCCGTGCTGTAGGAAAGGCCGCCATAGTTTAAGCACACAATCTCCAGATACGGACTTCCGTCCTTTAAGGCAAATATACTCTGCCCGTCCTTTAACTGCACCGGGGTTCCCTCCCGGTCATAACCGCACCGTTTACCTCCCACTTCGGTAAAGACCTGCAGCGCACCCAGATCATAGTAAAGAATGTCGGTATCTTCGCGCTCTACCGTTTTGGAAATCCAGGTTCCGGCCCCCGCATCGTCAAGCGCATCCTGATAGGTATAGCGGGTGTAATCATTTTCCGCATCGCCCTCCACGTCCTTATCCTTTACATAGAGGGTTTTCTTTCCCGCATAGCCCTTCTCCACATACATCTGGGTTACATTTCCGTAAGAATCCCGCACGACATTGACACCGGAATAGCCCCGGTCGCCGCTGTCCCCGTTTTCCGTTACGGGAATCGCCTCATAAAGCGTCATGGTCGCGCCCGGCAGGTAGCGGTTCGTATCATCCGCCGTCTCCGGCGTCCGGGTCAGTATGGCACGTCCCGTAAAGACGCCGTCCTCGTAGAGAATCTCTATTTTCTCTCCGGCCGCCTGCTTTTTCTTAAGGGCATCCAGAAAGCCCTTCGGCCAGCCGTAGCCCAGATAAAAGCCGGATTCATTATAAGCAAGCTCCAGGTTCTGCAGGCCGTAAAGGGCATCCAGCTGGGTCAGGGTTCCCTCCACCCGTTCATTTAACTCATACAAAATCTCAGTATCATCCTGCTTAACCTTGGAAACCTCCAGCCGGATCGGCGTGTTGTTCACATAGATCCGCGCCAGATCCTGAAAATCCCTCTGCTTGTTATAGTTGGGAACGGTGCCGTCCTCATTCCGGTACGGCTCTCCGTTATCCGCACTCCATCGTTTTTCCTCCTCATAAATGGCTGCCGCTACCCGATTGTCCCGGTCTCCGTCCAGGTAATAGGTCACTTCATCCGAATAGACCTCCACCGCAATGGGTTTGGTGCGGGCATAGCCCGCCGGCGGATCCATCTCGCAGAGTACATAGACATCGGCACCCAAAGGCTGGGGTGTCTCCAGATAGCCGACATTCTGCCGGGTGGGAACATGTTCCTCTCCACCCCTAACGAAATCCGTCAGGGTACTGAATACCCGGAAGGTTCCGGTCTGGATGCCGGATTCATCCGCCATGGTTACCTGTTCCTCTTCCCGGCAGATGGGGGTTCCCGCCGGAATAATCCCGGTATAGAGTCCCGTATAGGGTTTTCTCCAGGGATAGGTAGAGGGAATCAGTTCACTCTTATCAACCGGGGTAATCTCCTTTGCGCCCATGGCAGTTAAAAACTCCCGGCTGGCTGTTACCTCCGTGTCCCGCTCATAGAACCGGACCCGACCCTCTGAATCGGCACTGTCCTCCCGCTCGGCAGCATAAATGGCAAACTCCGCCCCGTCATGAAGAAGACTTTCCCCTGTCTCGGAATCCAGCTTTTCAATCCGGAGCTTCGCCGTGTAAAACGTATTGTGATACCGCCGGTCCGCGTATCCCTGAAAATCGTCGGGACTGTAGACCGCAGAGGCCGCCGGCTCCGTTACACTGTAGGGAACAAGGGCCTGGAAATAGAGGCCGTCATAACCGGTCAGGGCACCGGTAATCGTTTTTACCTGATCCTTAAACTGATAGCCAAAGGGGTTATTGTCATCCGTTTCGCCTCCCGGATACCGCACATCATCCGCCGTCTCCGCCTGTTCCGCCAGAGAAGCGTAAGCATAGTACTGCTCTACCGCATGATTAACCGGATAATCACATCCGGCATTTTCTCCGGCATATACGTCTTTAAAGGGATCCGACTCCTCCTGCGCGATGGAAAAGCCCTGATAGGGGTAGGTTCCGCCCTCATAGGTAATCGTTCCGGTCAGATGGCGGACGGACAGGCCGTACTTGAACACTTCAAAACCGCCGTCATTGTTGTGGGCCCGGATCACATACTCCCGCTGATCCTGGGAATTGGTTCCTGCCCACTCCTCATTCATGCGAATCTGGTACTTGCCCGCCAGTTCCTGCGGCGTATCTGAAGCCATATACCGGTAAAAGGTGTGCAGCTTTTCCGGCTCCTCCTGGTTCCCGGCCGGCTCATAGACGCTCGGCACCTCAATCTCTTTGGGAAGATCGGTCTGGTAATGCTGATTGGCAAAATCCGACAGGGCCGGTTCCTCCGGCTGCTGTTCCACACAGACATAGGTTCCGTAGGGCAGATACCGGGAAACTCCGTAATAACAGTGTTCTTCGCCCTGGGTGTATTCCGTATCCGCCGAGAGGGTTGTCGCATCCTTATCGCTTCCTCCCTCCGGCGCACTGTCCCAGCGAACCGCATAAATCTCATCCAGATCGTAAGCATAGAACGGCTTTAGATAGTTCTCCGCCTTTAAGATAGCCGCATAGAGGGATTCATCATACACCGAATCCTGATAGGGCTCCTCCCCGCCGGCCGGCTGCCGCTCTCCGTCCCCGTTTGTCTCCGTCCGCTTCTTAACCTCATCCTCCAGGTACCAGTCGATGGCAAACTGGCGGACCGCATCGGAGCGTCTGGCCACCTCAGAAGCAGCCGTTCCCGTGTTCGCCGTGTTCTGAATGGCTTCATTGTTATGGTCAACCGGATCGGCTTTCTCACCTCCCCCGGTTCCGAAAATGGCAGCCCGAATCCAGGCAAGCGGCTTAAAGGAAGTGGAGGACGCATCCTTCTTATCCCACACATCCTGATTGGCTGCCTGCAGCGCCGCAAAGAACTTTTCATAGTTATAACGGGAGACAAAGCGCACGGTTCCGGCTCCGTCCTCGGCCGGTACCGTGATAGTCTCTAAAAGTCTTGTATAACCGGGATTCTGATGGTCCAAAAGAAGACCTTCTTCCCCGTAAGAGTAAAGACTTTCATTGGCGTTTACCGCACTCTCCCACACGTTGTTGCTTACAGAGCCCGCTGTATCGGAATCCGTCCGGTGCTCCACCCGGGTAAACAGCTTCTGCGCTGCCGCATCCTCCTCCTTCATTTCCGGATAATTCTTTTCATACTCTGTTATGTCAACTTCCTTTCCATCCCGGTCCAGCCAGACAATCTCCCCGGCTTCATTCCGGTAAAGCCGTTCCAGGTTGGATTTTAAGTATGCCTTAAAACGGAAATTGGGAAGGGCATCCGCCGCCTGGCCGTCCGCTCCGGCTCCGGTGGTAAAGGAATCCTCATGGCCGGAGGCAGCGTTCGTATTAAAGTCATAACGATCCCCCTCTGCTGTTCTGATATCCTTACTGATTTTTACCTTCTGCCGGATAATGCGCTCCTTTACTCCCACGGCCTTAAGACGGGTTCCCGCATCCTCATACACCTGATTCTGTCCGGGGTAGGTAAGCGTTACCGTCTCGATATAGGAATCCTCCCCGGCAATGGCCATGTTTTCATAGTTTAAATACGCCTTTGCCCGGGCCTTCTTTACCAGCGGATAGTAGCTGGCTGTGTTCATCGGTTTCCCGGCCTCAAAGCCGTTTCCCAAAACCGAGACATCCTCCCCGGTCAGAATTACCGTGTTTTCCGGAAGAACGGCCTTAAAGTCCAGCGTCCGCAGAACACCCGCATTCGTCTGACCTTTCCCGAAGGAATCCGTAAAGGCCGCCTGGATATGGGCCAGGTAGTTTCCGTCCGCCAGCCGGTTCATGGAAAGCGGTACCCACACGATTTTTTCCGTCTCAATGGTCTGCTTTACCGTAATCTCCTTATACTCTTTTTTCGTGATTACCGCTCCGTTTTTATCGCGGGGCGTTTCTCCGGTTTTATAATAAACGGTCTCCTTTACCGTTCTGGAGTGCAGATTTCCCGCTCCGTCCGCCACGGCATCCGTGATAAACGTTGCGGAGCCTACCGTGGTGCTTCCCACCTTTCTGCTGGAAAAATCCGCATAGGTTCCAAAGTGATCGGCGTTTTCCTTCTCTGCATAGGAAGCATAGATAAGACGCGGCGGCAGGGATGTATCATCCGGTATATACGGCACACCGTGATAAAGGATCGTCTCCCCGTCTTGGGTTGTAACCATAAAGTCATCCGGTTTTCCGGCAATGCCGGCATACACGGTAACCAGGTATCGGTCTCCCACATCCGTCATGCTGTCAATTCCGCCATAGCTTAAATAGCTGTTGGTGTTATAGTAATCCAGAATCGAACGGATCAGCTGTTCCACGGTCATGCCGGCTGTCTTTTCAATGGAAAGAGTCTGCACCGGACTTCCGTAAACCGTATAGGCTGCCGGCTGTCCCGGTGTTACGCCGGAAAGACCGTATATATCCGTCTCGCCCTCCCGGACGCCGCCGTCATAGACTGGTCCTGTCATATCGGAATACCGGGTTGTTCCGCCGGATTTTAGAGAAGGAGTCGCCTTTCCGTTTCTCCGGAGGGCAGCCTCCACCTTGATTTTGACGAATTTCAGGTCGGTACCCAGGTCAAACGCCGTGCCAAGCTCGGCTGCCACCTGATCCGCCGTCATCGTCCCCTCCTTCTGTGTGAGGGCACTGGTAACCAGGGACGCATCCAGCGTCTTTCCCGGCGCATGAAGAATAAAGTCAGAAACATAATTGATTGGCTGATCAACCTGCATCAGACTTCCATCCGCATTGTATTTCGGGTACTGGTAGTCATTCTCGGCCACAGCCGGGATGCCGGTATCCACCTCTTCGTAGGTTCCGGTTCCCACTTCCACTTCTTTTTTCTCCGTTCCGACATCCTTCCGGTAGAGTTTTGCGCCCTCCGGAAGATTGGTTAAGAGAAGATCATAGGAAGCTCCGTCCGTATCCATGGATTCCACGGCAAAAAAGATCTCGTTGGGGCCGGCCGGTCCGCCCTCTCCCGTCTGTTCCTCGCCGTACATCTGCGTAACCACAGACACATGGCCGTTTCCTTCCTCTCCGGCTCCGGCCGTCACATCCTGGCCAAAGTTGGTTTTGGCATTTCCCTTGTTTCCGATGGAAAGCTCATACCCTTCCGAACGGCTCAGCTCCTTGATGTAGTAGTCGCCCATGATAAGGGGGCGGCCAATCCAGCAGTTGCCGTTATTTTCCGCATTGTTTACATAGGTACGCACATGCTGGCTGTCCTCCGTATAGTCATCGATTGTTACATTGGCTGTATAAAGGTTTTGGGGACCGGTAAAACCATCTCCTGTTGCCGTAATCGTGCCGGTCTTATAGTCATAGGTTCTGCCGGGGGCTTCCGTAAAGACCAGGAATGACGCATCGCCGTTTTTATCCGTTGACGCAACGGATACCAGGTTGTTTTTGCGGTACACCACGCCGGTCTTTCCATCGGGATGCACGATATCATCCGCCGCAAAGAGGCCGTAAACCGCACCCTCTAAGGTCGAATCGCCCTGGGTATCGCCATAAGCGGAGTAGGAATCGGATTCCCCTGCCGCCAGATCGAGATCCCGCTTGTTAAGATGGATCTCGCCCTCCGTCCGATGATCGTAAACCCGGAACATATCGCCCTCGCCGTCTGCCCCATTACAGTGACTGAAGCGATCCGGATCGCCCGGGGTAACAGAAGCTCCGACACTGGCCGAGGTAAGAGCGGCCTGATATGCCGGCTCAAAAAGTGCTCCGCCGGCGCTTCCCCCGTCCCCTTCGTCTCCGGAAAGCGGTGCTGCCAGATAGAGCGATTTCTGAGCACTCCAGGTATACAAAGAAGAGGGACTTGCCATAGCAGCCGAACCGGTTCCGGTCTCCGCAGCCGCTTTTCCTGCTTCTTCGTTCTCCTCCTCTTCCTCCGGCTCATAGCCATCCTCATCGATAAACTCAAACCCGGAGCGAACGAATCCAGTCTCATGGGGGGAGAGAGAAAGCGGCGGTTCCTCCTCTGTTTTCTTTGTCTCTTTCTCCGTCTTTTTTTCTGCAGCTGCAGGCTTCTCCGTCTCTTCCGGTTCTTCTGCAGATACAGACTCTTCCGTTGCTTCTGGCTTCTCCGCAGATGCAGAACCTTCCGTGTTTTCCGATTTCTCCGCTGCTGCAGTCTCTTTCATTTCTTCCGCTGCTGTGGATTCCTCTTTCGGCTCTTCCAGTTTCTCTGCCTCCGTGGATTCTTCTTCCGGCTTTTCCGCTGCCGTGGATTCCTCCTCCGGTTCTTCCAGTTTCTCCGCTGCCGTGGATTCCTCCTCCGGTTCTTCCAGTTTCTCCGCTGCCGTGGATTCCTCCTCCGGTTCTTCCAGTTTCTCCGCTGCCGTGGATTCCTCCTCCAGTTCCTCTTCCGCATTTGAGGCTGTCGCCGCAAGTGCATAGTCCAACGGGAAAAGGAGACGCTGCTCAATCATCCGGGGAGAGAATACCGGAAGAAGCTCCGTACTTTTATGCATATCTCCGGAACCGGCTGACAAAAGAGCAGGAGCTTCCTGCAGACTGCCCGTGTTCTTTTGGAATGCACTGTAAGCGCTCAGCCCTGCCTCATTCGTATAACCGGCAAACTCCGAATTGGCCCCATTTTCCGATGCATCTGTCCGGATAATCTCTATGGGGAGATCATCATTGTGACCATAATGAAGAATATAGCCTTCCCGGGCCTGAAACTCCTCAAAGGCATAGCTGTAGCGCATGGAGATAAATTTATCATAGGTTTCCTGACAATCCGCCTGACAGCCGGATTTTTCATAGGATTCCTCTCCGGATGCGCTCTCCGTCTTTCCGGCATCCGGTGTGCTGCCTTCCTCTCCGCCGCTGGAAGCAACGGAAGAAATCTCGCCCTGATCCACTTCCGGCATGATCCAGTGGAAATGCACGCCCTCAAAATCGCCGGATGCTTTCTCCTCACAGTCCGAAACACACTGCAGCCAGGTTTCTGCCAGCATCTGGTTTTCCGCTTTGGCTGCATCGATCTCCGCCTGATTGACAACCTCCTCGTTTCCGTCCTCATCCTCTTCAATTTCCGGTTCCGGCACAGGAACAAAAACAGGGGCCGGGTGTCCATCACAGAATGTCTTGTCATAGTGATATCCGTGCTCAATGGTTTTCTCGATATGGCCGTTCGTATCGGTAACCAGTGTGCCGAGACGACGGAACCCGTCCCAGAGGACGGGATCATCCGTATAGCCGCCGGCATACTCGCCGCCGCCCTCATAGAGGTGGACGGGGCCATCCCGTTCGGTATCTACCTCATCCTTATCATCGAAACGCTCATAAAGCACGAAGCGGGAACCCTGCAGGGGTTTTCCGGTTTCATGGTCATACTTCTCCAGCTGCACGTTATAGGTGGATGTAAAGTCCTCCTCATGACGGTACACCTTAAACTGGATGCTACCACCGCCGCTCTCCGGTATCGGATCGCCTGCCAGAGAAGCAAAGTAGTTTCTTGGTAATACATCAATTTCCATCCACACCATACGCTGATGGAGCCAGGGATCCAGCGTAGCCGGGGAATTTCCCACATGGCCGCCGGAACAGGTCACACACTCCCAGATCTGCAGTGTACTCTCCAGTACATCCTCCACAGAGGAATAGCCTCCACCAGCCGACGCATACGGAGTTCCCTCTACTTTAAACTGAATCATTGCCTGGGGTGGCTTCGGATTGGGATTCGTAAAGGTAATGGAGGTATCCGTTTTCGTATAGGTCCACCCATCCGTTGGGGTTGGATAAAAGTCAACCCCTCCATTATTGGAAAACTCAATGGGAACCGTCTGAATAAAGTCAGCATCCGAACCGTCCGCAGCAAACTGAATTGTCAGTGTACTTTTATCTACCAGATAGGCAGAAGCGGGTGTCGTGTTGGCCGCAATCACGTCGGGAACCTTTTTCCCTCCCACCGTGGAGCCGCCTCCCCCTCCGGTAATCAGACCGCCCATCTTCATGTATTCCTCACTGTTTGCAGCTACTGTCTCAATCCAGGAATACTTCGCTCTTGTAGCTGCGGAATAGATGATGGTTTTTAAATCTTCCTCGCTGACGTATGCACCAATCGGCGTTTTTCCAGAAGCAAGTGCCGCATTATTAATAGACTGAATAACTCCATTCGCTTTATCATCCCCCAGGGATGCCTTTAATGTCAGCATAGCCCAGAAAATGTACCTGGCATCGGTAGACGAAAGCGGCACTTCGGCATTGGAAACACTGTGTTTCTCATACACATCTCCATCATCCGCCACTCCCCAGACCGCATAGCTTCCTTTATCAATACAGTAAAGCTTATGGCCCAGGTTCGTATCGCCAAAAGCAGAAGTCAGTGTTACCTGATTTTCTGCCGCTTTTACCGGAAAGGGAGGCAGGTATGGAAATACGATCATCAAAACAAGGATCGTTGCCAAAAGCATTGCCAGCATCCGCTTCATTTTTTTATGTATTTTTCGCAATAACATCCCGCTTCCTCCTCTCCAAAAACATACTTTATAAATTCGACTGCCTCTTCCTTCGGATAATCCTTCAAACGCACCTTATTCATAAGGATTGCGGTCTGTACGTCTCCCTTAAGGGAAGGTAAGTCCGATATGTAATGACAGCCGACCTTTTGCCTCATCTCTTCAAAAAGATCCTTTTTCATTTCCCGTTTCTCCCACCAAAAAAGCCCTCAACCAACACTCCTGAATAAGGATGCCGGTTGAAGGCTTTTTAACTCCTAATATCTATTTGATTTATCTTTTATTTCACATACTGTTCTACCAATGCATTGTATCTAACATTGAATTCATCCAACGTAATTTCCCCTACAGAAAGCTGTTGATTCCATATCATAAGCTGTGCAACCGGGTCATCGGGGTTTTCCTGCATAAACTGCTCTCTTTCCGCTTTTGCTTCATTCTCATACCGATGAAGCTCTGTCTCATAGTCTACCGGATACGTTTTTGAATTTGACAGGAATACTACCGTCTGTGTTGGATCCGTTGTATACCACTGATTTCCAATCTTTAAAAGACAGGCTCGATGCAAATAACTGGGGCTGTATGTTTCACATTCGAGACCTACAATACGACACAAGATTGCAAACTCATCTGCAAAGTCGGCACATACACCATGCTTTTTCAAAAGTACACTGAAGCTCCCATCCGGTGATTCATAATAATTTCCAGAAAATCCATTGGAAATCCGATCATGTACCATCTGCGCTCTTGTCAGCTCATCCGAATGAATCCAGTCAAAGCTGTTGACAAACTTCTGAAGCTCTGCTACTGCTTCGTCTGAGTAATCTGCTTTCGGATTCCCCTGGCTGTTATACACTACACCAGTCTCTCCCGGATACTGCGTTAATTCCTTTAAGTAGTATTCCGGATCGGTTATCTCCGGGTGTACGTCTGAAAAAACAGGCCCGCGTCCGAAGGTAACTACCGTTCCATCATTCCATTCCCAGGTCAGTGTGTTGGGATCACTAAAATGTCCACCATTAATGTAATCAGCTGCCAGAGCCGTTCCTGCCCCGGACAATGCCATTCCTGCCGCAAGCAGGCAGGCAACCAGTCTTTTTTTCATTTTCATACCATTTCCTCCTCACTTCTGCTCTATATCAAAACTTCCCTGTTTTTCTGTTTCCATCATAACATCCCCACCTGCACAAAGCAAGGCCGGATTTCTCAAAACACCTTTTCAGCTGCCTTTCGACATCCCTCTGTCAATATACGAAAAAGCACAGAAATCGGATACTCCCCCTGCCGTCTGTCCTTATTTCTCCTTTGGCGGCCCAAAAACATAGTACATAAAATCAGCCACCTCCCACTCCGGATAATGCTCCAGACATATTTCATGGAGAGCTACATCCGTTTCCGCTTTCAACAAAGGTAAATCGGATATATACATGCATCCAACCCGATGCCTGACCTCTTCAAACAGATCCCTTTCCATCCCTGTCCCCCTGCTTCATACATAAAAAACCTTCAGCAGATACGTTTTTTGAAACGCTGGCTGAAGGCTGTTGTCTTTCCTTTTCTTCGCAAAAAGGGAGGCTTGCTTTTTGCAGGCCTCCCGTGTATAATGAGCTTAGAAGAAGTCGATGGATTTGGTCGTCCATGACCCCCCTTCGGATTAGTGCAGTAATTTTTAGTTACTGGCTATCCTCTACGGCAATAGAGGATAGCCATTTTCCTTTTTTCAGGAAAACTATTTTCTATGATTATCTATGTACGTCAGTGCTGCAAAGATTACCAGCACCAGCGTCAATGTCTCCATTGTGTTCATAGACATTCCTCCTTCGTACTATTTCCGAAGAAGGTTCACAGAACTATCCTCCGCCCTCTGAGCTCTCATACACGGTTATTATATTCGATTCTGATTACTTTTTCAATTCAGCATACCAGAAACTCCATTTTTACAGAACCACAATTCACAAAAGGGAGGCTTGCTTTTTGCAGGCCTCCCGTGTATAATGAGCTTAGAAGAAGTCGATGGATTTGAGCGTCCATGACCTCCTTCGGATTATTCCAAGTAATTTATAGTTACCGGCTATCCTCTACTGGCTATAGAGGATAGCCATTTTCCTTTTTTCAGGAAAACTATTTTCTATGATTATCTATGTACGTCAGTGCTGCAAAGATTACCAGCACCAGCGTCAATGTCTCCATTGTGTTCATAGACATTCCTCCTTCGTACTATTTCCGAAGAAGGTTCACAGAACTATCCTCCGCCCTCTGAGCTCTTATACACGGTTATTATATTCGATTCAGATTATTTTTTCAATTCAGCACACCAGAAAGTTCTTTTGCTGCTGAGAGATTCCTCTCCCCGAAGTTTCTTCATTTTTTATCTGCTTTAGCACTTCATTCTCTTATTCAGACATTTAAGCTCCCCTGTAATTTCCATTAAAATTCAGGGTTCGTACGTGATGGTATCATTTGATGTGGCTATAATCTTTTCTTTGCGAATCGCTTTTTCCACAAATATTTTTCTTCCGGAAAGAATTGATTCCATCTCTTTTATCTCATCCTCAACAGCCATACATACTAAATCAATGCGGCTCTGGCTCATGGTCCCGGAGGAGGACAGTATTTCCCTGACTATTTCCGGAAAATCCCTAAGCCGTTCAAAATTTAAAAAGGAAGCATCCTTCACATATCTGAGATGATTGCCCATCGATGTACGAAACATTTTCCCGCGCACGGGCACCCGGCCGATTAAAAAATCTGGGACATCATGCCACAGACTTGTTCCCGTATCAAATATTGGCATAGTTTCAATATATTCCAGTGTATCTGCATTGCGGACAACGCCGAAATTAGTCCAGTGCCGATCTGTATTGGCCATCAGATAGTCCACACAGAGCATCTCATCCATCCGAAGCGCTATATCCTTTATGCCGATATTTTTACAGACCCTCACATAAAAATCATAATCAGATTCATCATTTGACTGAGTATAAAGAGAGCACAATGCATAGGCAGTCACAAGTTCCGTATCCCGTGTAATGTAATCCTCACATACACTGTACGGTTCCCCTGTTCCTGCAAATTTTACAGAATAGGAAATATGTCTGATGTCCAGCAATCGACAAAGCTCTGATGCAATTTTTTCATTCAGCGGTTCCTGTCGGGTATTTCCGCTTCCTGCCTTTATAAGGTACCGTTTTCCGCCTGATATATTCCACTGCTTTTCCAGCCAGCCATCTGTCGTAATATCCGGAGAAAAGAGTGAAAAATTATCACTGTCGATCTGCATTTTCTCCCCAATAAGCAGTTTTCCCAGATCCTCCGGAAAATCATTATCGAAAAAATTAATTTTCTCCCATTTCAGCATACTGTTTTCCGGCTTCATCCAATATGTATCCGAAAGACTTAATCCATACGCCTTATCCAGCAATTCCCCTGCTGCATGTATACCCAAAATCTGTAAAATACAGTCTATATTATTCCTTCCGGACGGAATACATCTTCTCTGAAACCACGCATTCAGTAAATTTCGTCCTATGCCCCATTTTCCGTACGTTCCAACCGGAGCGTGCTCCTGATTATAGATTTCAGAAACCCGGATTATGGTACCATCATCTATCTCGCAGGCCAGTACAGGGATATTTTTATGCATCAGGATATATTTCTCCATTACGGCTCTCCTCCCTCTTCAAAGCTGTACGGTTTATACACAGATATTACCATAAATCCTCTCTCGCTGCATAGAGAATTGTCCTGGCATTTTCAAATTCATAACTGCATGTCACAAAAGAATAGAGTCTGTCGATCTTACCTTCCGGCAGTTCCCGAAAAGGACAATTTACTGTCATATCTTCCATATATCCTTCCAGCTCCTCCCCCGAATCAAACCTGGTTTTCCTCCTTTCTCCTTCTGCACTGCAAACCACCGCAGCAATTGTTTTTAACCGCACTGTCTTTTCCGGAAGGAAAAGAATTATTTCTCTGTGTTTCCGAAAAAAAGATTCGTCCTTAAAATCGTCTATCTTAGCAAACATGCTTCCGTCTCTCATGTGATGTCCGTAAAAAATAACCTGTTGATTTTCCAGACTTCGGTCACAATCACAGTCCAGATAAATGGCACCGGCGGCACTCTCCTCTCCCTCAAAACTTATTTTCAGATATTTTTCATTATTATCAGCCTGAACAACCGGATAATCAATATCAGTACCCGGAATTTTAATAAAGGCTACCGTTTCTTCATTTTTCTGCCACAGCTCTTCAAACAGTTTCTGATTCCCCATTACTGTGACCGTGTTCTTTTCCGGAAAAATAAATTTCTCATTTCTGTCATTTAAAATAACGGATTCCGAAACCGTCTCTGTTTTACCATTTTCTCTATAAAACAGGATAACAAAAAATAATCCTGCCATCACAGCAAAAAGATAAACATATTTTTTCGCCTGTATTCCTCCTCTGTTTACGTAATCCGCAGGCGCGGATATGTCCGTAATCTCCACGCCTGCAAAAATATACTATCGTTTTTCCGTTCAACCGTATCATGTATTGCATATTCAATTGTCAATGTGCAAAACGTGATAGCAGAGAACATATCCGTCTCTTACTGTTTACAGTTCATTACTCATTTTCTCTGACCTGTACCAGCCCGTTTACCACCCATTCGCCGGCGGCATTGACCGTATATCCGTCCGGTGTCACTTCATTCCGGTAAAGGCGTCCCCTCGTTCCGTCTGATACTTCATTGAAGTAATAGCAGCGAAGCAGACCATCCGCCCCCGGTATCCAGCGCCAGCCCGTTACCATATGGCCCTGTGTGCCGTCTGAATACGGCCACAGATAATAAAGATTTCCGTCTGTATCCTGATACCAGCCTGTTGCCATGTGCCCCGTCGCATCAAACCGGAACCAGTCTGCCGTGCTCTGGCCGGCCGCTGCATACGGGTTATGTACATACGCCCACTCATTGAAATAGGTGCGTCCCCCGGAGATAAACGCCCAGAGACCGTCCGCCGTATTGACCCAGGTACCAGTCACACTTCCCGCCGGGGCAGAGCCGCCCGCCGGGCCGCTTCCGTCTCCGGCCGGTCCGGTTCCCCCGCCGGGGCCTGCACCGGAGGAACTTCCTCCTCCGCCACCGCCTCCGCCGGAGGAGCTTCCGCCACCGCCGCCGGAGGAACCGCCACCGCCTGAATAGGTTGTATCCGAATACTCATAGGAAAACGTAACGGTTACCCGATCCGTAAAGCCGCCATCCTCCGTTTTTGCTGTGATCACAGCACTGTGTGTTCCCTTATAGGGGTACGTTCCGTTTACTTTTTTAATCCATTCGGCATCCGTATTAACCGTTACAGTTCCATCCGCTGATACCTTCAGGGAATCATCACTTACTGCGTAAGTTACTTTTTTATTAAATGCACTGGCTGGTATTATAGATGTTACAATCTTTTCCGTCTTGTTCCCTGTCCAGGTAATTGTGGGATTGCTTCTCGGCCCGCTCTTTGCCTGTTTCAGGTTATAGGAAAGCGTTTTCGGAGAAACCGTAATGCCTTCTACATGGATAACCGACTCATCCACGGTCTTAAACCGGATGGTTACCTGACAGGACGCCTCCTGATAATTCCCCAGCCGATCATCGGCCTTTACAGTTACCGTCTCCGTCCGGGTTCCGGATGCCGTCTGCAGCGCATACGGATCATTTGCATGTTTTCCCGCATCCTGGGCAATCAGGTTTTGAATCCAGGCCGCATCCGCGTATACACGCACACTGGCCTCCCGGTTTTCTCCCGCCGCCGCAAGGACGCCGCTGTCGCTGACGCTCCAGGATATCTCATCTTTATCGAAATAATCCGGATTGAAGGTGGCCTTAAGCGGCTGCGGTGCTGTGACGGTAATGGCCTCCTGCGGGTTTTTCCGATTCCCCGTCAGGGACCTTACCACATCAAAGGTAAGGGTCTGATGATCAAGGGATGCCCCTTCTACTCCCAGATAGGTATTGTCAATGATCTGATACGTCACGGAAATCCTTGCCGTTGCCGTGCACGGCTTCCCGTCAAAGCTGGCAGATGGCTTCGTAGCGGCTGTCAGGATGGCAATCCCGTTATTCTGGTGCCCCGCTCCGAAAATCGTATCCGGAATCTTATTTTTATAACCGCTCTCCCGCTGCGCCTCCTCCAGCTGGTTTCGCGTATCCGTAATAAACGGCGCATCCAGTCTTACCTGCAGGGAAGCACTTTTATTCGTATATCCGCCGTCCGTCTCATCATCATTGGCAAGCAGCGTTACGAGACTTACATCATCCACGCTCCATTTCACGGAGCTGTCAGCCACATCGTTATTCTTATCCACGATGGCCTCCACATTAACCGGATAAACTTTCGTCCCCTGCAGCACTCCGTTCACATACGTGGCCAGCTGCTTTCCATTCTGATCCGTAACGGTAATGGTCTTTGTGGGATTCTTCCGATCCCCGGTTCTCGTCTCCTTTACCTGGAACTTAACCTCCTTCGGATTCGTGGATACGGAAACCGCCACCTTTTTATAAACAGCCGTTACCTCCGTATTCTGTTCCGGCATGGTAAAAACATAATAGCCGCCATCCACATAGGAAGTATCCTTTTTCTTTCCGTTCTCCTCGTAGGTCGGCACCCCGTCTGGCTGGAACCGGGCGCTGTCCGAGTTATTGGGCGCTGTGGTTACGGTTACCTTCGTTCCCGGAGCCACCGCTCCCCGGTGCTCTTTATTCAGCGTCCGGCAGTAGGTATTGTTTCCTTTAACCTCCAGCGTTGCCACATCGTAATAGTTCTGGCCGTTTACAATGGTATCAATCTGAGGAATCGTGATCAGATAACCACGGGTGGGACGGCCGGAATTGTTGGGAGCGAAATGATCCGGATCAAAACCGTTTGCCTCCGGATCCAGCTCTCCATCCAGGTCATAGTCCAGCACGCAGAGGATTCCATTTTCTAATTCTTCATAAAAGTACGTTTGCGATTCCGGTTTCGTATTTCCTCCGCTTACCAGCGTGTAGAACAGATCGCCCGAATGCCAGAATCCGATGTGCGCCCCGTAGGTATAGGCATTGTCGTCCATCCCGCTTCCGCAGACATTATTCTGAATGGCTGCTTCTGAATCTGCAAAAAGGTACGCTACATCCTGGCTGGCACCGGTTCCGTATTGGAACGGATGGCCTGCATCCCGGTAACCGATGAAGGTTCCCCGATGCCCGGCTGCGCCGGTTCCCGTCTGGGCAATGGTTCCCTCAAAGCGAGCCACCTTAAGCTTTCCTGACTCCCAGGTACCGATCATACCGCCTACGTTCTGACTTCCGGCTCCGCCGATGGTGCCGGTTACATAAGCGTTATAGATCCGGGAATCATTGAGCTGCCCCGTTATGCCGCCGACCGAGGCATCCGCCCCCTGAATCCGGGCATTTACATTGTCCGATGTATGGACCGAACAGTCCACAATCGCACTCTCCTGGGCCTGTCCCGTTATCCCGCCGGCATATCCTGCCGCATTTGAGGTCTCATTGACGGTAACCTCTGCTGTTACATTTTCAATCACGGTATCGATGGTCTTTCCTACGACGCCGCCGACACTTCCCTTTCCCTCCAGGGCGCCGCTTACCTCACAGTTAAAGATCGTGGTTCCCTCCGCCGTACCGGCCAGGATTCCCACATACTTTTCTCCGTTTACCACACCGTCCGGATCCAGGGTCAGATCCCGAACGCTGGCGTCCTTCATGGCGCCAAAAAATCCTATATTGGGCCACGACGCTTCGTTCAGAACATAACCCGATACGGTATGGCCGTTTCCGTCAAGATGTCCGGTAAAGGGATGGGGAACCTCCCCGGTAAACTGGGAAGAATCCTCATAGTAGCCGATGGGAATCCAGTCCTCGCCGTTCAGGTTAATATTGGCGGTCAGCTCAAAGTATTTCCCGGCATAGTTTCCCACAATCTCCTCCGAACCTTCTCCGGGCTCCACGCTCATTCCCATGGCCGTCAGAAGAGAAAGCCCCTTAAGCTCCTGTGCCGTGCTGATCTGATAAGGATCTGTCTCCCCGCCGGTTCCATGGGTTCCGTCGAGAAAAGAAAAATCAGCATCGTCCCAGTTTTCCCAGAGATCCCCCAGGGAGCTCCGGGGCGTTCCCAGCATCAGGTTGGATGCACTGGCCGGCAGGATAAGGTTGGAGCTGCTGGCCGGCAGAACAAGATCCGAACTGCTGGCCGCCGCAGCCCGCCGTCCGGCAAAAAACGTAACCAGCTCCTTTTCTCTTTCCTCTCCATTTTCCTCCGCCGCTTCATCCGCAATGGTCCATCCCTCATCCTCATCCAGAAAAACAAAGCCCCCTGTGCCGGCCAGAACCGGGAGAGGGCCGGAAAGGGCCAGAAGGATACTGATCGCGCCGGCTGACAGCCGGCCTTTTACTGTCCTCATTCTCTTTTTCATTCCAAAACTCCTCCATCTGCTTCTTTATAGCTGCAGCGGCCCACAGGCCATCCGCAGGCCATATCTCTTTTATTCCTATGGCTGCGGCAACGCAAAAGCCGGCCGCAGGCCATACGTCTCACTGTCCGTTCCCACCGGATGAATGGAACCATTTAAATCCACCCCATAGATCTGATTCCCATAAGCGAATCTTCCGTTTTCTCCCTGCAGGTAAAGCGGTGTCCGCAGGTAAAAGCCCTGGGAATACGCGCTCATCTGCGACTCCGGATTTTCACTTTCGCTTCCGAACCGCCAGAGATCCTCCCGGTATTTCAGCGCTTCCTCCAGAGAGAGGCAGAACAGGCGGTCATTCATCAGCTGATATCCGATTTCATACCGGGTAAGCCCGCTCTCCGTTGTCTGTCCGAATCCCCCGGCCGCCGTGCTTCCCGTGTAGGCCGTCTGCACGCCCGTATGGATCGGTTCCATGTTAAAGGTACTGTTTGCACTGGCCGATGTAAGCCATTCCCGCACATCCGAAGTCTTATAATTATTGTTTTCTCCGAAGGAAAGGGTCTTTACCTCCCCATCCGCCGGCGTCGTCAGAATATCCGCCCGGATGATGGAATCACAGAGGAAAAGCGCTGCCTTCCGGTGGGTGTCCTGCCAGTCATGGTAGTCCGTATCCACACAGGTAAAGGAAAGGATTTCCTCCCCTACCTGGCGAAGCTGTACATCCCCTTCGCTCCAGACCGTCTCCTCCGCCGTTTCTCCTGTTACCGGTTTTTCCAGAAGAATTGTCGGCCGGATTCCCGTATCCGCCGCAGAAATATCCGCCAGAAAGACGCCCCCAACCTCCGCGCGGTACACCCCGCCGGTCCCATCCATTGTCCGGAGAAAATGCATTCCGGAGCCGACCGGAAGAACTTTCGCTGCACGGTAGGCTTCATACTCCTCCTTTGAGAGCAGAAAAGCCTTATCGCTCCTTCCTCCGGCATCCTCCCGTTCCACGGATTTTAATACACCGGAAACGGTAAGCCCGTTTGCAAATGTCAGATTCAGCCACTGATCGCCCGGCGAATCATCATAACTGTCATGCTCATAAAAGGGTCCGGTTATATCCGGCATCAGCACATCGTCGCAGACATACAGCATATATCCGGTTCCCGCATAATCTTCATCCACACAGGTAAAGGTAAGGGGAAGTTCCTTTCCGTCCAGGGAAAGAATGGTTGAGAGAACACTTCCCGCCTGCTGCTCCGTATAACGGGCGCCGCACCGGTCGCAGACTGTATCCCCGTTCTTATCCCCATGACCCATGGCCGGAAGAATCTCTGTCTTTTCCGTCTGACAGAGCAGGCAGCGCCAGATCCGGGACCCGTTTTTCAGGCATGTATTTTCCACCTGGGAAACCATCTCATAGCGGTGGGAACAGCTTTCCGTATCCCACCGGCGGGTAACGGACACCCGCCACACCTCATAGTCGGAACCATCCAGCCGGAAGGAATCCACCTGGCTGGCGGAATAGACTGTATCAAACTCCGTCCCCATGATCCGAGTGGAGGGAGAATAATCCTTTCCGATGAGGTAAAAGTCATGGGAATTACCGTCCCGGATGGCTGATACCAGGTTCCGGATCCGCTGGTTGTTTTCCGCCTCATTTGCCGATATGAGGTACGGGCTTACCGGGCCGGACGAATCCTGCCCGGTAATGGCACAGTCCGCTTCCCAGGAGCGGGCAAGCCACTCCTTAAGCCGCACTCTCTCCGGTTCATCCGAATCTGTTTCTGATACAACTTTGTCTCCTCTTTCGTAGGAAACCGTAAATTTGTGTGTTCCGGCACCGATCAGCTCAAACATCTGCGGAGAAGAGACAGTTGCGGTCCACTGATATCCGTCCCGCCCCACAATCTGCTCCGGAAAGATAACCTTTACCGCCTCTCCTTCCGGAAGCGTACCGGATTGCGGATAAAATATGTACGTATTGCTGTCCTGTTCATCCGAAAATTCAATGATATACGATACCATCCTGACAGGTTCGGCCCGGATCTGAACCGTTCGCAGAAAAACTGCAGCCAAAATAAACAGGAATGCGGCCAGCCGCCCCCTCCATCTTTTTTTACCTCTCACATATATCCCTCCCGAAAAAATATATTCCGCCCTTTATCTTTCTGTAAGGCGGTTCACAAAGCATTAACCCGTACCATGGAAAACTACAGAATACGGCTGCAAAACAGAAGCAACCTGTAAAAATTCAGAACAGATTTAAAGAATTGAAACAGAATCGTTTTAAACAGTAAAATAAATCAGGACAGAAAAGCAGAATTAAATACACAGATACACATCAGCAAATCAAACTAAAACTAATAAATGGAATTTTCCGTATCACAAACGGTTTAAGAAATAAAAGATATCCTGTTATATCAGGAAATTAAGATTTTCAGATAAAGAAAGTGTAGCACAGTTGATAATGGAATGCAAGATAAAGTACATTAAATTGCAGAAAGAAGTTTGCCTGTGTTTTATAGACGCCGATTCTCCTGATATAAAGTCCGGATTTTAATTAGTTGTAAAGAACCAATAATCAGAATTCTATCCTGCTTTATAGCTTACCGCATTTTCAGACTCAAGCAAAATATCACGCTCTGATATGGTCGAAAGTGCATATATAGTGATTTCTTTTTCAGTACACAAGGAATTTAGGCCAAAAATTCGATCCGAATAGCAGGAAGCGGAAAATCTTTCTCCAATAATACAGCATATTCTTGGAAAGAAATCCAGAAATCAGAAGAAATTGAAAATGTGACTTTGCTGTCCCAACGGCAAATATTTCCCCAATTTCTATCCAGCACTCTCTCCATCTAACAAAGCCCCACAACATGATAAAAACAGCCATATAATAAATCTCCATCATTATCTGCACAGTTTACATAGCACTCACAAACCTCTTTCATATCAATATCAAGTCTATATTAACCAATTTTAAACAATATTTACATAACAACCTTTACAACTTCGTAATCGGGTCTACAAACGGGTAATAAATGGAACACTATAAGTCAGTCAAAAAGATTTCTGAAATAACTCTTTTTTTGAGTTTGTATTTCTGAACTTTACTTAATGGGATTTCAAATGATATACCTGACTTTGGAAATTTATGATTCAGTATATCATTATAAAGTGTATCAATAAAACTGTTCCATTCTTCAAATGTATCTTCTTTTACCGGTTTTTCTAAATAGCCATAACCATCAGCCAAATAAAATATCTCTAATGCCAATGCCAAATCACAATCAGGGCTCTCCAGTATTTCTTTGGGTAATTCAAATCCGGTATCCCAGTTATACTCACATTGATCACATCTGCAATATCACAGTGCAGCGCCCCGCAGATCCGCAGCAGAATTTTCATGCTGCCATGCTCGCCCTTGCATAATTTTGATTCTGTTATATTATCCGCGAAACAAAGGGAAAAGTATTCCCGCTTTAAGGGCTGTCACTGATTTGGATGCCGCTTACAGAACAGAGGATAGTAAAATACCATCAAATGGTTCCCCATAATGTCCATCCCGGTGGTTCATAATAAAATTCAATGCCCGCTGATCCTGTGGAAAGGGGATACCATGCTCTGTCAATATGTGTTGCGCCTGTTCCACGGCAGATAAGGCAGATGGGGTGTGATTGGTTTCCAGCTCCCCCCAATCCAGTATAATAACATCAAGAATCGTTTCATAAAGTCCATAAATAACCGGGAAAAACGGCCTGTTCTGACGATATAACTGCTGTAAAGAAACGAATTCTTCCTCACTCAGGTTGCACCAGGAACCAACGTTTTTCGTGTGTTCCTCCCAATCCTGATAAGAATGATACTCCAGCACCGTTTCCTGTGAGGCATCACAAACCCTGCCCACCCATCCATCAATGTCCCAGGTGGATGTAATTTGCCACAATTCGCCGAGAAGCCATTTCCAGGAATCCAAATTCTCGCTGTCATAAAATTTCAGAGATTCTTCAAAACAAAGAATAAGATAGGCAGCCCGTCCACGCTTGGAAACGGAAAAAAAACTGTGCTCCCGCCATTGGCGGCGTTCGGCTTTAATGGCAGCCTTTCTCTCCCGCGCCTGCTTTCGTTTCTCTGATGATCCGAAGCAGAAACGGTAAAGAGCATAGAATGAAAGGGGGCCAACAAAGAACAGCAGCCACAGGTGCTGACATATCAGCACCAGCAGCAAAATGACTGCGATGATCAACAGCAGACACAGCACAAGCACGATGATTTTGATTTGCAGCTTTTTCCTGTTCTTCATAAGCTTTTTCCCTTTCTCCACCCGATGGCCGGACAAAGTGTCCATAGGTGGTAACAATACTGCTCAACATCAGTCGCTGTACCCTGATTCATGCTCTATCTGTTCCAGAGTTGAGCAATCTACAATATCTGCAAACTCCATTGCCTCAATAATTTTGAATTGCTTTTGACGCATACCGCCGTTTTTTCCATAGAGTTTTTCATAGCAAACAAGAAATTTTGTAAACCAATACTACTCCCCATATAAAATATCGGAAATAGAATATTACTCTGTCTGTAATATCTCCTGCGGATTATTTTCTGAAAATTTTTGAAAGTACATCCGCATTCTTTCCTTCGTGGCTGGCCATTGCAGATTTCCAATCCTGCCTGATTTAAAAAGTAAACTCATCAATCTCTGCACCCTGCTCCGAACAGGAAAGAACACAGGCTGCCGGCCTGCCTCTGATTTTTTCCTGTTTTTTATTCGCCGGACTGCTCTGCTCCTGAAGAGATTTCCCGTGCTTTGCAATCGTGAAATGAAACTTAAATATAGTCTGTTATAAATGTTTGACGACTGCAAAAAACAATCATGGCAGCTTATCCTTATAAAGCAGCCATCGCTTTCTTAAAATCTTCAAATAGTTTGAAAATTGATTCAAATATTTCATCTAAATCTTCATAGGTCCCAAAGATTGGCTTCATTATTTTGTAGTTTGGAGCAATCATCAATCTTGAGTATTCTCCTATTGGCAGCCCTAAAATAAGATTTCCGCTTTCTTTTACAATCCAAACTATATCTGCCATGCCGCCGTATAAGATAATATTACAGGAAAATGTATAAGTTCCTATCTGAACTTCCTCAATCCCGAAATATTTCTCTTTACTCTCAAAATACGCTTTATATCCCAGCTGTGCAAGGCAGTTTAAAACAATTTCCCCATCAATATAGCGCAGCCTTTCTTTCAGAGGTGTTTTTTCTCCGTTAAATGTATCTGATAACAATTCGTATCTTTTCACAAAATTGATTTTTTCCAAAGCCTCTTTTACTTTAATATCTAAGGAAAGCATATCAGTCCCACCTCCAAAACAAACGATTCCACATATACTTAAGTCCATTTTATAACATTGTTTCTCTTTTTATTTCCGCAACTTTTTCTGCCGCCCGCTGGCTGAACAAAGTGTCTGGAGGCAGAAGCCGGTATACAGCTGTCTGTTTTGAGTCACATTGACCCGATGGTAATAGTAAATGGGAATTTTCAATAGCATACTTCTTTTTCAAAATATTGCAATAATTCTTTTGGATCTGTCCCCAATTCAATTTGCCTGAAAAAATCACTTATCCTGACAGGGTTTATTGCTTCTATGTCTTGGGGAACATATTTTCTATTCTCTTTTTGATAAGCAATACATACAATAACCATAAATATTGTCAAAATAATTTCCCACATATAATGTATGTCTTCGCACATTTCCATTTCACAAGATTCAGCAAAACGAAAGATACCGCCAGGCTCTGAATTGTCATGACAATCAATGAGAGTGTATAAGTCATCAGCCGATAATAAACCGTGACAATACCAATTATAAAATTGTTCCGTAACATAAATCCCGTGTTGGTATTGATGTTCTTCAATTTCTTTTTTATGTTTCTCCATAATTCGCTTAATATATAAAAAAGCAGAATTTACATCATATTCCATACTCATATAAATTTCCAATAACTTCCGATTTATCTCTTCATTCCGTTTTGAAAACCCAATCTCTTTGAAAGAAAAACAGGGATATGTCCTCTCCCCTGGCTGCTTCAGCAACAAAGACTTGGCAGGACCTCTTAAGCCTGCAGAAGAAAAACTGCAAAACCATTATAGAGGATAGAGAAGATGGCAAATAGAATTTCTGCTGCCAAAAGTGCCAATGGAATCAGAAACATTCTTTTTTCTCCTCTCAGAAGCAGAAAATGCTGGGAACGCCTCTTGCCTTCATCCGTCACTTGTTACAAAATAGTCTGAAAGGTTTGCAATGTGGGAGCTGATGTTGTTCCAGCCTCAAAGAGACAGTGGAAAAAATGGAAAAACATACCTTCCCGATTTAATACAAATAAAATTTGACTTGTCAGGCATGTATGGAAATGCACCTTTAGTCCCTAAAGGGGTTTATAAATCGTTACCTTCCCGGCAGAGGGATAGGGGAATGTTCTCGAATCAGGTTCAGCTCTTCTTCAATTTCGTTGTTCCAGTTTGGCCTGTAGTCGGGATGGTAACCATTATGTGCCCAGCATTTCTTATCGCTGAAAATTTCCCTTTACCCGCTCTGGTATACTGTCGTTCCATCCAAAATGGCACTTTCCCGTGCTTTATATCATCATATTCTTTTTCAAGCCATAAGGAAGCGGTGCAGTCCCATTTTCTGAGTCTGCACCGCCATATCAGATTTCATTCTTTATCAGCATTAAATCCGCACTGTATTGCTTTGTCCCGTCCGTGTCCGCTTATCAGTGGCGGTGCATGGAGAAGGATGCCATATCATAATTTTTCAGATTCTCATGCACTTCTCTTGCATCTGCCTCTGCAATCAGTTTGTCTCTTGATTTCTTTGCTTCCATCTCCGTCTTGTGCTTGCTGGGTCCGCCAACACAGCCTCCCACGCATGCCATTCCCTCGATGAAGTCTTCCGGGAGACGTCCAACCTTAAGAAGCATCAGAGCCTTCTTGCACTCAGCCGCACCGTTGCAGCGTGCAACCTTGATATCGTCATTCTCGCCGGTCTCCTTGAGGCACTGAAGAACTGCTGCCGTTACACCGCCGCCGTTTCCAAACCGTTTTCCGAATACACTGGCCTCCTGTGTATCGTTCTCCTCCGGCTCAAGAATAACATCTTTTGCGCGCAGCATGGCACGGATCTCTCCGTATGTCATTGCATAATCCGCATTTCCCTGAATATTCAGATCAAGCGTCTCGCTCTTCTTGGCAATACACGGCCCGATAAATACTGTGATAACACCCGGATCCTTTGCCTTGAGCATACGGGATACGGCACACATGGGAGAAACCGTCGTAGACATATTGTCAAGAAGTTCCGGGAAATGCTGCTTGATCATGTTTACAAATGCCGGACAGCAGGATGTGGTCATCTTCTTTCCCTGCTTATAGGCTTCTGCCCACTCCTCCGCCTCAGCAGCTGCCGTCATATCGCCGCCCAGGCCAACCTCAATCATATCGGCAAAACCGATTTTCTTAAGAGCCGTTCTCCAGCTTGAGAACGTAATATCCGGGCCGAACTGTCCCTCTGTGGCAGGCGCCATCATGGCAACAACTTTCTTTCCCGCATTGATCAGGCGGATAACATCAACCATAAAAGTCTTGGAACCGATAGCTCCAAACGGACAGCTGTGGATGCAGGCACCGCACTGAATACATTTCTTCTCATCAATTACACAGATACCGTACTCATCATACGTAATGGCATCTACCGGGCATACCTTCTTGCAGGGACGCTCCAGATGGGCAATGGCATTGTACGGGCAGGCCTGGGCACATTTTCCACACTCCCGGCACTTGTCAGGATCAATATGAGCTTTCGTATTTCCAATGGTAATCGCTCCGAACGGACAGGAATTCTGGCACGCTTTTCCCATGCACTTCCGACAGTTATCCGTAACAGTATAAGATGCGATGGGGCACTCCTCACAGGCCGCATTGATTACCTGAACAACATTATTTGTGTTCCGGTCAGTGGGGCACTTTCCCTCTGCCAGACGGATTCTCTGCCGGACGATCTCTCTCTCCTTATACACGCAGCACCGGTACTTTGCCTGCGGTCCCGGACTGATTACATAAGGAATATCATCCCGTCCGTCCTCCAGCTGTCCGTTCCAGGCCAGCTTTGCCACCTCGTAAAGTATGTCATGCTTAATACGCAAAAGCGTTGCGTCATTGGTTACCATTTTTTATCCTCCTTTAATAATACGTGACAGTTACTTTTCTGCCCATTCTCTCAACTGTTTCTGCCAGCTGCTTTACGAGATTCTGCCGTATACCCAGATCAAACGGCAGTCCCGGATTCTGGTATGCGCTGTTAATCGCTGTCCCCACAAAAATATGCAGCTCTGTACAGTCTTCTATCAAAATTTTCGCCAGCATGGATGCGCCGTTATTCTTGTCCAGCTCGCGGAAAAATTCAAGGCTAAGATCACATTTGTCAAGATATCGTTTTAAAAGCTCTATGACACGGCGCAGTGTCAGGACCCCCTCTGTAACCAGATCAATTCCTTCCATATATGCAATTGGCGGAATATCGGGATCCGCATAGTCAATGGACACCCGCAGAGGCCGCCCCAGTTCTCTGGAGAGAATCGTTGCGCTCGTTCCTCCTGAAACAATATGTTTCGCGGTAGTGTCACGCATGAACTCCTCTGTAATCTTCTCATCATCATTCCGATCCACCGGCGGTCCGGTCATCAGATTTACCGGCTTTCTGTCAATGATTCTGGCTACGACAACCGTTGTATCGTCTCCCGGATGTCCCTCATAAATCTGATTGCACTCTTCGCAGATAGCGCCGGCCATACGCACTGCGGAAAGGGTTGTAAGATATTGTACTGAGGCAAAATCCGCAACATCCTCCCAGGGCCATCCGAATTTATACTTGCCGCTTTTGCCCACACCGGCATGCGTGACGCCGTCACTTACAAGAACAAGGGCATCGCCCTTCTGAACCTGAAACCGGCATTCGCTTATTACTTTATCCTTAATAATTCTCGTATTTTTGGGCAGATCCACCACATGGCCGCAGCGAAGATAAATACACCGCGGATTATCGTACTCCACAAGATAGACCTCTCCATTATTAAAAATCTGAAGAATCGAAAAGGTTGCGTAGGCCACCTGACGGATCTGACAGATTGGAAGTGTCTGGACAATAGTCTCAAGACACTCCTCCAGAGTCGCTCCATTCAGGAACATCGTCCCCAATATTTTGGCAGTCAGCGTTGACAGAATGTTTGCTTTAACACCGCTCCCCATGCCGTCTGCCAGTATTATAACATCCGAGTCCTCCGTTTTAAGGCACTCTACCGTATCGCCGCACAAAATCTCCGAATACTTGTTCAGACTTTTAAAAGTGACATCTACGGTTACCCCCATTTATCGGACCTCGCTTTCACTCTCATCATCGATCAAAGAACAAAGCTTTGTCAGCGTCGTCTTCGTCTCTGCCGTTGTTTCCCCCAGAAGACCTGCAATTTCCTGCGCAACCAGCATCTGTTTATAAATAACCTTCTGCGCCAGATCGATTGTGGCCTTTTTCTTCTCGTACTCCTGTTTTGCCTGCGTTTCTTCTTTTGTCACATCAATCAGTGTGGCAATGACAAAATCGCCATCTTCTATATAAGCAATATTCTGCAGTGTCGCGAGATTGCGTTCCGGATAGAGAACCTTTCGGCTCCGCACACTCACATGAGTCCGGAATACCTCCTCAACATCCTCAGGATTTATAAATTCCTCCAAAAACTTTCCCTTAAGCTCCTCGGGATTTATACCGAAATATTTTTCCACTGCAGCGGAACAGTCCCGGATCTTTCTGTCATTGTCAATTATCATAATGATATTGGGCGAAGTGTCCATTACAAGGTGGGATAAAGACTGCGCCCTAGCGTGAAGATAGGGAATACACATATCCACTTCCGCTTTCTTCTGAAATACTGCAATCGCCTTCTCACGACAGGTAGGATAACCGCATGCTCCGCAGTTAAGCTCCTGCTCCGGCCGGCTTTTTCCTGTCTTCTTAAGAATCTCCCGGATCTCTTCCTCCGTAGGAACCTTTTCTTTCTGAGAACGATCTGAAAAGCTGCGGTGTATATCCACTGTTCTGGCTGCATCTGAGAGAAGCGTAAGATCCGCTTTCTCAGTGGGAAGTGTGGCCTCCAGATCCAGTTTGACCTTGAAGCTGGAAACCTCTGTTGCGGTAGCCGGACCGTTAATACAGCCGCCGTGACACGCATTCATCTCAATGAAACAGCCTTTGACCTCCCCCGTCATCATTGCCTCACAGACATCCAGACAGTCCTTTATGCCGCTGACATAAAATTTCCGATAGCGATCAGGCTGTTTTTTCGTTGCCTCAACTGCGGTAAGAAGACCGCCGCTCACGGGATAGCGCAGGTTTGCACCCGGCCGCCTGTCCTCAAAGGGATCTTCATCACATTCTTCTATCTCAATTTTTTCTTCCTCAAGCCACTTTTTCAAATCCTCAAAAGTGAGAACCGCATCCGGCTTTACTATTCTTTTCTTCTCCTTCTCCGCTATACAGGGACCAATAACGACAACCTTGGCCTCCTCCCCGAATTCGGCCCGAAGCATCCTTGTATGGATCCCGGAAGGAATCAGAACCGGAGCCAGATACGGAATCAGCTGAGGGTAATGGATTTCTATGAGATTTACAATACTGGGACACGAGGTTGTAATAATATTTTCCATCTCCCTCTTCTCCAGCAGTTTTACATACTCCTCTGTCGCCAGAGCCGCCCCCTCTGCTGCATCGCAGACTGTTGTAAAGCCGAGTTTTTTAAGAGCTGACTTAACCTGTCCTCTTTTTTTATAATGTAAAACACCTATATAAGACGATGAGAGGGAGGCTATTACCGGTGTTCCGCTCTCAATAAATTTCTTTACCCGGGTCAGCTCACTGGGAACCTTTTTTGCTGACTGAGGGCAGATAAGCAGACACTGTCCGCACAAAATACAGCGGTTGGGCATGATATAGGCATGCCCGTCCCGAATCATAATCGATTTTACTTCGCAGCCGCGAACACATTTGTAACAGTGTTTACACATCGCAGCTTTAAAATCAATGATCGGCATATGTATCTCCTTTATTCCTTAAATACCTGCATTAAGTCTTCCCAGAATTTCTCTCTTGAAAAAGTCCTCTGTTGTCTCCGGTTTTACGGAATACAGAGTTCCGTCTACTGTCACACAGACACCTTTTCTGCAATTGCCGCTGCAGAAATCACCGTTTAAATCTACCTCACCGTCCAGACCATTCTCGGTAACCAGCTTCTGAAGCTTCTGGATTACCTCTCTGGAACCCTTCAAATGACAGGCACTTCCGATACAGATTGATACTCTCATTTTTCAAACCTCCTGTGTCTCCTACACAAATAATTTGGGCTTCTTCTATTATCGCATATTGTGATATTATTATCAATCAATTCCTTATCTTTTCTTGTATTTTTTTTAAGCCATACCTTACTTTTTTTCATGATTTTACATTTTTTTAACTTTTCCTGCCCAAGCTTTGTCCAAAACCTTCTGAAGTCTGTTGTTTTTTCCCTTCTATTCTGTATAATAAGGACTAGAGCGCAATCCCAACACTCTGCCGTTCCGGATACGGCAGGGAAACATGCGCAGGAAAGAGAGGTATTATTTATGAAAAAAATGCTGCCTGTTTTCACAGCTATTGCATTTTCAATTCTGACTCTGGCCGGCTGTTCCGAAGCAAAGCCCGCTCCGGAAACCACAGCGGCCGAAACGGTTGCCGAAACTGATGCCCAAACCAGTACTTCTGACACGGAAGCTGACACTTCAAATGGCAGCAGTGACCCGGCCAAAGATTCCGACAAAGAAAAAACTGCCGTATCTGTAGGCGCTTTAAAGGGCCCGACATCTATGGGGCTTGTCTCCATGATGAATTCTGAAAGCAGTGTCAATCAGTATACCTTTTCCATGGTCACAGCCGCGGATGAGCTGGTAGCTTCCGTTGCCACGGGAAAAACTGATATTGCACTGGTACCGGCTAATGTGGCCAGTGTTCTCTACAATAAAACAGAAGGCGGTGTTGCGGCAATTGATATCAACACTCTTGGTGTCCTTTATGTTGTATCCGATGATGCTTCCATTCAGTCCGTAGCAGATCTGAAGGGCAAAACGGTTTATCTGACAGGAAAAGGCACCACTCCTGATTATGTTGCCAGGTATCTGTTCCGGGAAAACGGTCTGTCCGAAGAGGATGTGACACTGGAATACAAATCCGAAGCCGCGGAGGTTGCCGCTATCCTGAAAGAAAAAACCGGTGCCGTCGGGCTCCTTCCCCAGCCCTTTGTCACCGTTGCCCTGACACAGAATCCCGACCTTGGCATTGTGCTCGATCTTACCGAAGAGTGGGATAAAGTGCAGGGAACGGACGGAAGCCGTCTGGTGACAGGCGTGACAATCGTCCGTAAAGATTTTCTGGAGGAAAACACTGAAGCCGTTGACGCTTTTCTTCTTGAACACAAAGCTTCCACAGAAGCTGTATATGAGGATCCCGATGCTGCCGCAGAACTTATTGTACAGGCGGGTATTATTGAAAAACCGGAGATTGCAAAAAAAGCTCTTCCTTACTGCAATATAACGTATATTGACGGTCAGGAAATGAAAAATGCCCTGTCCGGCTACCTGTCCGTTCTGGCCGAGCAGGACCCGTCCTCTGTCGGCGGCTCACTTCCCGGCGATGATTTCTACTATGAGGCATCAGCCGGACCGCAGTCATAATTAACCGTCCGGTTCACAGGAGGTATTTCCACATGTACAAAAGGCTCCGCCTTCCGCTTATTCTTATTTTCTGGCTGCTTGTATGGCAGGGCGCCAACCTTTTTATCAGCAATGATATTCTGTTTGCCGGACCATGGGATGTTCTGTCCGCCCTCGGAAGGCAGATCAGAACAGCCGATTTCTGGAGGACTCTCGCTGCCTCCTTTTCGCGGATAGGAGCCGGATTTCTGGCTGCCGCGGCGCTGGGTATTTTTCTTGGTGCTGCGGCCGGCCGTTTTTCAGCTCTGGAAGATTTTCTTGCCCCCGTTATGCTTCTTTTTAAATCCGTTCCCGTTGCATCTTTTGTCATACTGGCACTCATCTGGATCGGTTCAGACCGCCTCTCGGTTTTCATTTCCTTTGTGGTGGTTCTCCCCATCCTGTACACTTCAACGCTCATAGGTCTGAAAAGTGCTGACCCGAAACTCCTGGAGATGTGCCGTGTATACAGGGTTCCTGTAATACGCCAGATTGAAGCCGTATATCTCCCTGCCCTGCTTCCCCATCTCCTCAGCAGCGCCGATTCTGCCATTGGCCTGGCAATAAAATCCGGAGTCGCCGCTGAAGTCATCGGAGTTCCTGATTATTCAGTCGGCGGAGAACTTTACATGGCAAAAATATACCTGAGCACAGCGGATCTGTTTGCCTGGACTCTTGTCATCATTGCGGCCGCCTGGGTGCTGGAACACCTGCTCCGAAAATTTCTTAAGCTCATCAATAAGAAAGGACAACACTGACACATGAAGCTGTCGCTTGAAATTCATAATCTGACAAAATCCTACGGTAAAAACATTATCTTTTCGGGACTGAATCTCTCTCTGAGCGCACCAAACTCTTACTGCCTGATGGCACCGTCAGGCACAGGGAAAACCACCCTCTTCCGCATCCTCATGGGTCTGGAAAAACCGGACAGCGGCAGTATCCGTGCCTGTGATTTATTAAAAGATCCTCCCTGTCGGATTCCTTTGCGGGAACTTTGCATTTCGTCTGTCTTTCAGGAAGACCGCCTCATTGAATTTATGACGCCTCTTGAAAATGCCGCCCTCGTTCTTCCCGGAAAAGCCGACAGAGAAGAACTAATCTCCTGGTTTTCCCGTCTTCTGCCAAAGGAAAGCCTTTTTCGCCCCGTATCCACCTTAAGCGGCGGTATGCGCAGGCGCTGCGCACTCATGCGTGCACTTCTTGCACCTTCCTCCATTCTGCTCCTGGATGAGCCATTTACCGGACTGGATGATGAGACAAAAAAAACAGCCATCCGCTGTCTTCTGGACAAAGCGGACGGCCGCCTGATTCTGACTGCCACTCACAGCCGGAACGATGCCGCTCTTCTGAACGCATCCGTCATTGAACTGCCGGAATCCGTTTCACTTTAAGTTCCCTGCTGAAAAACACGTTCTCAAAGAATTTTTCTTCGTTTTAATTCGGCTCTGAGCCGGGCAATATCGCCGTCAGCAAAACAATACCCGTCCATTCCGCACTTTTTTGCCCCCTCAATATTGGCGGGCAAATCATCAATAAAGTAGCTCTCACTGGCTTTAATCCCAAATTTTTCAAATAATCTCTCATATATGGCAGGGTCCGGCTTGAGAAGCTTCTCCTCCGCCGACACAAGAATTCCGTCAAAATACCGGATCCCCGGCAGTCTGTCCTCAAATACACGAAGACGCAGCGACATATTGGAGCACAGATATATCCCATATCCTTTTTCCTTCAATTCCTTTACCAGATCCCCCATCTCATCTGTCGGAATAATATTGTACTCATGCCAGTGAGCCATGCAGGCATCTGCCATATCACGCATACGCTGATCCGGAAGTCTGCCGCGCACACGTCTCATAGCCTCTTCTTCTGTGATCGTTCCTTCATCCAGAAGCACCCACTCTCTGGATGCAAACAGCTCTTTTCTTAAAAGCTCAATATCATCCTCACTGTCCGTATACTGGCGGCACACCGCCACCGGATCGTATCCTACCAGGACCTTCCCCATATCAAAAACTATATTCCAAATCATATCCTGCTCCTTTTTTCGAACTCTGCAATTCTCTGAAAATATACAAAATCTCTTTTCTGCCTTATCATATCAGATCCGCAGAAAAAAGTCCATCAAAGGCATCCTGCCCGCTGTTCTCTTAATTTTTAATATTTTTTTATTCCTATTTTGCAAAAATAATGGTAAAATAAATAATAATGCGTTTAGGAGGTGCCTCTCATGAAAATGATTATGGCAATTATCGGCAGTGAAGATGCTGACGATTTAGTTTACGAATTAAACCAGAACTCCTTCTTTGTCACAAAGCTTTCTACAATGGGCGGCTTTCTCAAGAAGAAAAGCACAACCCTGATGCTCGGTGTCGATGACGAGAGAGTTGCGGAAGCTATCTCCATCATCAGAAAAATGTCCGGTGCGAGAGAACAGCTTGTCTATACACCGCCCACTATGGCCGGCAACTGCTGCCCCACTGTCAATATGACTGTTCCGATGAACATGAAGGTCGGTGGTTCTACCATATTTGTTCTGAATGTTGAGGATTTTCAGAAATTCTAAACTATTCGCAAAACATATCAATGACAATTTAATACTGCAGTACACAAAAAGAACACTTCCTCAAAAATCAGGCAGTTCATTCCTTATTTTCCGGGAAATGTTCTTTTTCATTTAACCCTTATAATCTCTGCTCTGCTTTACACTCTAAAAAACGAAAGGACAAAACAATGAACAGATACAAATGGATTTTCATGCTTCTTGCGGCTACCGCAGCATGCCTTTTCCTCAAATACAGCGATACGGTTTTCCGTTTTCTGAGCCATCTGAAAAACATTACAGAACCGCTTTTACTTGGCTGTGCTGTTGCCTACATATTGAATATTATTATTAACCGAATCGAATCACTCCCTGTTTTTAAAAACGAAAAATTTAAAAAAATAAGGCGGCCGGTCAGCATTATATGCTCCATTGGGTTTATTTTCTGTATCATTACTTTAATTATCCAGATCGTAATTCCGCAGCTTTTAAACGCAATCGGAGTTTTGACAAAAGGAATTCCGTCTGCCATCTCACAGCTTCTGATATGGCTTTCGGCTTCAAACAGGGACTGGCCTCAGGCTGAGGAATTTCTCACTGCGCTTAATTTAAACTGGTCCCAGCTTATACAAAAAGCGATAACCTATCTTACCAGCGGACTGAGCAACATCTTCACTTCAACTGTATTTATCCTGAACAGCATAGGAAGTCTGACGGTCAACTGGATTGTCGCCATTATTTTTTCAATTTATATTCTTGCCGGAAAAGAACAGCTGACCGGACAGTTCAAATCAGCGGCAAAAACTTACTTAAAGGAAAAACACTACAGGAAAGCAGCATACGTTCTTTCAACTGCACACGATACATTTACCAAATTTATTATCGGACAGTGCACAGAAGCACTGATTATCGGCATCCTCTGTGCAGCAGGACTCTTTATTTTCCGCTTTCCATATGCCAGCATGATTGGAACTCTGACCGGTGCCACCGCCCTTATTCCTGTTGTGGGAGCTTATCTCGGCGCCTTCATCGGCGCGTTCATGATTTTTACAGTCTCCCCCATTAAAGCCCTGGGATTCATTTTTTTCATTATAATTCTGCAGCAGCTGGAAGGAAATCTTATTTATCCGAAAGTTGTCGGTTCTTCCGTAGGTCTGCCGGGGATCTGGGTTCTGGCCGCAGTTACCGTCGGCGGAGGACTGGGCGGCATTTTCGGTATGCTTATGGCAGTTCCTCTTACTGCAACCTTTTACAAGCTTATTCGAAATGATATGAGGCACAGAAATAAACCGCAATCCTGCTCATAATGATAAACGGCACCTGAACCATACACTTCAAAAAGGGGCTGTCGGGAAATAGATAGTCCAAAACAGGGGCAGTTGTGACTCGCTTGAGTCACAACTGCCCCTGAA
>CALWSF010000030.1 GCA_944384125.1 uncultured Lachnospiraceae bacterium | reverse complement strand
GTAACTTAATTATATAGGAATTGAATCTCTATGCCTATCTTATTTTTTTACTTTACCCCCAAGTAAAGTTTAGAACCATAATTTTCCTCCTTCTCATCTGGCCGTACTTTTTATCTGTCAAATTTCCTGTCTGTGTATATGTTAATCATACCACCAGCTTCCGTTAAATGCGAGAAAAATATTCTGAATTCAGACACATTGGGAAATATTTTCTATTAATGCTAAAAATTGTGCTTGACAAACATGCATAAAAGGATTAGGATTAGGAAAAAGTAAAACCGATGAGAAAGAGGAGTAGGCTATCAGGCAAAATCACAGAGAGTCGTGGAGGGTGGAAACACGATATGGAGCAGATAGTTGAATGGACTTTTGAGGGCAGCCCTGAACTGCAGTATGGGCTGACGGAGACCGCGTCCGTTATCCGGCGGCATATATGTTAGTATATGACAGAGAGGACCTTTGGTCAACATGGGTGGTACCGCGGATTTAACGATTCGTCCCAGATGCATTTTGCTGCATCTGGGATTTTTTTATTGCAGATAGTAAGAAGCGCGCTCACTCTGCTGCACAAAATCCCCCGGAATGCAGGCCCGCATGTCATATTCCAGGTTAATTAAAAACAAAAACGGAGGAAACAATCATGAAAAAAAGAACATTTGCAGCACTCTTACTTGGCGCACTTACAGCAGCATCCTTAATCGGATGCTCCGGTTCCAATTCATCCCAGTCAGCTGAATCCGCTGCAACTGCAGCCGGAGAAGAAACAGACAACAGCGCAGAACAGACGGCAGGCGGCTCCTACACCATCGGCATCAGCCAGTTTGCCGTTCACGGTTCCCTTGACAACTGCCGTGAAGGCTTTCTTGAAGGCCTGGCAGAAGAAGGGATTGAAGAAGGCAAAAATCTGACTGTTCTCTATGAGAACGCCAATGGAGACGGGGCTGTTTCCAGCCAGATTGCATCTGGCTTTATCTCCCAGAAAGCAGATCTCATCTGTGCCATTGCAACACCTGCCGCGCAGAGCGCCTACAGCGCCGCCAGAAAGGAAAATATTCCGGTTATCTACACTGCTGTGACAGATCCTGTTTCCGCAGAGCTGGCAAATGAGGACAAAACACCGGTAGGCGAGATTACCGGTACCAGCGACAGGCTTCCTGTAACCGAACAGCTCGCCATGATACGCGAGATCCTCCCCGATGCAAAAAAAATCGGCATCATGTACAGTACCAGTGAGGTCAACTCTCTCTCCACGCTGGAAGAATACAAAGAGGCAGCCGCAGAATACGGCTTTGAAATTGTTGAGAGCGGTGTTTCCACAGCAGCGGATGTTCCTCTGGCCGCCGACCAGCTGGTCGAAAAGGTTGACTGTATCAATAACCTGACAGACAACACAGTCGTAAGCGCCCTGCAGGTTGTTCTCGATGCGGCAGGCAAAAAGGGCATTCCCGTGTTCGGAAGTGAGATTGAGCAGGTAAAAAACGGCTGTCTCGCATCTGTGGGACTTGACTATGTGGAACTGGGCAAACAGACCGGCCGCATGGCAGCAAAGGTGTTAAAAGGCGAAGCCAAAGCCAGTGAGATGAGCTTTGAAATCATCGAGGGCGGCTCCTTTTACGGCAACAGCAAAGTTGCCGAAAATCTCGGCATTACCCTTCCGGAAGACCTTGTCTCCGATGCAGCGGAAATGTTCGATGAAATATCTGAGTAATCTGCGAAAGAAAGAATTGGAGGTTTGCCATGTCTATCATACTTGGCGTTATCAATGAAGGCCTTATATATGCACTGATGGCTCTGGGCGTCTATATTACCTATTCCATCCTTGATTTTCCCGATCTGTCAGTCGACAGCACATTTCCTCTGGGAGCCGCTGTCGCCGCGACAATGATTCTTGCCGGTGTACCGCCGTTTCTGACACTGTTTATCGCTTTTGCGGCGGGTGCCCTGGCAGGTACCGCAACAGGACTTATTCATGTAAAACTTAAGGTCAGGGATCTTCTTTCCGGCATCATCGTTATGACGGCTCTCTACTCCATCAACCTGAGCATTACGGACAACAAGGCAAATCTTCCCATCTTCAGTCAGGAGACGATTTTTGAAAACGCCTTCATTGACGGACTTGCGAAGCCCCTGAGCGAATATTCCACAGTCATTATTCTGCTCCTCATTGTTCTTGTGGTAAAAATTCTTCTTGATCTGTACATGAAAACCCGTTCCGGCTATCTTCTCCGCGCAGTGGGCGACAACGAAACACTTGTTACCTCTCTGGCAAAAGATAAAGGATCCGTAAAGATTCTGGGCCTCGCCCTTGCAAACGGCCTGGCCGCCCTCTCCGGAGCCGTGTACTGTCAGCAGAAAGGTTTTTTTGAAATCAGCATCGGAACGGGAACCATCGTTATGGGCCTGGCAAGTGTTATCATCGGCACCAAGGTTTTCTCACGGTTCGGCAAAATCAAAGCAACTACCGCTGTTATCCTCGGAACCATTGTCTACAAGGCATGTATCTCCGCCGCCATGGCAATGGGCCTCAAAACACTCTATATGAAACTGATCACTTCGCTTTTCTTCCTTATTATTCTGGTTGTGAGCGAAAATCGAAAAAAGAAGGTAAGATAAATGCTGGAATTAAAACACATTGAAAAATATTACAATCAGGGAACAGTCAATGAAATGTGTCTCTTTGACGATTTCAGCCTGACCATTAATCAGGGCGAATTTGTGTCAGTTGTGGGCAGCAATGGTTCCGGCAAAACATCTATGCTGAATCTTATCTGCGGAAGCATTCCTCTGGACGGCGGACGCATCCTGATAAACGGCAAGGATATCACAAAAATGCCGGAATTTAAGCGTCAGCGGACTATCGGCCGTGTGTACCAGAATCCGGCTGTGGGAACCTGTCCCAACATGACAATTCTTGAAAATATGTCCATGGCAGACACAAAGGGAAAGCCATTCAATCTCCGCTGGGGAACCGACCGCCAGCGCATCACACACTACCGTGAACTCCTCTCCTCTCTGGGACTGGGACTTGAGGACAAACTGGATGTCAAAGTGGGGGTTCTCTCAGGCGGCCAGCGTCAGGCCATGGCTCTTCTGATGTCCACTATGACTCCCATCGAATTTCTGATTCTCGATGAACACACGGCAGCTCTTGACCCCAAGACAGCTGAGACAATCATGGAGCTAACCGGGAAAATCGTGAAGGAGAAAAATCTGACCGCCATCATGGTTACTCACAACCTCCGCTATGCGGTAGAGTACGGAAACCGCCTTCTGATGATGCACCAGGGCCAGACTGTTCTTGACTGCTCCGGAGATGAAAAAACATCCCTCAGGGTGGAAGATCTCCTGGAACAGTTCAATGCCATCAGCATTGAATGCGGAAACTGAAAATTTTTCACTTGCAAAAAAGCGGAGGGCCACATCAGGTTCTCCGCTTTTTCTCTGTTTATCAGTTCTTTTTATTTATTCTTTCCGCAGCACTTTTTGTACTTCTTTCCGCTGCCGCAGGGACAGGGATCGTTGGGATAAATTTTGTGCTCGTTTCTCACAGTTCCGGAAGCCTTCTGCTCACGGTAAAGTTCCTTTCTTCTCTCAGGTGTGAGAATTGCATCCCACTGAGGAAGCTCATACAGCCAGGTTGCTCTGGCTTCAACCATGTTATAGTAAAGTCTCTCAGGATCGATCTCGATTTTAACCTGGGTATCCTCATCCATCGTCTCAATGGGGTTCTCATATCCTTTGAGACTCTCATTGATTCCGTCGAGGAATCCGGTCATAATCAAAACCTCTGTATCATACTTCTCAGCCAGCTCCTTGACAGTTCCCTCAACAACCTCAGCAGGATTTGCCAGGATTTTCTCATATATGCCCTTCTCAATCGCAAAATATCCGGACCAGAGCTCTTCCTTCTTTTTGTCGTCCAGTCCGTCTCCGTACGCCAGATTGCGCCAGTTTTCTAACAGTGTCATCTGTAATACCCTTCCTTTTTTGTATTTCTCTCTGTTTTAACTGCAACAGCCGCTTCTAGTATATAACAAGTTTCTTCATTTTACAAATCTTTTTTTACTGCTCACTTTCTTTGTTTCACACCGGATTGACAGACCTGTTATTTACGCTGTATACTAAATCCGTTTATACCCGTCAAAATCTCTGCAGTGTGAAAAACTGCTGAATACAGTATCTAAAATGGAGAATTTATATGAGACGCAAATCAACACTCTGTGTGTTTATTTTTCTGCTTATTTTCAGTGAATGTATTGGATTTCGCATCTGGGCAGCCGAAGAACTGGATGGTCCCCGCATTACGATATCCTATACTCTCCTGTCGGCAGTCCTGTCCGCTGCGACCGGTTTTGCAGTGACAGCAGCCATCTCTTCTCTCTTAAAACGTTTTCCCTTCCGGAATGCCTGTCCCAATCATTTTCCCGCAGGATTAGGCGTTTTTTTCATTCTGTGGGCGGGGATTTTTTTGTGTTACATTCCCTGTTTCCTCGCCTTTTACCCCGGAATATTCAATAATGATATGGTCTGGCAGTGGGAAATGTACACGTACCAAAATTACAGTACACACCACCCGCTCCTGCACACTCTGTTTGCCAGTTCTGTTTTTGAAGCGGGAAAAAAGCTTTTCGGAAGCTACAATGCGGGACTGGCAATCCATTCCCTCTTTCAGCTGCTTGTCTTATCAGCTTCTGAAGCTTTTGCTCTGCGGGCGCTTATTAAAAGAGGCTGCACGGGGCGGGCAATCTGCATAACCGGAGGATTTTTTGCACTGTATCCCTATCTTCCGGTCATGGGGCTATCCACAACAAAAGACAGCCTGTTCGGCCCCATGTTTCTTTTTCTCTTTGTACTTCTCTGGGAAATGCTCGAATCCCGCAAGTGGTTTTCCACAAAAAAGCTGGCTGCTGTTTTTCTGCTTATTGTTCTCTCCTGCATGTTCCGCAACAATGCAAGCCACTGTTATCTCCTTGTGGCATTTTTTCTGGCTGCATGTTGGGCCCGGGGCTGTTTTCTGCACCGCGCACGAAATCAGGAGGGAAAACTTGCCCTGCTTCTGACAGTCGGCGTCATCACGGCACAGATAGGACTTGCCCTTCTGGCACAGGCACTGGACGCCCAGAAGGGGAAAATAAATGAGATGTTCAGTGTTCCCTGTCAGCAGCTGGCACGCGCATACTGCTTCCATGAGGCAGAATTTTCAGAGGAAGAAAAAAGCTGGCTGTTTTCCTATATTCCGGAAGAAAATCTGGAAGGATACGTTTACTATATTTCCGACCCGGTCAAAAACGCCCTCAATGATGAAAAAGTAAAAGAGGCGCCTCTTGACTTTATACGCCTCTGGTTTCACAATGCACGGCGGTTTCCGCGTGAATACGCAGAGGCTTTCCTGGGCAACACTCTTGGCGTCTGGTATCTGACCGGGGACACAGGAAGCAATCTGCCCTACGATAACCGGGAATCCTTTGATGCTGAGCATACCTTTACCGAGGACAGCCGGCTTCCCGGCCTGCAGCAGGTGTACCGTTTTTTCCATTACACCAACTATGAGAAATATATGCCGATCGTATCCGTCATTTTTTATACTCCCTTTTTTGACTGGATGGCATTGTTCGGATTTTTCGTCATTATTGACAGAAAGAAATTTTATCTGATACCGCTTCCGATCCTGCTTCTTTCCTATATTTTTACCATTTTGCTGGCACCGTGTGTCCCGGTACGCTATCTTTTCAATATCATTCTCTGTGCCCCGGTTCTGGTCTGTGCCGCCATGAAACCGGACAATGAATTACTGCAAAAAAATACCCCGCCCACCGCACACGGCAAATAAGCGAGGTACTAAAAAGGGGAGGATAAGTATTCAAAAATTTCTCTTTTGTGATACTAACAGTATAACCCTTTTCAGGCAGTCTATACATATATGCATATTTTATTTAAAATTTTTTCTGATTGTACTGTATTTTTCTGATGCCGTGTCAGGCCAAAGTACGGCTTGCAATCCGGCACTATATAATATAGAATAAACATCAATGACGTTTACTAATGAAGGAGACTGGAACATATGAAGAAGAACATTATCGTAGGACAATCCGGCGGCCCTACGGCCGTTATCAACTCCAGCCTGTGGGGAATCATTACGGAAGGAAAACGCCATCCGGAACAAATCGGCTGTGTATACGGCATGCACAATGGCATCGAAGGCCTTCTTGCAGATTCATACACGGATCTTTCCGGCACACTCTCTGATGAGGATCTGGCTCTTCTGAAAGCAACCCCGGCGGCTTATCTTGGCTCCTGCCGGTACAAGCTTCCTGAAAATCTGTCATCTGAAGTGTACCGCACTCTGTTTGACAAGCTTAACCGGCTGAACATTGGCTATTTTCTCTATATTGGCGGAAATGATTCGATGGACACGGTCAGCAAGCTGGCGCGATATGCTGAAAATACGGAAAGCCCAATCCGTTTTATCGGTATTCCGAAAACGATTGACAATGATCTGATTGAGACAGATCACACACCGGGATACGGAAGCGCTGCCAAATATGTGGCAACCACGGTCCGCGAGATCACGCTGGATGCCTGTGTCTATCAGCAGCGCTCCGTGACAATTGTGGAGATCATGGGACGTCACGCCGGCTGGCTTACGGCAGCATCGGCTCTGGCACGCAAGGAGCCGGGGGACAACCCTCTTCTTATCTATCTGCCGGAGGCTCCTTTTGACCTGGAAAAATTTTCATCCGATCTGGAGCAGGCTTTCCGGAAAAACTCCAACGTTGTAGTCTGTGTATCTGAGGGTATCGCCGACTCGTCCGGTCATTTTATCTGCGAATACTCCAGTGACGCCCAGATCGACACCTTTGGACACAAAATGCTGACCGGCTGCGGAAAAATACTGGAAAACTATGTCCGCAACCGTTTTGGAGTCAAAGTCCGCTCCGTTGAACTGAATGTCAGCCAGAGGTGCAGCGGACTTACCGTTTCTGCAACAGATATGGAGGAGGCCGCCCTCGCAGGGCAGTTCGGGGTAATCTCCGCTCTCGAACAGAAGACACGTTCCATGGTTGCCTTTAAGCGGGAGCAGGACAGTGATTCCTACCATATTGCCCCCTGCCTCATAGATGTGAGCGCAGTCTGCAATAAAGAAAAAGCCTTCCCCGGAGAATGGATCTCCGAAAAAGGCTCCGATATTTCTTCTGAATTTCTTCACTATGCAGTTCCGCTTATCAGGGGAGAAGTTCCCCGGATTATGGAAGACGGAATTCCTAAGTATCTGTATCGGAAATGATGTGGCCTGATATTTCATCCACCTCTACTCCATCATAGAAAAAGCAGAGTATTTCTTCATACGTTTTTCCACGGCGCGCCATTTCCTGCGCGCCGTTCTGACTCATTCCGACGCCATGGCCGTATCCTCCGCCCCATATGGTAAAGGTGCGGGTACCTTTCTCCTCATCGCGGGCGGTTTCATCTACCGCAATAAAGGCACTGGGAAGTGACGCCCATCCTGTCATTTCTGAACCGTCATTCTTGATATATGTAAGATCATCCCGTCCCAGAACATTTCTGATCTGCGTCTGGCCTTCCAGAGTTTTCTCACCCTCGCTTCCCACAACCGTTACCGTCTGTGCTATGCCGCCTGTGCCTCTGGATGTGACGAAAACGCCAAGTATCTCTCCTATCCCGTCTATTTTTTCCGCCAGTTTTTTATTTGTAATCGTGGTTTTCCAGCGGTACAGCGGAAAACCGGAGTCATAATTGGGCTCGCCCTGTCCCTGAATAAACGGAACAAAGGAATCATTGTCCGTCAAATCCGCCATAGCTCCGTCCTCTGTAAGACCTTTTCCTTTGAGATAGGGCAGATCATCCAGAGAAGCTCCCCATATGGTGCCATCCGTTGTATAGCCGCAGGATGTGGAAAAATAGTAGGTTTCCGCCGGTTTGTCCCCGTAAAATACCATTTCCCCATCCGTCTCTTTAACAGCCAGATCCGTCCTCTCACTGGACTGAATGTTGTTGTACACCTGATAGTTTGTACTGTCATCCACATGAGCTCCATACTGACTGTACGCATTTGCCTGGATCTGCCGGTATGCATAGGTACGGGCACATACCGCCTGTGCCTTCAGTGCCTCCAGCTCATAGGATGCAGGCATCTCACTCGGAACAACACGGGTCAGATAATCTTCCACATCCACCTCATTGATCAGAAGAAGTCCTTCTGTCTCCCGGCAGATCTCAAAACTTCCGAAATACTCCGGTGTACCCTGGTTCCGTGATATACTGAGAACAGCCGTCTGCTTCTGCGGATCTTCCGGCGTAATTGTCAGTCTTCCCTCCTGAAGCCGTTCATCATCCTGTTCTATCACAAGTTTTTTCCCCGGTTCAATGATTTCTTCCGTCTCTCCGTATTCCAGCTTTAGAGTGCTCTCTGACTGCAGGGAAATTGAAGAGTGAAACAGTGTGGAAAAACTGTCATCCATGATCAGCACACGGATATTCTTCGCAGAAAAATTCTGGGTCAGAAGAGCCGCACAGACCTTTTTTCCCGCCACGACAAATTTTCCCAGATCGTAGCCCACTACAATATCTTTCTTCTTCTGCTCTTTTACTACCCCGTATGTTTTGTATACTTTAAAATTGTCATCCAGCTTCAGAGTTCCGTATCCCTCTATCTCAATGGTATCTTCCCGGACAGCAAGAACCTTTCCCTCAATCACATCTTTTTTCAGAGATATCTTTTTTATATCTCCCCGATCAAGGGAAACATCTCCCAGAACACCGGAAACTTCATCTTCAAGCTCTGAAGGCCGCGGAAACGTCCGGACAATTGTACCGATATAAAGCTGAATCTCTCCGTCCGCTCCCGATGTAATCCATACATTTTCATATGTAACCTGATCGGATATAACACCGGTAAGAGCGATGATCTCACTTCCCCTTGCATATACACGGATTTCCCTGTCTATGCAGGAATCAAGTGCCACTCCCTCAAAACCCATAATGCCTTTATCCGTATAAGCAGTATAAGCCGCGGCTTCTTTCACATTGTCCGGCGTTCCATAAAGCAGCAGATCCTCCTGCACAACTGCTTTTTCCCCATCCGCCTTTTTCAGAAAGGACTCATAAAAAAGCCACCATTCCTCCTTTGGCATCGGACTGCTGTATTTCTTTTTAGAAATATTGAGCGCGCCCGACAGACCTTTTGACACACGTTCTGCCGCATAGGCGGCCTCTCCGTATGTAAGCGGTTCTTTTGCAAAATCTCTGTCCACAGCCCCGTCCCGCTCCCAGGCGTCACTCTCAAAATATTCATTTTCTATCAGATAATCAATGTATTTTGTGTACCACTCACTCCGCTCCTCCGGCACAAAATGGCTGCCCTTCTCCTTCTGCTGTGCCAGACAGCTTTCTTTGTCCGTCAGTGCCAGCGCAATTGCTTTGGAAGCAGCCGCCCGGGAAATACAGTGATCAGACGCATCCAGCCTCACAATAATTATAATCAGAAGTATGACTACCGCCGGAACCGACAGAGCCCAGTATATCACTCTTTTTGATCGCATATGTCTTCCTTCCAGTCTGCCATGAGATCCCGGAGAGCTTTTTCCCCTCAGGTCCCTCATTTCACAAATGTTCCGTCTTTCTCATCAATATGATCCAAATCCCGGTAATCATCCGTTCCCACGGGGAGCTTTTTCGCCCGGAGTGACCGGTGCACACCTCTTGCAATCAGATCATAGATAACCGCAAAGGCCGGAACCGCGATAATCATTCCCACAAAACCGAACAGCCCGCCGAATACCAGAATGGAAAACAGCACCCAGAAGCTGGAGAGCCCGGTTGAATTTCCAAGAATTTTGGGTCCCAGAATATTTCCGTCAAACTGCTGAAGCAGAAAAATCCATATAAGAAAATATACGCATTTGACAGGGCTGACCAGCAGAACAAGGAACCCTGTGGGAATTGCCCCGATAAACGGACCGAAAAACGGAATTACATTCGTTACACCGATAATGACACTGAGAAGCATGGGAAACGGCATATTCATCAGAGATACTCCGATAAAACATATAATTCCGATAATCAGAGAATCCACAAGCTTGCCGATAATAAATCCGCCGAACATCTGATTGACAAACCGCAGCTCTTCCACTACAGCATTGGCCATGCGCAGATTAAGAAGTCCGTATATAATCTTTTTGCCCTGAGCCGTCAGTGTATCCTTGATATTCAGCATGTATGCCATGACAATCAGGCCAATCAGCCAGTTTTTTATAAAGCTGAGTATCCCCAGAAGACTGCTGGACACACCCGTTACAATCTGCATCAGGCGGTTTATGTCAATATTGACAAAGGATTTCTCCAGCCAGTTTTCGAAGGTTACAATATAGGTCTGGAAATTTTCCAGCACGAATGTTTCAATATCGGGATTATCAGACAGGAGTTTCTGCAGCCAGACATACAGATTCTCCATATAGATGGGAAGGGAATCTCTGATTCCCATGATACTCTCCAGAAGCTGAGGAATCATCATCTGAAACATGCCCACAATAACAGCCAGAACCACTGCAATGCTTGCGGCTGTTCCCAGCATTTTTGAAATGCTCTTCACGGCACGTCCGTTTTTCCACACTCTCTGAAGAAGACTGCTGCTGCCTGCTACAACCCGGTTATAGATCGGCGAAATCAGATAAGCGAGAACTGCCCCGTATATGACAGGAGCCAGTATACCCATAAGCGTTTTCGCTCCGGCTCTGACCATATCCCAGTGCTGAATACTGAACCACAAAAGAATACATACCGCGATAACTGCAACTGCAGTTATACCCATGCAGACGTACTCCCTTAAATTTTTCTTTTCCATTCTCCACACTCTTTTCCTGTAACTGTTTGACAGCCTGCCGCCCTGCCGGCTCATCTGCTTCCATGCCCTGTATGTCCGGTTTCAGAGCAGACTGCGTATTTCCAGTATACATAATACCCATTGTCCTTGACAAGTTAATTTTTATTACAGTTCCCTTTAGGGGGTTCTGTTACCGGCTGCAAACTATCTCCTGTCAGTCTCATCTCCAGCAAAAGATAAAGCAGCGATTTCTCGCTGCTTTTTATCCTTTGTAACCCCAAAATGCCGGCTCTTACAGTATTGACGCCTAGCCCTGCTAGGTGGGCAACCTCACTTAAACTTCTGCCTTCCACTCGAAGGAGGCATGACATCCGCTTAAAAATATTGGAATCCCTTTTGTCAAAATGTAGGTTCAAAAAAAGTAAGAGTTATCGAGCATCCCAGGAATTACAAATATGCTTTTTTGATAGGGCTATTATACCTCAATTTTTTTTCTTTTTCAAGTTCCAATTCATGGTTTGTTTTTTAAGCTTCGTACCGTACCTCGCCGCTGCCTGAAATTCTTGCGTAAATCAGCTTTTTGGCTTCCGGCCGGCTGTCGGAAATCCGGTACGCATCGAGAAGTTTTTTACCGGCGGCTTCAAAAAGATCTCTGTCCGACGCATACAGCACAGCCAGTGTCTGTCCCTCTTCCACCCGGTCGCCGTACTTTTTGCACAAAACGATTCCTGCTGCCGGATCGATTTCGTCCTCTTTCCGGCTTCGGCCTGCCCGCAGCAGCACTGAGGCAATTCCGCAGGCCTCCGTATCCATATGGACGATATAGCCGCTCTGCTGCGCCTTTACTTCAGACGTAAAGGCAGCCTGCGGGAACAGCTCCGGATTTTCCAGACATCTTACATCTCCCCCCTGAGCCTCTGTCATTTTCTTTAATGTCTCAAAAGCACTTCCGTCCCGCAGGGTTTTCTCCGCCATGTGATAACACTCTCCGGCGCTTCCCCGGCCTGCAGTATGAAGCATTTCCGCCGCAAGGCGCAGGCTGACCTCCCTGAGATCTTCCGGTCCTTTTCCCTTAAGAACCTCAACTGACTCTATTACTTCCAGTGCGTTTCCTATGGCGAATCCGAGAGGAACATCCATATCGGTAATCAGAGCTGTGCAGGCACGCCCCGCACCTGTTCCGATTGCCACCATCTTCCGGGCAAGTGTAACGGAATCCTCCAGCGTTTTCATAAATGCACCGCTTCCCGTTTTTACATCCAGGACAATACCGTCGCTTCCGGCTGCCAGTTTCTTGCTCATGATAGATGAAGCGATAAGCGGAATGCTGTCTACTGTAGCCGTCACGTCCCTGAGTGCATAAAGCTTCTTATCGGCCGGAACGAGATTTCCGCTCTGTCCTGCCACAGCTATCCCCACACGTCCCACAATATCAAAAAATTCTTCTCTTGGAATTGAGGTTCTGAATCCCGGAATCGCCTCCAGTTTATCTATAGTTCCGCCTGTATGGCCCAGTCCGCGGCCTGACATCTTGGCAACACGCACTCCCAGTGCTGCCACCACCGGACCGATAATGAGAGTTGTCTTGTCCCCCACGCCTCCGGTGCTGTGCTTATCCACCTTGAAGCCCTCAATAGGAGACAGATCAACCATGTCCCCCGACCGGGCCATCTCAAGAGTCAGAAAGGTCGTCTCATCGTCGCTCATACCATTAAAATAAATCGCCATGAGCATGGCTGACATCTGATAGTCCGGGATCTCTCCTTTTACATATCCGTCCACCATATAGTGGAGTTCGTCATGGTTCAGTTCCCCTCCTCTTTTTTTCTTCTCAATCAGATCATACATCCTCATTCTGCACAACCCCCTTTTTCCTGTTATAAAGATTTTCCGGTCCGAAACTCTGAGGAAGCAGCTCCTTTAGCGTGTATTCCTTATAATCTTCCTCTGAACGGGCCAGGATCACACGGAAACTCTCCGGATTCGTAAATTCCCTCATAGCCTGGCGGCAGATACCGCATGGAGGACAGTAATCTTTAATCTCTCCCTCTGCTCCCCCCACAATTACTATAGCACAAAAATCCCTTTTTCCTTCACTTACCGCGGTAAACAGAGCCGTCCGCTCTGCGCAGGTTCCCGCCGGGTATGAGGAATTCTCTATATTTACTCCTGTATACACAGACCCGTCCCCGCACAGCAGCGCAGCCGCCACATGGAAATGGGAATAGGGTGCATAGGCATCTCCCACCACAGAAATTGCCTTTCGTATAAGCTCTTTTTTTGTCTTCTCCGTCCACGCTCCGAACCCGGCAGCCTCATTTCCTCCCGGCTGCTGTCCGGCAGCCTCCTCTTCCTTTATAAGCTTTATGATGCGGCTTGTCCCGAGACGTGATGCCCCCAGCTCCAGGAACCGCTCTGCGTCCTTCAGGGTGCTGATTCCGCCGGCCGCTTTGATCTTTACCCTGTTCCCCACATGTCGGGCAAAAAGCTCCACATCTTCAAAAGTAGCGCCTCCTGTCGAAAAACCGGTAGAAGTCTTAATATAATCCGCTCCCGCGTCCGCAACGATACGGCACATAGTCTTTTTTTCCTCATCCGTAAGAAGGCATGTCTCGATAATAACTTTGAGAATTCTTCCTTCGCAGGCTTTCTTTACCGCCCGTATTTCCTCCAGAATATTTTCTTCACGGCCCGCTTTCAGATCGCCGATGTTAATAACCATATCAATCTCATCAGCGCCTTCCTCTATGGCCTTTTTTGTCTCGAATACCTTTACCTCTGCCGTATTATATCCATTAGGAAAACCTATGACAGTGCAGACTGCCATCCGGTTTCCCATGTATTCTTTTGCCCGCTTCACATACGAAGGCGGAATGCAGACGGAAGCCGTGCCGTAAAGCATGGCCTCGTCACAGAGCGCCTGTATCTCTTCCCACACCGCATCCGGTTTTAAAAGTGTATGATCTACCGTTTCCAGTATTTTTTTCTGTTCCATCTTTTCCTCCCAGGCCGTATTTTTACAGTTTACAGGCATCAGACAGCGGTTCTGCCGCCCCTGCAGCTCATTCAGGAAAACTGCCGCAGTATCCGATCCAGAAAGCTCTCTCCCTGCGTGGCCCCCGGCACATCGAGATACTCAAGAATCGTGGCGGCTATATCAGCAAAACTCTGCCTTGTTCCCAGGTTAACTCCCTCTTTAACCGGTTTGCCGGCCATTACAAGAGGCGTGTACTCTCTTGAGTGGTCTGTTGACGGTGTACTGGGATCGCAGCCATGATCCGCCGTGATAAAGAGAATATCCTCGTCTCCCAGTGCATCCAGTATCTCCGGAAGACGTTCATCAAAATAAGTAAGGGCCTTTGCATATCCGTCAACATCGTTTCGATGGCCGTACAGCATATCATAATCAACCAGATTGGTAAAGCACAGTCCTTCAAAATCCCGTTTTGCCCATTCCAGAGTCCTGTCAATTCCCTCTGCGTTCCCGGCAGTCCGGACCATATCCGTCACTCCTCTTCCCGCAAAAATATCATTGATTTTTCCAACGGCAAGAACATCCTTCCCGGCTTTCTTAATATAGTCCAACATTGTATCTGCCGGCGGCTCCAGTGAATAATCATGCCGTCTTGAAGTCCGGGTGTAAGGCCACTCCCCCTCAAACGGGCGGGCAATGACACGCCCCACTCCATACGGTCCCGCACAGAGCCTGCGTGCAGTCTCACAGTAACGGTAAAGCTCCGGAACCGGAACCACCTGCTCATGGGCTGCAATCTGAAATACACTGTCGGCAGAAGTATATACAATCAGATCTCCCGTCTTTACATGCTCTCTTCCATAATCTCTTATGACATCCGTTCCGGAATAAGGTCTGTTGCACAGAACGCCGCGTCCTGTCTCCCGCCTGAATGCATCCAGAAGCTCATCCGGAAATCCGTCAGGAAATGTGGGAAGCGGCCGTTCAGAAATAATACCCGCTATCTCCCAGTGACCTATCGTCGTGTCCTTCCCCTTTGAGCGCTCTGTCATACGCGCATACGCTCCCTTCGGAGAATTCTCACTGCTTCTGCACGTTACTCCGTCAATATTGAAAAAACCAAGTTTCTGCATATTCGGCATGGAAAAATACGGACTTGCCGCAGCTGCCGCAATCGTATTGCTGCCTTCATCGCCATACAGTGATGCATCCGGCATTTCACCGATTCCCACACTGTCAAGAACAATCAGAAATACACGTTTCATTCTGCTTCACTCCTTTCTGTTATATTACCATACTACCATGCCGCCAGCGATTCGTACACAGATTTTTTATAGAATATCTTCCAATTATCTGTTAAAATCTACAAGAGGAGCTTTACCCTGACTGCTTCATGGGAAATATCCTGCTGTATCGGGAGCAAAAAAATATTCCGGATTTTTCTGAAGTAATTAAGACGGCTCTGTCGTTTTAATCAGTGAGAAACGAAAGAAGGGGGGCGGTTCTATCAATGCACAGCAGCAGCTGGAGCACTGGATTGATCAGTATCAGAATCTGATCTTTTCCATATGCTACAAGTTTACAAATAATTATTTTGACGCTGAGGATCTCGCCCAGGATACCTTCCTGTCCGCCTATAAAAACATGGCATATTTTGACGGAAAAAATGCACGGGCATGGCTTTGCCGGATAGCTACCAATAAGTGCCTGGATCATCTGAAACGGGCGGGCCGCAAATCGGTCCCCACGGAAGATGCGTATTTTACTGCCATCGCCGCCCCGGATTCCGTAGAAAATACATGTCTGGAAGATGATGTGCGGCGGCAGCTCTTCTGCTGCTGCCAGGCTTTAAAAGAACCCTACCGGAGCGCAGCGCTTGATTATTATTATTACGAAATGGAAATCGGAGAAATTGCACAGAAGACCGGAAAAAACATAAAAACTCTGCAGACGCAGATATACCGGGCGAAAGGAATGCTCCGCAAATTGTACGGAAAGGAGGGAGCACCTCATGACTGAAAAAAAACATATTAATCCGGAACATTTTTCCGGAAAACTGACAGAAGAAGAAATAAAGCATCTGGCCGAATGTCCACGGTGCCGTCTCCTGTTCACGGAATACATTGAGGCAGAAGAGCTTCATCCGGCTCCCGTCCACCTGAAAACTTCTGTCCTTGAAAAAATCAGAGAGCCTGATGTGGCAATTATTGCCGGTTCCAACCGGCTTTCGCGCCGGCTACAGCTTTTCTATTTCAGCCTCAGAGTGGGAGCTGCCGTTCTGTGCTCCTTAAGCCTTCTCTTCCTGGCCCCGCCCCTGAACGCGGACATCCGGCCCGGCAAATACATGGAAGAAAAGAAAACGTCCCGATATGAAGAGCTCTCCGACAGATGGCATAATCAATATAAACGAATTGAATCTTTTACAGGACAGCTGAATGAGCTGTTCCTTCCGGATAAGGAGGTATCCCGATATGACAAAAAAGAAAAGTAAATTTATGACTTTTATCTGGTCCCTGATACCAGGTGCCGGAGAAATGTACCTGGGCTTTTTCAAACAGGGTGTCAGTCTGATGACAGTTTTCTGCGCACTCCTGGGAATCTCCGGTTTCCTGCAGCTGGCTTTTCTGACCTACTTAGCTCCCATAGTGTGGTTTTACAGCTTTTTTCATGCGAACAATCTGAATTCGCTGAATGATGAAGAATTTTATTCCATTGAAGACGATTATCTTATCCACTGGAACGCGATTCTCCACAATCAGTCACTTCTGAAAAAATACCGGAAAATTACGGCCGCCTGCCTCATTCTCTTCGGAGCCAGCATACTCTGGAGCGGAATATCCCAGCTTTTTCTGCAGTATCTGATTCCGGCCCTTGATCTTACAGATACGGCAATGAGCGCTGTCTACTATATCGCTGAACTTATACCACAGTGCGCCGTTGCCATCGTCATCATCGCCGCCGGATTTTACCTGATACGCGGCAAATATGAAGATTTAAACCGTGAAAATCCCGATATTCCCAGTCCTCCCTATCTGGAAGACAGAGAAAACTCCATCTGAATTTCACAGCCTGAAGGCTGGCTCCAAACGGAAAGAGTGACCGGACTGCCGGTCTTCTTTCCGTTTTTGTTTTTTTAGTCTTTTTCTGACTGTTCCTGATTCCCCATAAAATCCAGAATGTACTTCTCCAGCTCCTTTACCGTCTCAACCTGTACATCTGCTCCTGCCTCATCAAATTCTTCCCGGGAACCATAGCCATAAAGCACTCCGGCACAGGGAATTCCGTTTTCATGAGCGCCGATTATATCATGCTTTCTGTCCCCAATCATCAAAATCCTGTCCTCTGATTTATCGGCTCCCAGACGTTTTAAGGTATAGGAAATTACCTCTCCCTTTTTTACCCTGGTCTCGTCCATATCGGCCCCGCCCACAAGATCAAAATATTTTCTCAGATCAAAATGTTCCAGAATCTGCTCCGCAAAGGGCTCCGGCTTGGATGTGGCAATGACCGGCACAATACCCGCTTTTCTGATATTCTCAAGCATCCCGGGAATTCCCTCATAAACCCTGTTTTCAAACATTCCCCGCTCTGTAAAATATTCATGAAAATAGTGAATAGCCTCCCTAGCCTGCTGCAGAGAAAATCCATAAAACTCCTGAAAACTGTCAGAAAGCGGCGGCCCGATGAAAGGACACAGCTCATCCGGATCCTCCACTTTTATTCCATATGCCATCAAAGCATGCTGAACCGACCTGGTAATTCCCTCCTTCGGATCTGTCAGAGTTCCGTCCAAATCAAACAGCGCGATATGTCTCATCTTATTTTCCTTTCCGAAAGTGTGTATCTGTCCGGGACATCCCGCCTTCCGGCCCGGACAGCCGACTGTATATAAAGAAAGGGCGGCATGGCAAACGCCACACCGTCCCTCAGTGTCACGAAAAACTATCAGCCCAGCTCATCCACAACCTTCTGGATAGCAGCCAGAGCGTCATCCGGAAGCTTGTCATAGCCTTCTTTAGCTGTGGCAAACTCTTTAATCTCATTTACACGATCATTCATGCGGGCCTTTAACTGGCTTACATACTCAGGATCGTTCATATCCGGGATGAAGCCCTCCCAGTCAAGAATCTCGATATCGGAGAACGGACCCCATTTGTGGAAGTTGGCCTTCTTCTCTACAATAGCTTCAAGAATTCCCAGAGTATCAGCCGGCTTTACCTTCTTGCCCATAAAGTCGCCTGTATTTACGATATAGCAGTCAACGTTCTTCTCCTCCACAAGCTTCTTGAACTTGTCATAATCGTTGGACAGAGGATAGGTACGGAACGGGTTCGCATAGGGAACCACAACCAGCTTGTTGGGATCCACGCCCGGAGCCAGACGCTCTGCAGAGGAACGCTTGGTTGCCAGTGTCGCACCCATAACGGCTGCCAGAGATGAACCTTTCAGCTTTACAACCGGCGGAATGGTCGGATCCTTCATAATCCAGAAGATAGCATTAACCGGAGCATCGATTCGATCCACACGGTTCGGAGACCACAGTTTGGACTTGATGGCACGTCCGTTTCCGTTTCTGATATCCTCTGTTACAAGCTGGATCTTTCCGTCTTCATCCAGAGTTGCAGAGCAGTTCTGAGCAGTCAGAAGATACTTGTTGTCATCACAGCCGGTAGGATAATCTGCCGTCTTGTCAAAGTATGTGGGCTCAAGAGCGATAGACGCACATGTGTCGGTATTGATAATGAATGCATCGTCGTGAAGAACCTTGATCTCGTACTTGCCACCGTGCTTTGCATGAGTCAGTGTGGACTTTCCGGAACCGGACAGGCCATATACGGAAGCAACATACTTCGTACCATCAGCAAGCGTGTACTCCTTCTGTCCGCCGTGGCAGGATGCATAACCGTTGCGGTTTGCAATCGCCCATGCCATGGTAAGGGTTCCTTTCTTGTGCTCTCCGAAATATCTCATACCGAGGATGCATGCACAGTTTGTCTCTGTATTGAAATAGCACAGTGTTTTCTTCTGCGGGTCAGACAGACAGTCAAGAGATACATTGGGACGATCGGAACCGTTCCACTGCGGATCGGAGAAAATATAAATGTCTGCTTCTTTTCCGTCTCCCACCGGTTTGGACTTCTTGTACATCTTTACATACTCATCTGACATATACTGGAAGTTGAGCATCCAGTTGTACATGATGTTCTCCTCGCCCTCCGGAATGAGAAGATGAGCCTTAACCATGAACTCCGGATCCAGACCAACGAATACCTCTGCATGGTACATCGTTTTCCAGCGGGATTCGTAAATCGCATCCATCGCTACCTTATCCAGAGCCTCACAGTCTACACCGGGCTCTCCGGCAATCCGGCGTGCTGTCGCATAACGGCCGGTAATCGCACCGTCATTGAAGAGCAGAACCTTCGCATCCTTCTCCAGTCCAAACTCCTCTCCTCTGTATACGGGCATGTCCGTCACAATCGTTCCGGGAGAATTCTTCGCCAATTCATATGCCTCTTTTAATGTGTTTACTTTTACCACATTGTTTCCGTAAAAAGCTGCCTCAATAATCGATCTGGTCTTGGAAAAACCAACTTTTCCTTTGCCAATTTCACTGATTGGATAATACGCTTTTGTTGACATATTCTTCCTCCTTTAACTGTGCCTCTTGTTTGTATTTCAAACTGCCTACCATTATCTCATTTTGTTAAACAAAAGTCAATGGTTGGCGGAAGTTTTTTCCACCCGCTCCGCTCCCGCCTTTTCTCCCCGGTTACAGCACCGAAAAAACTTAAAACACATGCTTTTTCAGCAAAAAGGCACCCGCGGCCGCCCATCCGGCGCGCTTCAGGTGTCCTTTTATCGCTCTGTTATACTCTATTTGAAAAATTCGTGTCCTCCATGGCTCTTTACGTAGGTCAGACGTCCATCAAACCATCTTACGTTGGAAGAAGCCGAAACGCCCCTGTTCATGAAATAGAGTGCTCCGTCTGAATAATCTTCCCCCGCCAGCGCCCGATCCACACAGTCAACAGTCTGCTGCGTTACCCGGCAGGTATTGATGCTTCCGTCCATAACAGGAGAAAACTGGGATCGCTCATAGACAACCTCTGTGATTGTGTCAGGAAATTCCCTGCTTCTTACCCGGTTGATGATGACGTTTGCCACCATAATCTTTCCCTTGTCATCACAGATTCCCGCTTCAGCCTGGACAATTCTCTGAAGAACCTGATAATCCTGTTCTGTGTAGGAAATAACCGCCCGTTCCAGCCTCTCTTTCTCCTCTGCTTCCTGCGCCGCCTGCTGTGTCTGCATCAAAACCTCTTTTTCAATGGCCTCAACCTCCAAAGCAGACTTGGCCAGCTCATCCTGTATGTTTCTCTCCAGCATTCTGCCAATCAGATGCTGACATTCTTCGTTTGAAGCGGCGAGCTGAAGCTCCTTCAGAGCCTCCATACTTATACCTTCTTCTGACTGCGCTGTATCCGACAGATGAGTATCCTCCTCTTCACTCTCATGATATGCAGATGCTGCATTCCGCCCTGCACCGGAAAAACTGCCGGAATCAAATGTTACCACCGTCACAACCACAGCCCCTGTCATAAAGACGGCTGCAGTCCGATACATCTTTTTTGTTACACGGACAACCAGTGACCTGATGAACTGATAAGCAGTCTGAAGAAATGAGTAAATGCTTGGCATACACACTCCTCTTTCTTTTCAACTCTTTTTTCCGCGGCGTTCTGAAAGTTTCCTTTCTGCCGCCCGTTTCAAGTGACGGTGGTAATTATATGGGAGTTACTTAAAAACTGTCAATAACTTTTTTACATTTTTGTGACAAATCCCATAATCGCTTAATTTTATTGTAATAATTATGTGGTCTTCCCACAAAACTTTATCCCTTTTTCCCCCTTTTTTTATATATATTGGCAGTCATAATTTTTTTATTTTATTACAAAACTGTTAAAATCTCCCAGATAAATTTTCTGTCTATTTTTGACAGCTTCTTTTTATGTCAACTTTTTTATTAAATTAACGGCACAAACTGAGCACCCACATACTCGGCAAGTTTCTCAGGATTCAGGATAACCTGAACTCCCCGCATACCCGCACTCACAGATATTTTGTCAAAAAGCACTGCTGTTTCTTCTATATAAGTAGGAAACTTCTTTTTCATTCCCACAGGCGAACAGCCGCCGCGCATGTAACCTGTCAGAGGAAGCAGTTCCTTCATATGAATCATCTCAACTTTTTTGTCTTTTGATGCTTTTGCCACCTTTTTCAGATCCAGTTCTTCATCAACGGGAATGCAGCACACCAGATAGCCGTTTTTATCTCCCTTCAGAACCAGAGTTTTAAACATCATATCGTGATCAATACCCATCATATCCGCTGCATGGCTTCCGGACAGATCATTCTCATCTACCTCATACTCCCCCGCCTCATACTCAATTCCGGCTGCATCCAGGAGACGCATCACATTTGTTTTTGTCATTTTTACATCCCTCTTTCTACGTTTCTGATTCCCATTCCGGCATTTCCTCCGGCATACCTCTGAAATTATACCACACAAAATCAAAAGAGCACAAACTTTTTCCGGGCCGCATACATCATGTAACGCATCGCGCATTTCGGAACAGAATGTGCTCTTTCTGAAAACAATTTTTTATCAGTTATTTCTGATTAATATAATTTACAAGTCCGCCTGCACTGATAATCTTCTGCATGAATTCCGGAAATGCCTGCCCCTGAAAACTCATGTTTTTCGTCTTATCTGTGATCACGCCGCTGTCAAAATCCACCTCGACCTCATCGCCGGCCTCAATGGCCTTTGCAGCCTCCGGACACTCAATAATCGGCATTCCGATATTGATTGCGTTCCGGTAGAAAATCCGGGCAAAGGTCTCCGCAATCACGCAGCTCACACCGGCACATTTGATTGCCAGCGGAGCATGCTCTCTTGAAGAACCGCAGCCAAAGTTTTTGTTGGCTACAATAATATCTCCCGTCTGCACTTTATTCACAAATTCCTTGTCGATATCTTCCATACAGTGCTTTGCCAGCTCATTTCCATCCGGCGAATTGAGATAGCGGGCCGGAATGATAACGTCCGTATCCACATTGTCCCCATATTTAAATACATGTCCGCATGCTTTCATTTACTCTTCCTCCTGTTCCTTCTGTCTCCGGGAATCTGTTCTCTGTTTAGAGACCCAAATCTGCGGGTCCGCTGATTTTTCCTGTCACAGCACTTGCCGCAGCCACCGCCGGGCTCGCCAGATAAATCTCTGAATCCACATGTCCCATACGTCCTACGAAGTTGCGGTTTGTGGTGGAGACGCATCTCTCTCCCGCCGCCAGGATTCCCATATATCCGCCGAGACACGGACCGCAGGTAGGCGTGCTTACAACTGCACCGGCCTCAATAAAGGTCTCAAGAAGCCCCTCTCTCATGGACTGGAGATAGATGGCCTGTGTTGCCGGGATCACGATACAGCGGATTCCCTTTGCAACCTTCCGTCCTTTCAGAATTTCGGCAGCCGTGCGCATATCCTCGATCCGGCCGTTGGTGCAGGAACCGATCACTACCTGATCGATGGCAATGTCTCCCGTCTCATCGATAGTCTTTGTATTTTCCGGAAGATGCGGGAAAGATACCGTAGACTTGAGCGCAGAAAGATCGATCGTGTAAACCTCATCATATTCTGCATCCTCATCTGCCTCAAACACTTTAAATGGTCTCTTTCCGTGTTCTTTCATATATTCAACGGTCTTTTCATCCACCGGGAAAATTCCGTTTTTACCGCCCGCCTCAATAGCCATATTGCAGATCGTAAACCGATCATCCATGGACAGGCTGGCAATTCCATCCCCTGTAAACTCCATGGAGCGGTACAGAGCACCATCCACCCCGATAAGTCCGATGATGTGAAGGATCACATCCTTGCCGCTTACCCATTTCGGAAGGCTTCCCGTAAGAATAAATTTGATGGCAGACGGTACTTTGAACCATGCCTTGCCCGTCGCCATACCGGCCGCCATATCCGTACTTCCCACACCAGTAGAAAAAGCACCGAGAGCGCCGTATGTACACGTATGGGAATCAGCGCCGATAACCGCATCTCCCGCTACTACCAGACCTTTTTCCGGAAGAAGAGCGTGCTCAATTCCCATCTCTCCCACATCAAAATAATTGGTAATCTCATGCTGACAGGCAAACTCACGGCAGCACTTACAGTTCTCAGCTGACTTAATATCCTTGTTGGGGATAAAGTGATCCATTACCAGTGCAATTTTATCCTTATCAAATACTGACTGTTTATCCAGTTTCTTAATTTCATTAATTGCAACCGGTGTCGTAATATCATTTCCAAGTACTAAATCCAAATCCGCTTCAATCAGCTGTCCCGCACGGACCTCCGAAAGCCCTGCATGGGCTGCCAGAATTTTTTGCGTCATTGTCATTCCCATGGTATAATTTCCCTCCGAATAAAATAAGTATTTACATTATATCATCCGCCCTGTTATAATACAAATATATAATACGAATATATGCCATAAATTACAGTTATAAGCAGGTGTCATATGGAACAATATTTATCTCAGTACCGCATTTTTTATGCCGTCGCCAGGACGGGAAATATTTCCAGAGCAGCCAAGGAACTGTTTGTCAGCCAGCCGGCCATCAGCAAGTCCATCAGCAAGCTGGAGGAAAGCCTGGGTGTTCCCCTCTTCACGCGCAATTCCAGGGGGGTATCTCTGACCGCTGAAGGGCAGGTTCTCTTCCAGCATGTGGTAACAGCCTTTGACACTCTGAACCGCGGCGAAAAGGAACTGAAAAGAATCCGCAACTTCAACATCGGACAGCTCAGAATCGGCGTCAGCAACACACTGTGCAAGTACATCCTTCTTCCGTACCTTAAAGACTTTCTTGTGCAGTATCCCCATGTAAAAATCATGATCGACAGCCAGGACACAGCCCGCACTATCTCCATGCTGGAGCAGCAGAAGCTGGACATCGGCCTTATCGCCGAACCAAAGAGCCGCAGGAGCCTCTCATTTCTGCCGGTCATGCAGATTGATGATGCTTTTGTCTGTACCCCCGCCTATCTGGAGAATCTCAAAATCCGGGAGGGCGAAAGCCCCGACATCTTTGAGTCCGGCACCATTCTCCTTCTTGATCGGAACAATATGACGCGTATTCACATTGATGCATACTTTGCCGAACACGGCATTGAGCCGAAGCAGGTACTGGAAGCCACGACCATGGATCTTCTCATCGAATTTGCGAAAACCGGACTTGGCATTGGCTGTGTCATCCGTGAGTTTGTCAGAAAAGAGCTTGAAGAAGGGAGCCTGATTGAGATTCCCCTGCCAGATCCTATCCGTACAAGGACAGCCGGCTTTGCCTATCATCCCTCCTATATCACAAAAACCATGAACCAGTTTATACAGTTCTGTTCTTCCGGAATTAATTAAATGGAGATTTCCCGTGACTTCGGATATAAAACAGGCTCCCTCCTGAGCGACAGATTTTGTTATTTTACCTGTCAGCACAGAAGGGAGCCTTTCTTTACTGCCATATCCATTTCCTGATTTTTCCCCACACTGCAGTGTATGCTTTTTCCTCCACAATGCGGCAGTAAATTTCTGCTGCAATGAAAACAAGCACCAGCGTGATTATAATATTTACCCCTATTGCAATCCTGTTCCCTCTCCCGAAAGACCAGGTATAAAACCAGCTTGAAAAAGAGCAGATAAAAAGCCAGTGGGTCAGATATACCCCCATACTTCTCTCTCCCAGCCATATGAGCGGTGTCCTGCACCACACCGGTATCCGTGAGAGCCCTGCAATCCACAGAAAACGCACACCCGCAATAAGAAGAAATACAGACGGTGCCCCATAAAAGAAGGGATTTCCCGTGGCTCCGCCAACACCCCGCTCCGCCATCCAGGCCGCCCAGTAAAAGGAACGCATTCCGATAAAAGCACTTCCCGCAAGAAATATAAATCCGAGGACAGCTGCTGTGACGCGCACATTATTCTTACCGGCACTCTCCCGCCAGGCATCAATCTTCCGGAAAAACACAGCCAGAAGACAGCCCAGATAAAGTGAGAAATAGTGGGTGTCAATAAAAACAAACAGCACAGCCAGAACCGCAAATGCCGCAATCCGTCCGTTTCCCCGCATCTCTTTTAAGGCACTTGCAAACACCAGGACAAATATGCTTCCGAGAAAAGTATAATTGAGCATCCAGAAAGGTCCGTAATATGTGTCATCGCCCAGAATAACCGTTCCGAAAAGTGCCTTTCCCGGAAGAAAACGCCATCCCGGAAGATCTCCGTAATACATGGCGAGCCACTCATTTCCCATAAGGGATGCCGCCTGTCTGTTGTAAAAAAGACCTGCACGGAACATAAGAAGCGCCAGAACAGAAGTTGCTGCAACAGGGATCACAAGACGCAGATAACGCTTCACAATTTCTTCTGACCAGGAATGAAACCTTCCGTCCATCACTTTCTGACATACCAAAAGTCCGGTAAGCATCAGAAAGACAGGAACCACATAGCTTCCCCGCGTTATAATCATCAGCGGCCCCTGCTGCATCAGCCAGTCAAATCTCCCGCTTCCGAAACTCCCAAAGCTTCCCAGCCAGTGAGTCGTAAAAACTGTCAGGCATGCAAAGCCTTTTAAAATAGTAACATCATCATACCGTTTCATTCCGTTTTCCCTTCACATCCGTGCAACTTTTTCAGGCTGAGCCCGCATATACACAGCAAAAAAACGGCTGCCGCACATGCCCCCCCGGGCGGCAAATACCCGGACAGCTGCGCGGCAGCCCCCTTTTTTGCATTTTAAACTTAGTTGTTGATCAGCTTATCATTCTCGTTGTTCCAGCTGTAAAGCTTTCTGATCTCCTCGCCGATCTTCTCTGACGGATGCTCGGAAGCAAGCTTTCTCATAGCCTGGAAGTGAACCTGACGGCCTGCCGGAGACATGTCAAGCAGGAACTCTTTTGCGAAGGTTCCGTCCTGGATATCGGAAAGAATCTTCTTCATAGCCTTCTTTGTATCCTCTGTGATGATCTTCGGTCCTGTAATGTAATCGCCGTACTCAGCGGTGTTGGAGATGGAGTAGCGCATGCCTGCAAAACCGGACTGGTAAATCAGGTCTACAATAAGCTTCATCTCATGGATGCACTCGAAATAAGCGTTTCTCGGATCATAGCCCGCTTCAACCAGAATCTCAAAACCTGCCTGCATCAGAGCGCAGACACCGCCACACAGAACTGCCTGCTCGCCGAAGAGGTCTGTCTCAGTCTCGGTACGGAATGTGGTCTCAAGAAGACCAGCTCTTGCTCCGCCGATAGCAAGGCCGTAGGCAAGTGCGCGATCCAGAGCTTTTCCGGTGTAATCCTGCTCTACTGCAACCAGACAGGGCGTTCCCTTACCGGCCTGATACTCGCTTCTTACTGTATGACCCGGAGCCTTGGGTGCAATCATGGTAACATCCACATTCTTCGGAGGCTTGATGCAGCCGAAATGGATGTTGAAGCCGTGAGCAAACATCAGCATATTGCCCTCTTCCAGATTGGGCTCGATATCATTTTTATACATATCTGCCTGCAGCTCATCATTGATCAGAATCATGATAATATCTGCCTGCTTTGCAGCCTCTGCTGCCGTAAATACCTGGAAGCCCTGTTTCTCGGCCTTGGCCCAGGATTTGCTTCCGTTGTAAAGTCCTATGATAACATCACAGCCCGACTCCTTTAAGTTCAGGGCATGAGCATGTCCCTGGCTGCCGTAGCCGATAATCGCAATCTTTTTTCCTTCCAATAAAGATAAGTTACAGTCTTCCTGATAATAAATCTTTGCTGCCATCTCTTAATTTCCTCCTTGGATATTAATAAGTGAATTAATTTATTATAAAGAATTGGCCGATACCTCTCTGTGTACCTTTGGCAAATACTTTGTAAACATCTGAAAATACGCGCCGCACACGCCCGCTCTTCTCCTACGGGAGATAGCGCACATCATCGGCTCCGCGGGAGAGCCCCGTAAGACCGGTTCTGGCAAGCTCCAGAATCTCGTAATCCTCCAGCAGATTAATCATCGCGTCCAGCTTGGACTGATCGCCCGTCAGCATAACCGTGACAGACTCTTTTCCCACATCTACGATAGAAGCGCGGAAAATCTCGGCAATCGCATTAATCGCCATACGCTGGCTCGCGTTTGCCCGCACCTTTACCAGCATCAGCTCACGATATACGGAATGTCCTTCCCTGAGTTCCTTGATGTCATGGACATCCTCAAGCTTTCCCAGCTGTTTCTGGATCTGCTCCAGAACCTGCTGATCGCCGAGGGAAACTACCGTCATACGGGAATACCTGGGATCCGCTGTAACACCAACCGTAAGACTTTCAATATTATATCCGCGCCGGCTGAACAGCCCGGCCACGCGGCTCAGAACACCGGCAGTATTATCTACCAGCAGTGATAAAACGATTCTGCTCATGTAAGTCGTCACCTCGCTATGTAATACACTTAATCATAGCAACCAAAATCTTCTTTGTCAACTAATTAAAAGGAATGGCACCCATTCCTCACAGCTATGGAACGCCGGAAAAACACTTTCTTTTTTATCTGTCCCCGGCTCTGTGCCGGAGCACGCTCTCCCAGTTTTCGCCATATTTAAAGTACATTTTCATCTCTGTTCCAACACTGATCAGGCGATCATCATCCGGTATCTCATCTCTCGTATACCATCCCGCCTCGGAAAGCTCATCCTCCTGTAAGCGGATCGTATCCGCTCCGTCCAGCTCGGCGAAAAATCCGATCATTTCCGTGTCCGTAAACGCCCACGGCTGACTCTTGAAATACCTGATATTTTTTACCTTCAGTCCGACCTCCTCCATAACTTCCCGGCGGACAGTTTCCTCAAATGTCTCTCCGATTTCAACAAAGCCGGCGATAAGCGCGTATCCGCGGTAGGTACTGTGATTAACCCGGTAGCGGGACATTAAAAGTCTGTCCCCGTCGGTCACGGCCACAATTACAGCCGGGGAGATCTTGGGGTATTCCGTCTGCCCGCACTCCGGACAGACGAGAGCTCTCTCCGTCGTGCTGTCCTTTGTCCGGCTGCCGCAGCGTCCGCAGAAACGGCGGCTCTGACGCCATCTGAAAAGCTGGGTTGCCGTAATCGCGGCAAACGCCTGATACATGGGCTCCATCGCCCTGATATCCTGGGTTGTTTTCCAGGCGTATACATATTCCTTTCCGGAATCCGTCTCAGGCAGAAGGCCAGCCTCCTCATCCCTTATCTCCATCAGAAAATACGGCCTTTCATCTATGGAAAAAAGATATACCGCCCTCTCTTCTGCATCAGAAAGATACGGCAGAATTTCTCCGAATCCCGGAATCTCCAGGATTCCCTTTTCCTTCCCATCCCGCAGAAAGACTCTGTTTTTCTGAATGCAGAGGACATAATCCTCCTTTTCCGGCTTCTGTATCCGGAATGTATTGTCATATTTATGCGGTGCAATATCCTGTATCATTTTTCTTATTCATCCCTTTTTTGTATTTTCCCGCGCCGGTACATTACTGTAAAGACGGCGCTGAGGCCGGCTTATGAGAGCCGGCCTTTAAAATCTTCATATCCAAATTCCCGTACAGTCTCGTTCTGCCCGTCCTCTCTTCTCAAAACAATGGACGGAAGCGGCATGCCATTGAAGGTGTTATTTTTTACCATTGTATAGAGCGCCATGTCCCCGAACACAAGCCTTTTTCCCGGCGTGAGGGGTTCGTCAAAGGAATAATCCCCCACACAGTCCCCTGACAGACAGGTGGGACCGCCCAGACGGAAGGTATATCTCTTTTCTCCCGGCTTTCCGCTTCCTAAAAGGGGCGGCCGGTACGGCATCTCCAGCACATCCGGCATATGACATGCCGCCGATGTGTCCAGAATAGCAATCTCCATCCCGTTTTCCATAGTCTCCAGAACCGAGGTTACAAGAAATCCCGCATTTAAAACAACGGCCTCTCCCGGTTCCAGATAAACTTCCACACCGTATTTTTCTCTGAGTCTGCGGACAATGCGGATGAGCCTGTCTCTGTCGTAATCATCCCGTGTGATATGATGTCCGCCTCCCAGATTGAGCCACTTTACCCGTCCCAGATAACCGCCGAATTTTTCTTCCACTGCTGTGGCGGTCGTCTCCAGATCGTCAGAATTCTGCTCACAGAGAGTGTGAAAATGAAACCCTGAGAGATACGGAAGAATCTCCCTCTCAAAATCGCCCGCCCGGCCCAGGGCCTGCAGGGTCGTCCCCATCCTCGAACCGGGAGCGCAGGGGTCGTAGATGGCGTGCCCCTCCTGCGTGGAGCACTCAGGATTCAGGCGCAGTCCCGCCTCTTTCCCGGCTGCTCTTACCTTATCCCCGTATTTTCTTACCTGGGACGGTGTATTGAACACAATGTGATCCGAATACTGTAAAAGCGCATCAAACTCATCTTCCCGGTAAGCTGCCGAAAACACATGTGTTTCTTTTCCGAACTCCTCATGCCCCAGCCTTGCCTCGTAAAGACCGCTGGCCGCCGTTCCATCCAGATATTTCCGGATGAGAGGATAGGTATGAAACATGGAAAATGCCTTCTGCGCCAGCAGGATCCGGCAGCCGGCGCGGTCAGCCACATCCCGGAGTATTTCCAGGTTTCTTTTTAAGAGCGTCTCATCCACCAGATAGAAAGGCGTTCTGAGCCCGCCTGTTGCCTCAATGATTTTTTCCGCCGTTTTTCCCTCTGTCTCTTTCTCCTGCATCATAACCGCTACTTCCTAGTCCTTTCTCAGTCAACCAGCGCCGGTTCCCATGATTCCTTCCATGGGAGACCGAAGCGGTTCAGCGCATCCATAAAGGGATCCGGATCAAACTCCTCAATGTTGTAAACGCCCGGCTTCTGCCACGTCCCGTTCATAACCAGCATTGCCCCGATCATGGCCGGCACGCCTGTCGTGTAGGAGATCGCCTGAGAGCCCACCTCCCGGTAGCATTCCTGATGATCGCAGATATTGTAAAGATAATAATTCTTTTCCTTTCCGTCCTTCTTACCGCGGAAGATGCATCCGATGTTTGTCTTTCCCACTGTTCTCGGGCCAAGGGATGCCGGATCGGGAAGCACGGCCTTGAGAAACTGCAGCGGCACGATCTCTTTTCCTTCATACATGATGGGCTCAATGGAAGTCATCCCCACATTTTCCAGGCATTTTAAGTGGGTCAGATAGCTCTGACCGAAGGTCATGAAAAAGCGGATTCTCTTAATGCCCGGAATATTGAGCGCCAGAGACTCAATCTCCTCATGATGAAGGAGATACATATCCTTCTCCCCCACGCCCTCAAAATTGTAAACTCTCTTGATTTCCATGGGCTCCGTCTCAACCCAGTGTCCGTCCTCCCAGTAGGATCCTTTGGCGGAAACCTCCCGGATATTAATCTCGGGATTGAAGTTGGTAGCAAACGGGTAGCCGTGATCGCCTCCGTTGCAGTCAAGAATGTCGATATAATTGATCTCGTCAAATTCATGCTTCAGCGCGTAAGCGGAAAACACACCTGTTACTCCCGGATCAAAACCGCTTCCCAGAAGAGCTGTGATGCCCGCCTCCTTAAATTTCTCCCGGTACGCCCACTGCCATTTATACTCAAATTTGGCCGTATCTTCCGGCTCATAATTGGCTGTATCGATATAGTGGGTCTTCGTGGCCAGACAGGCGTCCATGATGGTAAGATCCTGATACGGAAGCGCCAGATTTAAAACCACATCCGGCTTAAAGCTCTCAATCAGGGCGATAAGCTCATCTACATGATCGGCATTTACCTGAGCCGTCTGAATTTTTGTCTTCGTCTTACCTTCCAGCTTTTCCTTCAGCGCATCACACTTGGATTTCGTCCGGCTGGCAATGCAGATCTCCTCAAAAACATCACTGTTCTGGCAGCATTTGTGAATCGCTACCGAGGCCACGCCGCCGCAGCCGATAATCAATGCTCTTCCCATATTCATCTTCCTCCTGATATTCTGATTGTTTTTCTGAATATTCTCCTGATTATTTTCCGCTTTTACGTCTGTTCATTCCTGTCTGATTTTTACAGACTGCTTATTTAAATGTTGTTTTTTGAAAGCGCCAGAAGCATCTCCCGCACAATCTTGCAGGCCGCCGCTGTGGAAATCCCGGAGGCATCAAGCCCCGGAGCAAGCTCATTGACATCGCAGCCCACAATATTCGCCCGGCTGCAGACCGCGACAGCCGCCTTCCTGAGATCATCAAAGCTTACGCCGCCCGGCTCCGGTGTCCCCGTTCCCGGAAATACGCCCGGATCCATCACATCCAGATCAAGAGTAAAATACACAGGGCGTCCCTCCAGCCGGCGAAGAGTTTCAGACAGCACTTCCGGGTCAATAACGAAAGGATTTGTCGTCACATGTTCCTTTCCCCAACGCCATTCTTCCCTGTCGCCGGAGCGGATGCCGAACTGGAAAATCCGTCCGTCTCCCAGAAGCTCCCAGCAGCGCCGGATCACGCAGGCGTGGGAGAGCTTTGCCCCCAGATAATCATCCCTCAGATCCGTGTGGGCGTCGAAATGAATAATGGCCAGATCCGGATATTTTTTTACAGCTGCGCGGACGGCCGCCAGCGTTACAAGATGTTCTCCGCCTAAAAGGAAGGGGAGCTTTCCGTCCGACAAAATCTCCGACGCTCTCTCCTCCAGATCCTTTAATGCCAGAGACACATCTCCGAAGCACAGCTCCTGATCGCCGGCGTCAAACACGCAGCAGTCGGCCAGATCAAAATCCTGATATGGCGAATAGGTCTCAAGACCGTAGGACTCGGAACGGATAGCCCGGGAACCGAACCTGGCTCCGGGGCGGTAGGATGTGGTGGAATCAAAGGGCGCTCCGTAGAGGACGATATCCGCCTCCTCATACGCAGCCTCACAGCCCAGAAAAGTCTCAATATTTGCCTTCAACATCTACTAACATCTCCTCTACGTAAGCGGGCAGATAGAACGCGCCCTTGTGAAGTGTGGTCGTATAATAGCGGCAGGTAAGCCCCCGCATATTCCATTTTGTCTCCTTTAAATCCTTTAACGGATGGTATTTTTTAGAGGCAAAGCCGAAAAGCCAGTGTCCCGACGGATATGTGGGAATGTGGGCCTGATATACGCGGCTTATGGGAAAGGACTCCACAATGCGCTTGTGAGCCCGCTTGCACGCCTCCGCATCCTCCGGATAAAAAGGACTCTCGTGCTGATTGACCATGATGCCGTCCTCCCGGAGGGCTTTGAAACAGTTGCCGTAAAATTCTCTTGTAAAAAGTCCCTCTCCCGGCCCGAAGGGATCCGTGGAATCCACGATAATCAGATCATACTGATTTTCGCAGGAGCGGATAAATTTAAGCCCGTCCTCATAGTGGATAGTGAGGCGCTCGTCGTCCAGACGGCAGGCAGTCTTGGGAAGATATTTTCTGCACACCTCCACAACTAAAGGGTCAATCTCCACCATATCTATATGCTCAATGTCCGGATACCGGGTCAGCTCACGGATCACGCCTCCGTCTCCCGCCCCGATGACGAGAACCTGCCTTACCTGGGGATGGACCGCCATGGGCACATGGGTAATCATCTCGTGATAGATGAACTCATCCTTCTCTGTAAGCATCATATATCCGTCCAGCGTGAGGAATCGTCCGAACTCCGGCGAGTCAAACACATCAATCCGCTGAAATTCACTTTTTCCGCTGTAAAGCTGACGGTCGACGCGAATGGAAATCTTCACGTTCGGCGTGTGGTTTTCCGAAAACCAGAAATTCATATCTTAAACTCCTTTCCTTTTATGCCAGCACATTAAGATACTCAATCCCGGGATCCTCCGGACCTGTCATGGAACATCCCTTTTCCTTCGCATATTCAATATAATCAATAATCTCTTCTGTGATCTGCTCTCCCGGCGTCAGAATGGGAATTCCCGGCGGGTAGCACATGACAAATTCACTGCATATCCGCCCTGCCGTCTCCCGGATGGGGAGGGATTCCTTCTCAGCATAAAATGCCTCCTGAGGCGAAAGCACAACAATGGGATCAATATAATCATAATCCATCAGACTTGATTTGTCTCTGGCAAAACGCCTGCGTATCTCAGAGAGAGAGCTCACGAGCCGCTCCAGCTCTCTCTGCCTGTCTCCAATAGAGAGATAGGCCAGAATATTTCCCAGATCGCCGAACTCCACCTGGATATCGTACTCGTCCCGGAGAAGATCATAAACCTCAATCCCCGCCAGACCGATATCCCGGGTATGAATCGAGAGTTTCGTCACATCGAAATCAAAAATGCTGTCCCCGTTGATAAGTTCCCCCGCATAGGCGTAATAGCCGCCGATCCGGTTAATCTCCTCCCTGGCATATTCCGCCATCCGCACCACCTGGGCAAAGGCTTCCCGCCCGCGCAGCGCCAGGTTCCGCCTGGATATGTCAAGACTGGACAGAAGAAGATAGGATGCGCTTGTCGTCTGGGTCAGATTGATTACCTGGCGCACATAGCCGGCTGACATGGCCGGGCCGGTAAGCAGGATGGAACTCTGCGTCAGACTCCCGCCTGATTTGTGCATGGAAACGGCCGCCATATCGGCGCCGGCTGCCATTGCGGAAACCGGAAGATTCTCCCCGAAGTAAAAATGGGTGCCGTGAGCTTCATCCGCCAGACACAGCATTCCGTGCTCATGAGCCAGTCTGACAATAGAGCGCAGATCCGAACAGATTCCGTAATATGTAGGATTATTCACAAGAATCGCCTTTGCGTCCGGATTCTCCTCTATGGCTTTTTTCACATCCTCCACCCGCATTCCCAGCGGAATGCCGAGGCGCTCATCTCCGGCCGGATTCACATAGACCGGCACCGCACCGCAGAGTACCATGGCCCCCATGACACTCCGGTGAACATTTCTGGGAAGAATAATCTTCTCTCCCCTCTTTACCACAGTCAGAACCATGCTCTGAACTGCCGATGTGGTACCGCCCACCATCAGAAAGGCGTGAGCCGCCCCGAATGCCTCCGCCGCAAGATGTTCCGCATCGGCTATAACTGACACCGGATGGCAGAGATTGTCAAGAGGCTTCATGGAGTTCACATCCAGCCGCATACAGGTCTCCCCCAGAAGAGCCGTCAGCTCCGGATTTCCCCTGCCTCTCTTGTGTCCCGGCACATCAAAGGGGACAACCCGCATTTTCTGAAACCTCTCCAGCGCCTCATAAATCGGAGCTCTTTCCTGTGAGAGTGCATCCCTGCCTGTCTGCGTAATCATTTCCCTTTACCTCCTGCCCTTTTTATGTTCTGTCAGAATAATTATATCTTCTGCTGCTGTTTCACAGCTGTCCTCAGAATACGTTTCTTCCGCTGAAAATCTCGATCATCTCCCGCCGGAGACTGTCCATGATACTCAGGCGCGTCCGGGGCGGAAGTTCATAGACATCCGTTTTGAAAAGATAATTCTGCAGATCGATATCCTTTACCATCATCTTTGTATGAAAAAGATTTGCTCCGTACACATTGATATCCACCACATCATAACGCTGCAGCGTCTCCTCGGCGATATAATCCTGAATGGAGCGAATCCTGTGATCCATAAAAAGCTTCTTTCCGTCCATGTCCCGGGTAAATCCCCTTACCCGGTAATCCATTGTGATAATATCAGAGTCAAAGGATCCAATCAGATAATCCAGCGTGGACAGAGGTGTGATTTCCCCGCAGGTCGCCACATCAATATCAACCCGGAATGTGGCAAGACACGTTTCCGGATGGTACTCCGGGTATGTATGCACCGTCACATGACTCTTATCCAGGTGTGCCACCTTTGTCTCACCGGAAACAGGAATCATTGACCCCTCCGCAATCAGAAGCGTTACCGATGCTCCCTGAGGCTCATAATCCTGCTGGGAGATATTGAGAACCTTTGCACCTATCATGTCCGTCAGAGTCGTCAGAATTCCTGTCAGACGTTCCGAGTTATACTGCTGATCAATATAAGCTATATAATCCCGCTGCTCTCTGGGCGTCTTTGCATAACAGACATCATAAATATTGAAACTGAGCGCCTTTGTCAAGTTGTTAAATCCGTATAATCTTAACTTCTGATTCTGATCCATGACTTCCCCTTCTCCCATCTTCTGGCCGACAGATACATTGCACCTGCAATAAAAAAAGAGCAATGTGTCTCCACATCACTCGCATGCATCAATTAATCTGTTTTCCATAAAATCCCGGCATTCGATCCGTCTTACACGCCGCACAGGGATTTACACGCCCATATTGGAAAATTATGGAGATTTCAGAGTCTATATAGCAAATATCTTACTTTTACCACTCTTATTGACCGTTTCACAAGTTGATGTGCCTGACAGCACCGGTTATAAAGTAACCAACTTATAAAATTTGAGCTTTTAACTCAATCAATAGGGCAGCTTAATGCTGCCAATCGGCATCTGACCTGGCTGTCCGTATGGCCTTTACCCGCAGGGCGGGTGGTCTAAAATATTTGCATGGAGGACTCACAAACTGCACATGATTTTCCATGTCGGTGGTATCATACATTTTTTTCGCAAAAATGTCAAGTAAAATCGGGAAATTTCCATAACAGTTCAGCCATATAACCGTATGGGAGAGAATATCATGCAGTGTGGTTTTGTGAATGGCGCAGGCTTAACTGTTACAGGATTTCTCGCCGCAAAGGCAGGCCTGCCGGATGGCCGCAAAGCCTCCCGGCAGACCGGAAAACGGTACAAAATACATTCTCTTCTACGAGATGGCCGCCAGACGTTCCATCTGGTTTTTTTTAAATTCAAAAGAAGAATGGAAATAATAATCCAGCGTGATTTTTATATCCGAATGCCCCAGAATCTCGCTGAGAGTTTTGGGGTCCATCCCGATTGTTATACACCGGGTGGCAAACGTATGGCGCAGAGAATGAAAATTCAGATACCGGATACCGGCCCGCGCAAGACAGCGCTTGTACTGATACTGAAAGGTTCTGGGCTCCATGGGCATCTTCGGGTTTCCCGACAGAATAAAATCAGAGGGCTGTGATCTGTCTTTATAACACTGCAGCATGGGAATAATAAAAGACGGTACCGGCACAAGCCTGTTCGATGAACTGCTTTTGGGTTCTGTAAGCAAAAGCTCTGACTTTCCCCCTTTTTTCTCTCCTGTCTTCCCCCCGGGGGCCTCCGCCACGGCGAGCCGCTGCACGGTGTGTTTTACATGTATATAGCCCTCCTCCGTATTTATACTCTCCCATCGCAGCGCACATATCTCCCCCAGACGCAGTCCTGTATAGAGACAGAGATAAATTGAAACGGTGGAAATATCCGTATGTTCCTTTATGTATGCTTCCAGGCGCCTCTGTTCTTCACTGGAATACACCTGAACAATGTGCTTCCTCTTCCTGATCCGCGGAGGAATCCGGATAGCCTCCGGTATCAGCCGGCGCTCAAATGCCTGCTCCATAACGGCATTAACTATCATCAGGAGACACCGCACACTCCCTTCGGACAGTGAACGCTCATCTCCGGCATTTAAAATATGCTCCCTGTACCGGCTGAGCACACAGGTATTTACCTCATCCAGAAGTATCCCGGAAAAATACGGCATAATATACCTTCCGGACATTCTCCGGTATTTCACATAAGTAGACGGCGCATGCCCCGGGCGCTTCTCCTCCAGCCACGCTAAAAGCAGTTCATTAAAGTAAATTTCCTTTTTCCTCATTTGCAGCTCCTCCTCTTTTCTTGCTGTCCCGTATCTTTCTGCAGGTCTTTTGCATTTCCCGCGTTACCTGCACATCCTGTCTTAAAACAGCCGGATACAGGAATTGTCCGTATACGGATATTATTTTACCCTTCGTTCTGTCCGCATGCACCCGCGGTATAAACGAAAAAGAAAAGGAGCTGTCAGTTTTCCCTCTTTTATCCTGGTACTTAAACCTTACCTGAATTCCCGGATCAGAGCTTCTATATCTGAAGCAGCATCTTCGGTATATATATAACTGAAAGAAAATCCTCCTTCCTCCCAGATGGCATACGTAATGTCCTCATACTGACAGTAATCAACCTCAACACCATCGAAGGTTTTCATGTCCACCAGAGACCCTCCATAGATTCCGCTGATATCCTCGTCTCCGTACCCGACACGAAATTCTGAGCCGTCCGCATAATTTATCTGTCCGATGGCAGGATAACTGTCCGCCACAATGACCAGACAGGACTCAATCTCTTTGTCCAGAACGGGAACATCAAAATCAAGATATTTTTCCATCTCTTCAGTATTATTCACAGTAATCACAGGATTCGGGATCTGAACGGGATCCGGATTCGGGGCACCATTTCCGCCATACTGTGTATATATCGCCCCGCCGATTATCAGAACGCTCAGACATGCGGCCACTGAGCCCCATTTAACCAATCCCGTTTTCTTTACTTTTCTTTTACAGCTGATTGCCTCGCTGATATATCTGTCATCAAGCTCATTCATGGCATACAAAATTTTTTCCGTGTTCACAGAAACACCTCTCTTTCCGTTAAATACTCTTTCAGTTTCTGACGGATGCGGCTCAGACGTACAGAAACATTTTTCTCCGAAAGACCGGAAAATCCGGCTATATCTCTGTAACTGTCAAAAAACCAGTAACGCCGCATAAATATTACCCTGTTTTCCGCAGACAGATCATCCAAAAATTCCCCTATTATCCGTGCAAGTTCCCTGACTTCAATCTCATTCTCCACCGTGTTTATATCGGCGAGGGATTCTTCCATTTCATCCACCGCAGCCGCATATATGCCGCTGCGTTTGGCCGCCCCTTTTCTCTGGCAGTTTTTCAGTGAAATATTGCGCACTATCCTGCACAGATAAGTCAGAAGCGGTTTTGGCCTTGCCGGAGGGATCGCATTCCACGCGCCCAGATAGGCATCGTTCACACATTCCTCCGCATCCTGATGGTTGTTTACAATATTGTAAGAGAGTTTTAAGCACACCTTTCCGTATTTTAAATCCAGCTCCCGTATAGCCTGTTCGGAACGCGCAAAAAACATCTCTATAATATTTTCATCCTCCGTCATCACATCGCCTCCCTTCTGTTTATACTCATATACTACGGTTTCAGCGGCAAATGCTACACGATTTTCAAATTTTTTATGATTATATCACACCCTGCGGCCGGTTGTGTCCGCTCCGCTTTTCAAAAACACATTTTTGCCTCATAAATACGTTCTGACGCAAAAACAGGGGCTGTCGCATCAATGATTAGGAAATCATAGATGCGGCAGCATCTTTTTGCCATTTTTAAGCCGAAATATTCTC
>CALWSF010000029.1 GCA_944384125.1 uncultured Lachnospiraceae bacterium | reverse complement strand
GTCTAACATACGTTCGATAAACAGAGATTCTTTTTATCCTTAAAAAAATCGAAATTTCCTATAAAGTAAAAAAGAGCTGTTTACCAGACAGACTATCCGTCCGCTCTGTAAACAGCTCCCATTTTCATCCCCCGGTCGGGTCTATATTATTTTTTATTCTTTACAGAAGGCGGTTAACCATCCCCATGACTGCCTCGCCGACCTTTGCAGATTTTTCCTCCGCATCTTTAAGTGAGCTTCCCTTAACCCCGTAATAGAATTTGATCTTTGGCTCTGTTCCGGAAGGTCTCACACACAGCCATGCATTATCTTCCAGATCATAGTAAAGAACATTGGAAGAAGGAAGCCCCGACGGTTTTACTTCTCCGGAAGCGATATCCCGGATTGTATCCGCTTTGTAGTCCCGTACAGACAGCACACGGTATCCGGCAAACTCTTCCGGCGTGTTAGTCCGGAAATATTCCATAATTTCCTGAATTTTAGCCAGACCCTCTATTCCTTTGAGTCCGATGGATTTTACCTCGTCCTTGTAATATCCGTAGCGCTCATACATCTCAAGCATGGCATCCCACAGCGTCATGTTCTTTTCCTTGTAGTATGCTGCCGCCTCACAGAGAGCCGTTGTAGCAGAGATAGCATCCTTGTCCCTCGCATATGTTCCAATCAGACAGCCGTAGCTCTCCTCCATTCCAAACAGGTAGGTTCCCTTTCCCTCCTGCTCATTTCTGAGAATCTGCTTTCCAATCCATTTGAAACCTGTCAGAACTTCTATAAGCTGCGCATTGTAATACTCTGCCACAGCATCCACCAGGTTCGTTGTCACGATGGATTTTACAACCTGGGCGTCCTCAGGAATAGCTCCCGCAGCCTTTTTCTGACTGAGTACATACTCGCAGAGAAGAGAACCTGACATATTTCCCGTAAGCGGAATATACTCGCCCGATTTTGTATCCTTTACGTATACGCCGAGACGATCCGCATCCGGATCCGTCGCCAGAACCAGATCCGCATTTTTCTCCCTGGCAAGAGCCAGTCCCAGCTCAAACGCCTCTCTGGCTTCCGGATTAGGGTAGCTTACCGTCGGGAAATCCCCGTCGGGAAGTTCCTGCTGCGGAACCACATATACATGAGTAAAGCCCAGTTCTTTCATCACACGGCGTGCCGGAATATTACCGGTGCCATGAAGAGGCGTATAGACAATCGTAATCTGATCCTGCATGCGGTCAATTGCCCCCTGATTAACCACCTGGGCCTTAACCTGCGCAATATATCTGTCATCAATCTCAGCGCCAATAATCTCATAGAGGCCTTCCTTTACTGCCTCCTCCTCGCTCATCGTCTTTACCGTGGAGAGATCCGTGATGGCCATAACCTCCTCCGTCACGCCTTTATCATGAGGGGGTGTAAACTGTGCGCCATCCTCCCAGTAAACCTTATATCCGTTATACTCCGGCGGATTGTGGCTGGCCGTAATATTGATGCCGGCAATACAGCCTAACTCACGAACAGCAAAAGAAAGCTCCGGAGTGGGGCGCAGTGACTCAAATTTATAAGCCTTTATCCCGTTGGCTGCCAGCGTGAGAGCCGCTTCCTGCGCGAATTCGGGGGACATATGACGGGAATCAAAAGCGATTGCCACACCTCTGCCGGCGCCGCCCTGTTTGATAATATAGTTGGCGAGACCCTGGGTTGCACGGCGTACCGTATAGATATTCATACGGTTAATACCCGCTCCGATAATACCGCGAAGTCCGGCCGTTCCGAACTCCAGATCCATATAGAATCTCTCACGAATCTCATTCTCATCCCCTGCGACAGCGCGCAGTTCCTCCTTCGTGGCATCATCAAAATACGGATTTTCCAGCCATTCGCTGTAAATTTTCATGTAATCCTTCATGATTTCCTGACCCTCCTGTGTTTCTTTGAAATTGCGGCTTCCCACATAACCGGCACGTTTTATCATGGCAAAATCATACTGCTTCGGAAACCTCATATCCTGAGTTTTATTATATTATAATTGAAGGAAAAAATAAAGGAAAAGCGCCCGATTTGCCAAAAATCCGTTTCCGCTCCAACCGGATTTACAGTCCGTTCCCTTCTTTTCACTGTTCAATTGCCCGCAGGAACTGTTCTCTGGCTCTCTGCTGCTGCTCCAGTCCTTTAAGTTTCTCCACATTGCGCGCCGGTATCCATGCTTTTCCGGCATTAAAGTAAAAATTCAGCTGTTTCCAGTATTTTTCAGGATACAGAAACAGATAATACAGGAAACGCCGTTCTCCTTTTCCCATGGGGAGGACCCGATCATACGCCTCCAGAAGACGCATTCCCAGCTGCAGCTCCCAGCCGTGCTTTTCCATGATCTTCCGGATAAAATGGTACAGATCCGCAATCTGCACCCCCAGATGCATACGGTTAAATTCAATAATAGCTACATATCCCTGCCCAATCAGAATATGGTGCTGGTTCAGTTCGCCGTGACACAGATACTGTTTAGGCGCACCGTCTTCCCGCAGCATTTCTTCAAGTCCGTCATGGGCTGCCTTTGCCTGTTCATAAAAATCACAGAAATTCCCTGTCACGCAAATCTCAAAATCTGATTTTTTTCTTTTTTTCCGGATAAAATTCCTGGCACGGCATAATTCCCGGTTATGTCTTTCCATCTCGCAGACCACCGGTTCAGACAGTATGGAACCAAGATTCCACTCTTCCTTAACCTCAACTGTCCGCAGCAGACGGTGAAGTCCGGCAATCTGTGTGACAGCTCTCACTGTTTCCTCCTCGCTCTGAACATTGCATTCCCTGTCCGCAAACCAGTCCTTCACAATATACCGGCAGCCGTCCTCCGCAGCTGTGAGAAGTTCATTTTCCCGGTTTCTCACATACTGATCAACCAGAAAATTCCCATCTTCTCCAAGTACACCGAGCACAGCCTCCTCAAATTCCAGCCTTTTTACTGTTCCTTTATACTCCCGCAGAAGCTTCAGCCCCTGATCTGTCTCACAAATCCACGCTCCTCTTCCTCTGCGCAGCGCCCGGATTTCAAGCTCATATTTTTCCATTACTTCCGTATTTCTGTCGTTCACTTCATACCCCTCCAGACCAGCCAATATCCGGGCTTTCACGCCCGCCATTTTCCATCCGGTTCCCGTGCACAGCCGCTTCAGATCCGCAGCCGGTGCGGCGCTGAACCGCATCTATAAAAGCTACTTCTAGGGTATGTTCCGGTCAGGGCAAATATGAGCACTGCTATTGACAATCCCTGCAATTTATTTTATAGTTTATTTTTGAACAGTTTAAAATAAAACTTTTAGGAGGGATGTTTTATGCATGTGCTTTCCAAACCGGGCCGTTTGTTTGAAAAGCTCCAGAGAATTGATAAAGCCTACCGCAAATTTTTCCAGCAGGAGCTTCAGGACTGGAATTTTACACCCAATGAAATTGTTGTCCTCGTATTTCTGCACAACAATGCATCTGATATGGACACAGCCACTGATATCGCCCGATGCCGCGGACTGTCAAAAGGCCTTGTGGCACGCTCCGTTGATTCCCTCTGCCAGAAAGGGTACCTGGAAACAGTCCGTGACAGCTCAGATCGGAGGATTGTACACCTGCACCTCACGCCTTTCAGTGAACCGCTGCGCAGACTTATTGAAGAAAAGCAGGAAATTGTCCGCTCAAGAATCAGAAATGAAATTGACCCGGAGGCCCTGCGCATTACTTCAGACACTCTGGATCAACTGCTGAATAATACAGAACAACTTCTGAAGGAGGATTTAAAATCATGCTGAAACAAGGAAAACACAAAGATGCCGACCTGGGAACAGCCCCTATCGGACGGCTTTTTATAAGTCTGGCGCTTCCCGCCATTGTCGCACAGGTCATCAACGTCCTTTATAACATGGTAGACCGTATGTACATCGGACATATTGCGGATATCGGTCCGGATGCACTGACCGGAGTAGGTGTGACCATGCCTGTAATTCTGTGTATCTCCGCATTCGCCGCTCTTGTGAGCATGGGCGGAGCACCTCAGGCATCTATCCTCATGGGAAAAGGGAAACCGGACGAAGCCGAAAAGATACTGGGCAACTGTACCGCCATGCTCATACTGATTGCCGCGGCACTGACAGCCATTTTTCTCTTTTTCGGCCGTTCCATTCTCATGATGTTCGGTGCCAGCGACACGACCATTGTATATGCATGGGACTATATGAAAATTTACGTCTGCGGAACACTCTTCGTTCAGATGGCGCTGGGACTTAATGCATTCGTAAATGCCCAGGGCTTTGCGGGAACCGGAATGATAACTGTGGCCATCGGTGCCGTCTGCAACATTATCCTGGATCCGATCTTTATTTTCGGTCTGGGAATGAATGTCAAAGGTGCAGCGCTGGCGACCATTATCTCTCAGGGCGTCTCCTGTGTCTGGATCCTTAAATTCCTGACAGGAAAACGGAGCATTCTGAAAATCCGCCGCCGGAATCTGAAACTTGAAAAACATATTGTCTCAGCCTGTATCTCTCTGGGGCTGGCACCTTTTATCATGCAGTTTACAGAAAGCGCTCTGTTTGTCAGCTTCAACACAAACCTGTTAAAATACGGAGGCGACATTGCTGTCGGAGCCATGACCATTCTCTCCAGCGTCATGCAGTTTTCCATGCTTATCCTCCAGGGTCTTACTCAGGGTTCTCAGCCTATTGTAAGTTTCAATTACGGTGCCGGAAATATAGAACGCGTCAAAAAAGCCTTCCATCTTCTTCTTCGGATCGCTACCTGTTATTCCGTTCTTCTCTGGGCACTCTGCATGTTCTGCCCGCAGATTTTCGTATCTATTTTCACAAGCGATCCGGAACTCAAAGCCTATACCATCTGGGCACTTCGGATTTACATGGGGGCATCGCTGATCTTCTCTGTCCAGATATCATGTCAGCAGACCTTCATCGCTCTTGGAAATGCAAAAACATCTGTATTTCTGGCTCTGCTGAGAAAAATCATTCTTCTGATCCCACTGATTTTTCTCCTGCCGCTTGTATTTGAAAACAAAGCAATGGGTGTGTTTATTGCCGAGCCCATCGCAGATGTTCTGGCCGTTACCACAACCGCCTTTTTGTTCTACCGGGAATATAAAAAACTAAAATAAGCCATTTTAATTCAGATTCCCTGAGCCCTGCTTTTTTCTTCTGCGGTCATCTTCCGCAGAAGATCAAGCTGAAGAATCAGTGAGCAGACAAAAGTTACAATATCAGAAAGCGACTGTGCAATCTGAATTCCAAGAATACCTATGATGCCGGGAAGCAATATTACTGCAGGAATCAGAAAAATCCCCTGACGTGCTATTCCCAGAAATGAAGCCCTGATTACCTTTCCTGTCGTCTGCATCATCATGTTGCTTATCATAATCCAGCTGTTGAGACAATAGGTAATACACTGAAAACGAAGGGCGCAGACTCCGATGGAAAGAACCTGAGGATCCCCTTTTCTGAAAAGCTCAATAAGAACGGGAGCAGCCGCAAACTCCAAAGCTCCCAGAATTACCAGGAATATGGCTCCAACCTTTACACAGAACCAGAAACCTTTTCTGACCCTGAAATAAAGCCCTGCACCGTAATTGTATCCGCAGACCGGCTGAAATCCCTGTCCAAATCCAAGAAGAACCGAATTTGTAAAATTTGTAATCCGACTGACGATAGCCATCGCGGCAATAGCCGCATCTCCATAGGGTTTTGCAGCCGTGTTGAGACATACCATCGCAATTCCGGACACAGACTGTCTGCAGAGAGATGGAAAGCCTCCGTTGGCAATGATCCGGTAATAGTGAAAATCCGGGGTAAAATTTCTGAAGCGTATGGGAACGCTGCCGGAACGCCTGATACCATACAGAAGAAGGCAGAAGCTTACAAACTGGCTTATAATCGTAGCCAGAGCCGCCCCTGCAATCCCCATATTAAAACCAAAAATCAGAATGGGATCCAGAATCATATTAATAAACGCACCCGATGTAAGGCCGATCATCCCATAAAATGCACTTCCCTCAAATCGGAGCTGATTATTGAGAACAAGGGACGCAGCCATATATGGAGCACCGATCAGTATAAAACGGATATAATCCATAGCATACGGCAGAATCGTCTCAGTTGACCCCAGAAGCAGGCAAAGCGGCCGGAGAAAAATAAGCCCCGCAGCAGCAAAAAGAACACCGAACAAAAGAGCAGAAAAAAATCCGGTGGCTGCCAGCTTCTCAGCTCTGTCTGTATGCTGTCTCCCCAGCTCCCGTGAAATATTGTTTCCGGAACCCTGTCCGAAAAAAAATCCCACAGCCTGAATCACAGCCATAACAGAAAAAGCAATTCCCACAGCTCCCGATGCACTGGTATTGATGCGCCCGATGAAAAATGTATCCGCCATATTATAAAATGTTGTTATCAGGTTGCTGATAATTGTCGGCACCGCCAGACGACAGATCAGGTTTTCCACCGGAGACTGTGTCATCTGAACATACTTTGCGTCAAGACTCATTCCGCTCATTTTTCCACTCCTTTCCTGCATAACTTTTTCTCCGGACTTTTCCCGTCATTTGTTTCTATTTACATCCCAGCATGGATTCTGCCCGTGCAAGCAGCTCCTGACGGTTGTTGCATCCGGGGTTTTCAAGGACCTCTTCAAAAAGCACATCCAACGTCTGACCCAGATCAGGTCCCGGTACAAAACCAAGCCGAATCAGGTCATTTCCTGTGACTGCCAGCTGCTTTTTCCTGATGCACTCCCCCCGTCCGCGACTGGCCAGTGCCATCCCCCTGACAGTCCGGATATGCTCTGTGTTTTCAGGATGTGCAGCCTCTTTAAGTTCCAGAAGCCAGTCAAATACCACATCATCCATGGCGCTCATGGCACGGCGCACCGCTGTCTCGTTTTCTTCAATCTCTTTCCCGAACCAGCGGACGAGGACCTCCGTTTTTCTGATGGTATCATTATCCATTTTCAGCTCCCGCAGTACAGCCGCGGCATTCTTTTCTCCCGCTTTTGCCAGAAATACTGACCATCTGAGTGCCTTCTCCCCCGGAAGAAGCCGGCTTTGCTCCAGCCGTCCCTTCAATTCCCGATCCAGAAAAACCTCAGAAAATCCAGGGACGATATAAGGACTCATTCCGGCCGCTTCTACCTTTAAAATTGCTTCGGGCCTGTCAGACAGCAGTGTTTTGGTAAGCTCTGCCTGTATGCGCTCACGGCTTATCTGCACCAGACCGGGAGCAAGAGTACAGAGCGCATCCCATGTCTCTTCCTCAATCTTAAAATTCAGCTGCGCTGAAAAACGGATTGCCCGCAGAATCCGCAGAACATCTTCTGTAAAGCGCTCATGTGCTTTCCCCACACAGCGAATCACTCCGTTTTTCAGATCCTCCTCGCCTCCGAAAATATCCACAAGCCCTGTTTCATGGCTGTAAGCCATGGCATTGATTGTAAAATCCCTCCTGCGCAGATCTTCTTTAAGCTCTCTGGTAAAGGCCACCTCTTTGGGATGACGGCCATCTTCATATTCTCCATCTATTCGGTAAGTAGTAATCTCATACCCCACATGATCCCGCATAACAGTCACAGTCCCATGCTGCAGTCCGGTATCAATTGTACGTCCGAATACTTTTTTTACTTCCGCCGGGAGTGCAGAAGTAGTAATATCCCAGTCGCCCGGCTTTCTTCCCAAAAGTGCATCTCTGACACAGCCTCCCACAATATACGCCTCGTAGCCGCACTGTCTGAGTCTGTTTAAAATCCATTCAACCTGTTCCGGAATCTCCAGCTTTACTGCCATAAAAATCCTCTTTTCTGTAAATTTTCCTTCAGGAAAAACCGCTTTATTCAAGACAGAGGCCTGTTGGCCCCAAATTTATTTTACATCAACACTTCTTTTTTTACAATTATGCACGCACTGTATGTCCTGCCCACACAAAAAGCGGAGCCTCTCCGTTAAAAGAAGCTCCGCTTTCTCGTTTTTATCACGCGTCCTGATTAGCCGATCAGCTTACCAACATTGAGTTTCACGCCCGGCCCCATCGTAGAGGTCAGAGTAACACTCTTTAAGTAAGCACCCTTAAGTGTTGCAGGTTTTGCCTTCAGGATAGCGTCCATAAGCGTCTGGAAGTTGTCCGCTAACTGCTCCTCGGTAAAAGAAGCCTTACCTACTGGCACATGAATGATATTTGTCTTATCAAGTCTGTATTCAATCTTACCGGCTTTGATATCGTTAACTGCCTTTGTGACATCCATCGTTACGGTTCCTGCCTTGGGGTTGGGCATAAGGCCCTTCGGTCCAAGTACACGACCAAGACGTCCTACAACGCCCATCATGTCCGGAGTAGCCACAACTACATCGAAATCCAGCCATCCTTCATTCTGAATCTTCGGAATGAGCTCCTCAGCACCTACATAATCTGCACCGGCAGCCTGTGCCTCATCAGCCTTCGGTCCTTTTGCGAATACAAGAATCCGAACCGTCTTTCCAGTTCCGTGCGGCAGAACAACGGCTCCACGAATCTGCTGATCAGCATGACGGCCATCACAGCCGGTTCTGATGTGAGCTTCTACAGTTTCATCAAATTTAGCAACAGCAGCCTTTTTCACGATAGAAATAGCCTCTGCAGCGTCATAAAGATTTGCGCGGTCTACTAATTTAGCAGCCTCTACGTATCTTTTTCCTCTTTTCATTATAAATAACCTCCTAGTGGTATTGTCGGGGATTTCCCTCCCACGTTACAAACAGACATCCCGAATCTCTGATTATGAAAATCAGTCAGCAACCGTGATACCCATGCTTCTTGCCGTACCGGCGATCATGCTCATAGCTGCCTCCAGGCTGGCGGCATTCAGGTCAGGCATCTTTAACTCGGCAATTTTCTGAATTTCCTCTTTCGAGATGGTAGCTACTTTCGTCTTGTTGGGAGTTGCAGATCCGGATTTGATCTTGCATGCTTTCTTCAACAAAACAGCAGCCGGCGGAGTCTTTGTGATAAAGCTGAAGCTTCTGTCCGCATAAACGGTAATTACAACCGGAATAACCAGGTCTCCCTGATCTGCCGTTCTGGCATTAAACTCCTTTGTAAACTGAACGATATTTACACCATGCTGGCCAAGAGCCGGACCAACTGGCGGTGCAGGCGTTGCTTTTCCAGCAGGAATCTGCAGTTTAATGTATCCTGTAACTTTCTTTGCCATCTTTTGGCACCTCCTAATAAAATGTGGTATTTGCGGGGATTTCCCTCCCACGAGCCTTTTACATAAAGGCCGCTTGTTTACTGCTTACATTTTTTTAACTTCCGTGAAGTTTAACTCAACCGGAGTTTCCCGGCCGAACATCTCCACATCAATTGTCAGGGTCTGTTTTCCCTCGTTGATGGACTTGATAACACCAACCGTATCCTTCCAGGCCCCCGCGGTTACAACAATCGTATCACCGACTTCGAAATCGACGACGACGCCGGCTGCCCTGAATCCGAGACCGGCCATCTCTTCCTCTGTCAGAGGAACCGGCTTGGAGCCCGGACCGACAAATCCTGTCACTCCGCGGGTGTTTCGTACAACATACCAGGTGTCATCGTTCATAACCATGTTAATCAGCACATATCCGGGAAACATCTTTTTGGCAACCTGTTTGTTGGCGCCGTTTTTAACCTCAATCACGTCCTGCATCGGCACGGACACCTCGAGGATCTGATCCTGAAGTTTTCGATTTTCGATTGTTTTCTCGATGTCTACCTTAACCTTATTCTCATATCCGGAATAAGTATGCACTACATACCAATTTGCTTCTGACATATCCTCACCTCTGCCCCTACATAACAAAATGCAGTCCGAATACAATAGCCGTATCAAGTGCCGCAATGATGATTCCCAGAGCGACCGATACCGCAATAACAGCTCCCGTCTGCTTTATGACAGTATCCTTGTCGGGCCAGATAATCTTTTTGTACTCAGCCTGGAGGCCTTTCCAGAAGCTCTTTTTAGGAGCTTTCTTGGTATTTTCTGTATCACCCATTATTGTCCTCCAAAGTCTTCAAGCGAATGCCTGATCTCCAGAACCAACCAGTTACTTTTACTTCGTTTCTTTGTGCAATGTGTGTGTCTTACAGAATCTGCAGTACTTTTTGGTCTCCATTCTGTCCGGATGAGTTTTCTTATCCTTGGTCATGTTGTAGTTACGCTGCTTGCATTCCGTACATGCCAGTGTAATTCTCGTACGCACAACTTCCACCTCCATCTTAATTCTTGTTGTTTGAGGTCTTCTCAACACTCCTCTCGGCCAAAACCGATTTTTGAGCATAAAAAAAAGACCTGGCTTCTTCCATTCGCCCGTCTACTATACCATAAATCAGAAACTCCGTCAATATTTTTTTATTTACACATTGGACTCACTGTTTTTTCCACTCTCTGATTTTCATGCTTATCCGGACTGTTTCTCCGGTTAGAAGAAACAGTCCGGCACCAGAGCGGCAGCATTCATTTCTCATGTCGCAAAACCAGTCTTAAATCAGAAATAACGTCGTTTTCGTGCGGTTTCAACAAATTCAGCGTTATTTTTCGTCTTGGAAAACAGCTCCAGAATCCGTTCTACCGATTCCTCCGGTTTCTGTGTGCTGGTTGCCTTATGGACAATATCAACAGCCTCTGCCTCCTCATCCGACAGAAGCAGATCATCTCTCCGCGTACCGGAGCGCAGGATATCAATAGCCGGGAAAATCCTCTTTTCAGACAATTTTCGATCCAGAACAAGTTCCATATTTCCCGTTCCCTTGAACTCCTCATAAATCACATCATCCATCCTGCTCCCAGTATCAATCAGTGCTGTCGCCAGTATGGTAAGACTGCCGCCTTCACGCATATTTCTGGCCGCTCCGAAAAACCGCTTGGGCATGTGAAGCGCTGCCGGGTCAAGACCGCCCGACAGAGTCCGTCCGCTGGGGGGAACAACCAGATTGTAAGCTCTTGCCAGTCTTGTCATGCTGTCCAGAAGGATCATAACATCTCTTCCGTGCTCCACCAGACGCTTGGCACGCTCAATTACCATCTCAGATACACGCTTATGACGCTCCGGCAGTTCATCAAAAGTAGAGTAAATCACTTCCACATTCGGCCCTGTAATTGCTTCCCTGATATCCGTAACCTCCTCCGGTCTCTCGTCAATCAGAAGAATAATGAGATGCATCTCCGGATGATTCGATGTAACAGCAGTAGCCACCTGTTTGAGAAGCGTTGTTTTTCCCGCTTTCGGCGGCGAAACAATCATGCCTCTCTGTCCCTTTCCGATGGGAGACAGAAGATCCATGACCCGCATAGCCGTAGAATTTTTAGCGCCTGCACGCTCCAGATGAAGCCTCTCATTGGGGAAAATTGGTGTCAGATTCTCAAAATTAGGCCGCCTTTCCACCACACTGGTAGGATAGCCGTTTACAGAATTAATATAAAGAAGGGCAGCGAACTTTTCAGTGGCCGTTTTGACACGGCGGCTGCCTCGCACAATATCGCCCGTTTTGAGATTAAACCGGCGTATCTGGGACGGGGCCACATAAACGTCATTCTCCCCGGGAAGATAGTTTTCACAGCGGATAAAACCAAATCCGTCCTGCATAACCTCCAGAATTCCATTTGCCTCTATCCCGCTGTCCAGTTCCTGAAAATCGGTCTTAAGCTCCTCGACACGGGCCGGCGGCGTCTGTTCACTATGAGACGGATATTCCGTCTTACCACTGTTCTCGGCACGGCCTTCACTCTCCCCCTGAGGCAAATTGCCGGAAGCTTCTGTCTGGGGCTGATAATTTCCTTTTGTGCCGCTCTCCGCACGATTCTGATATTCTCTTTTCCGTCCTTCTTCACGATAACGCGGATTTTCACGGCGCCCGCTCCCCGCACTGTGGGTATTCCCCTCGCTCCGTGCAGTCTCCTCTTTCGCGGGCAATTCAGATCTCTGGGCAGTTTCGCAGAGCCTGTCTATAATTTCTGCCTTTTTCAGGGTGCTGACACCCTTTAGTCCCTGCGCCTTTGCCAGTTCACGAAGCTGAGTCAAAGGCAGGGTCTGTAATTTTTCTCTCATGCAATTCTCCTTACCTTGTTTAATTGTTTTCAATCATAATTGGGGATTCTTTTAAAGAAATAAGAAACGCACGGATGTCTTCCTGAAGGGGCAGTCACAATCCGCACAAAAATCATCTCACTGAGCTGTCACGCAGAAATGCTGTTTCCCCCTGCCGGGGGTGTATTTTGCTGTGACCTGCAACTTTTATTATATACCTTTTTTTTTAAAAATCAAATATATTTAATTGCTTCCCTGATTATTTCTCAGAAAATCAAGCCATTGTCCTATGGTCTTTTCATATCCGTTTGACGAAGGACGATAAAACACACTGCCCTCCAGGCCATCCGGCAGGTACTGCTGCTTCACATAGTGGTTGGGATAGTCATGGGCATATTTATAATTTTCTCCCCGACCCAGCTTTGCCGCACCGCTGTAATGGCGATCCTGCAGATGCACCGGAACGGGATGGGCCGGCTGACTTTCCACCGCCGTCTCAGCCTCCGCAATCGCTACACATGCCGCATTGCTTTTGGGTGCACTGGCCACATACGTAACCGCCTGGGATAAAATGATCTTCGCCTCCGGCAGACCGATTCGCTCCGCTGCAAGAGCAGCATTTACCGCTACACAGAGAGCCTGGGGATCCGCATTTCCCACATCCTCCGCGGCACAGATCATAATTCTTCTGGCAATGAATTTGATATCTTCTCCCGCATACAGCATCCTGGCCAGATAATAAACAGCGGCATCCGGATCAGAACCTCTCATACTTTTTATAAATGCAGATATGGTATCATAATGATTATCTCCGCCCTTATCGTAACGAACCATACGCTTCTGTATGCACTCCTGCGCCACATCCAGCGTAATATGAATAAATCCGTCTTTCCCGCGCTCTGTAGTCAGGATACCCAGCTCAATGGCATTCAGCGCAGCTCTTGCATCTCCTCCCGACATGTCTGCCAGAAATTCCAGAGCATCCTCATCTGCTTTGGCCCGGTAACTTCCCATTCCTTTTTCCACATCATTTACCGCCCGGTGCAGAAGTGTCATAATATCCTTTTTGCCCAGCGGCTTCAGCTCAAAAATCCGGGAGCGTGACAAAAGAGCACCGTTTACCTCAAAATAAGGATTTTCTGTGGTTGCTCCAATGAGAAGAAGTGTGCCGTCTTCCACAAAAGGAAGCAGATAATCCTGCTGCCCTTTATTAAAGCGATGGATTTCGTCTATGAACAGAATTGTTTTCCTTCCGTACATTCCCAGTGCATCCCTGGCCTGCTGCACAGCCTGCTCCATATCCTTTTTTCCTGCAGCCGTCGCATTAAGCTGCTCAAAACGTGCACTTGTAGTGTGAGCAATAACCTGCGCAAGCGTAGTTTTCCCGGTTCCGGGCGGTCCATAGAAAATTAACGAACCAAGTTTGTCCGCCTTAATCGCCCGGTAAAGCAGTCTGTCTTTTCCTATAATATGCTCCTGTCCCACAAACTCATCCAGTGAAGACGGCCTCAGGCGTGAAGCCAGCGGCGCCTCACTCTTCATGGCGTTGTCTCTCATATAATCAAACAAATCCATTTCTGTTCCCTCTCAGTCTATCAGCAATTCATCTACCGTTACAAAAACATATCCTTCCCGGCCAAGCACATCAACAACAGCCAGTGCTGCATCCACAGAAGTTCCATAGGTGTCATGGAGAAGTATTATCTGATGTTTTTTCACATTCTTTCTGATATGCTCCACAATCTGTCCCGCATCTCTTACCTGCCAGTCAAGGGGATCGATATCCCAGAACACCGGTGTCATCCCGACACATTCTTCCAGCTCTTCACTCCATATTCCGTATGGCGGCCTGATATACTCAGGATATCTCCCGGTAACAGCCTGAATTTTTTCATTTGTCGCCCATATGTCCCTGCAGGATTCCTCGATGGACTTTTTCGTCAAATCCACATGGTTCAGACAATGCGTCCCTACCAGATGACCATCTTTTGTCATCTGACTGAGCAGTTCCTCATTTCCATCTATATTTTCCCCAACAAGAAAAAAAGAGGCTTTTACTCCCCTTTCTCTCAGACCCTCCAAGAGCCGCTTTGTATAATCCTTATCAGGACCGTCATCAAAAGTCAGTGCCAGATATTTTTCTCCCCGGACTCCTGATTCTGCTTTCTGTACTGCCGCCTGCACAGACATATTTCGCTCCTGCAGAGCAACAGAAATACAGAGGCCGATGAGAAACGCATCCACCAGCAAAATTGTACTCAGAAAGAAAAAACTGTTTCCACGCAGCCTTGTTTTCTCCTTCAGCTTCTGATATCCTTTATTACGCTCCATCTGCCTTCCCCGCACTGAACTGATACTGTTCTCATATATATGCGGGAAAGCACCAATAAATTTCGTTTATGACACAACCAGAGCAGAAATACCAAAATAGGACAGAACAATAATTCCCAGAACAATCCGGTAATATCCGAAAAATTTAAAATCATGCCTGCGGATGTAACCCATCAGGAATTTGATGGAATATACGGACACTCCGAATGCAACAAGCATTCCCAGAACGAGATAGAAAAATTCCGGTCCCGTAAATCCGCCGCCCTCCACAAAGAATTTTACTATCTTAAGGAGACTGGCTCCGAACATAACCGGTATACCCAGAAAGAATGAAAACTCTGCCGCTGCAGAACGGGAACAGCCGATCAGCATGGCGCCGAGAATCGTAGCTCCGGAGCGCGATGTTCCCGGAATTAGTGAAAGTACCTGAAAGCATCCTATGAGAGCCGCAGTCTGAAAGGAAATCTGGGTAACTCTCTCAATATGGAAATTCGCCTGCGTATTCCGGTTCTCAAGAACAATAAAAAATACACCATAAAGAATCAGAGTAATGGATACCACAAAGCCATTCATGAGTTTATCCATTAAATTATCCAGCGGCAGACCGATTACTGCTGCCGGGATACATGCCACTATAATTTTCATCCAGAGACGCAGCGTCGCCCGCTTCTGACCCGCAGATTTTCTGGGGGAGAAGGGATTCAGCTTATGGAAATACAACGTAACGACCGCAAGTATCGCGCCCAGCTGAATTACAACCATAAATACTTCCCGATACGCCTCACTTACATCCAGATGGATAATCTCATCCACCAGAATCATATGTCCCGTACTGCTGATCGGCAGCCATTCCGTAAAACCTTCCACGATTCCCAGAACAATTACCTTTAAAATTTCAACAAAGCTCATGCATTCTCCTTTCCGTTACACATTCTCAATCTGCCAGTCAATGGGCTCTATTCCGTTAGCCTTCAGATAATCGTTCGTCTTGCTGAAGGGCCGGCTGCCGAAAAAGCCCCGATATGCAGACAGAGGGCTCGGATGAGGTGCCTCCAGAATCAGATGCTTCGGATTTGTCAGCATCGTCTTCTTCATCTGCGCAGGCCGTCCCCAGAGAATAAATACCATGGGCCGATCCTGTTCATTCAGCACACGGATTGCCGCATCTGTAAATTCTTCCCACCCGATTCCTCTGTGAGAATTTGCCTGATGTGCCCGTACAGTCAGAACCGTATTAAGGAGCATGACTCCCTGCTGTGCCCATTTTTTCAGATAGCCGTTATTTGGTATATAGCAGCCCAGATCATCATGCAGTTCCTGGTATATATTTACGAGAGACGGCGGAATATCCACATCCGGTTTCACAGAAAAACACAGGCCATGGGCCTGCCCCGGACCATGATAGGGATCCTGACCGAGTATAACTGCCTTTACCCTGGAAAGCGGCGTGAAGTCAAATGCGTTGAAAATATCGTCTGCCGCCGGATATATGACCTTTGTCTCATATTCTCTTTTTACTGTCTCGTACAGTTTTTTATAATATGGTTTTTTAAATTCACTGCTCAGCGGTTCAAGCCAGTCATTGCTTATTGCTCCCATGTCGCACTCTCCTCTTTTGTCTGTCCGAAATTCTTCCTTCAATTTTAGCACATTAATCCCTGATTCTCAATCTTTTCCCTCAGATTGCAGACAAATTCAAGAGAATCTCCCTCAACCGGAACAGCCCGCTCCTTTATCTCTCCCGCAATCTGATAAAACTTTCGATTTACCCGATACATATGTGCACTGCGGTTAAAAAATACCAGTTTTTCAAAAGGCCAGCGTATTACAGTGGGTGTTCTGAACCCCACCCCCAGTTCAAAAATCAGAAGTTTCCTGTTGAGAGTTTTTGCAAGCCATTCCTGATACACCTTCCACTGCGGCAGATACCCTTCCTCAATATAGGACTCCGCCTGAATTGTATTGGAAATAAGCACAGCTCCGCAGTGAGGGCACCTGCCATCCTGAATCTCGTCTCTCTCCCATATATCCTTTGTACATGCTTTTTGACACTGAAACCAGTTTATATTTCCGCAGGGAGCCGTGATCCTTTTTTCATCAAAAGGGGCATCAAAAATTCTGGCATCCGTCGCCGTAGTAACAATAAAATAATCCTTTTGGCCAACCAGATTATATAACGACTCATATGCCTTCCTGACCTCGTCCTGCCCGGCCTTCTCCCATTCATCTCCAAGTCCTATAAGCAGGTACTCACATTCTGCAAGCATTTCTGCCAGGCATTCGATCTCTTTCGCTTTCAGATCCATAAAAATCCTCCTCTCCCCATATTTTCCTCTTTTTACCGCATTCCGGCCGTAAATACCGGCAGCTCTGAAAAAAGGCTCCTCGAATTCCTTCGAGAAGCCCTTTTAAACTTATCCTGCATTTTTCACAGGTTCTTCCGGCAGTGCCGTCAGACAGCCTGTGGTCTGTTTCACAGTTTTTATTACTTAAGAGTAACCTTTGCGCCCTCAGCCTCAAGCTTGGTCTTAAGATCCTCAGCCTCTTCCTTGGAAACGCCGGCCTTAACTACCTTCGGAGCGCCGTCAACTACTTCCTTAGCCTCTTTCAGACCAAGACCGGTAGCTTCACGAACAACCTTGATAACTTTAACCTTGTTAGCGCCAACGTCTGTCAGCTCAACATCAAACTCTGTCTTCTCCTCAGCTGCCTCAGCTGCACCGCCTGTTGCTGCAACTACAACGCCTGCTGCTGCAGATACGCCGAACTCTTCCTCGCAGGCTTTTACTAACTCGTTTAACTCTAATACAGATAACTCTTTGATAGCTTCAATGAACTCAGCTGTTGTTAACTTTGCCATTTTAATATTCCTCCTGTTATTGATTTAAATTTTCATAAACCGGCCGTACCACTGTCATCCGGCCCTACGCAGCTCTTTCCTCAGCGAAACGAGCCTGCCTCTTATGCTTCCTGCTGCTCTGCAATCTGCTTGATAACACGGGCGAAGTTTGCAATCGGAGACTGCATGCTTCCAAGCAGCTTTCCGAGAAGAACTTCTCTGGACGGGATAGTTGCAATAACCTGCATTCCCTTTGCGTCATAGTAAGTATCCTCTACAACACCACCCTTGATCTCCAGCTTATCTGCCTTCTTGGCAAACTCAGCCAGAATTCTTGCCGGTGCTGTAGCGTCATCCTTTGACACAGCCAGAGCAGTCGGTCCTTCCAGATGCGGCTCCAGAGCTTCAAACGCCGTTCCTTTTGCAGCAAAACGAATCATGGTGTTCTTATATACCTTGTAAGTAACACCAGCTTCTCTCAGCTGCTTACGGAGCTGGGTATCCTGCTCTACTGTAAGTCCGCGGTAGTCAACTACTACTGCAGTCTTAGCTCCGTTGAACAGTTCGGAAATCTCAGCTACAATCGGCTGTTTTAATTCAACTTTTGCCATGAATGGTTTACCTCCTGTCTTATTCTATAACCGCCTGGTAAACTCCCCGGGCATCCATAAAACGGATCCCTGCAATAAAGAAGCCCTTCTGTCGCTAAAGACAGAAGGGCAGAAATTTGCACATTTGCTTGTTCCCTCGGCAGGCGTTTACTGCTTATGCCTCTCGGCACCTGCTGTCTTCGGCAGTTAATACTAATGCAATATAGCACATCGCACGAAGAATGTCAAGCATGAAAAAATAATTATAATATCTTCCGGTACAAACTGACAGTCTGCATCCCGCCGGTAAATTAATATGCTTTACCCCAGTATACCATCTTTGTCGCCGGTTTGCCGCAGCAGACACACTTATCTGAAAGAGTTTCCTGCTTAAAGGGGATACAGCGCGATGTCACTCCTGTGAGCTCCTTAAGTTTATCCTCGCACTCTCTGCAGCCGCACCACATTGCCTTGATGAATCCAGGCTTATTCTCAGCCAGATCCTTCATCTCGTCCAGAGTTGTAGCCACATATGTGTGTGCCTCCCGATGAGCCTTTGCCCTCTCAAACATATCATGATGGATAGTCTCAAGAAGTTCTCCTGCTTTCTGCGCCAGCTCGTCGACGGAAACCGTGATCTTCTCATGGTTGTCACGGCGCACAAGAACAGCCTGGTTTTCCGCGATATCTCTCGGTCCGATCTCCACACGCAGCGGAATACCTCTCATCTCGGACTCGCTGAATTTCCATCCCGGAGACTTATCGGAATCATCCACCTTTACCCGGAAATTGGACAGCATTCCTTTAATTTCAAATGCCTTATCCAGAACTCCTTCTTTATTCTGCTGAATCGGAACAATCACGATCTGTGTAGGTGCAACCTTCGGCGGCAGAACCAGACCATTGTTATCGCCGTGTACCATGATAATTGCACCGACCATACGTGTGGTCATACCCCAGGATGTCTGATGAACATATTTCAGTTTGTTATCCCGATCCAGATACTGGATATTAAATGCTCTTGCAAATCCGTCGCCGAAATTGTGGCTCGTTCCCGACTGGAGCGCCTTACCGTCATGCATCAGTGCCTCAATCGTGTAAGTAGCTTCCGCACCGGCAAATTTTTCCTTATCCGTCTTGCGTCCGCGGATAACCGGTATTGCCAGGAAATCCTCGCAGAGCTCCGCATAAACTTTAAGCATCAGCTCTGTTCTCTCCTGCGCCTCCTCAAAGGTAGCATGAGCCGTATGGCCCTCCTGCCATAAAAACTCTCTTGAACGCAGGAACGGTCTTGTCGTTTTTTCCCAGCGGACAACAGAACCCCACTGGTTATAGTTTCTCGGAAGATCCCGGTAAGAATGAACATCCTTTGCATAAAAATCACTGAACAGTGTCTCGGAAGTAGGTCTCACGCACATTCTCTCCTGGAGCGGCTCAGATCCTCCCATGGTAACCCAGGCCACCTCCGGAGCAAAACCCTCTACATGATCCTTTTCTTTTTCCAGAAGGCTCTCCGGAATAAACATGGGCAGATATACGTTTTCTACCCCGGTCTCCTTAAAACGGCGATCCAGCTCATTGCGGATATTTTCCCAGATAGCGAATCCGGCCGGCTTGATAACCATACAGCCCTTTACACTGGAATAGTCAGTCAGCTCTGCTTTTTTCACAATGTCTGTGTACCATTGTGCAAAGTCTTCATCCATTGACGTAATGGACTCGACAAGCTTCTTTTCATTTGCCATAACGTATCTCCTCTCCGACAGAATCCGGCAGCAGCTTCCTGCCGGATATTTTCATAGTTTAATACACAAAAGCCACCCGATCCCATGAAGAATCATAGGGACCGAATGGCTTGATTTCGGCGGTACCACCCTGCTTAACCGGCCTTGCCGGTTCACTCAAATTCCGTTAACGCCGGAAAATACGGCACACTTTCATGTGCGGCTCCGAGGCCGGTTCAATCCCCATCGGCACGAAAACCTCCCACCTTCCGGTTTTCTCTCTGGATGTGCATAGAAATCTACTAATCCTCTTCTTCGCCCTGTCTGCGCTATAATCCCTGTTTCTTACAGAAAACAGGTACAGTACAATGATTTTACGCCAGCTTTTCCCTTTTGTCAACCCTGATAAATTCTTCTTTGCCGGCAGATATGTCCCCTCCCATAATCAGACCGTTTTTGTCATCAAGCAATCTCTCATCACTCAGTCAGAAGTCTGCAAAACTCCCTGTTGGGATGCTCTGCATTTCTCTGAAAAATATGTATACCGTGGATATCTTCGCTCCGTTCTGAAAAAGCAGGAAACAGAAAGCCGCATTCCGGCGGCCCCGGCTCATAATCTCCGGATACGGGACAGAGAGCCCCTATCAGAAAGCGATACACCTCCTCTGATTCCCACTGACTTTCCCCATCTTTACCTTTTCTCGGAATATCATATCCGCCATAAAAAATATACACTGCAAAATCCATTCCGATACTGCATTTTTCCCCTATCAGCTCATACAGGATTTCAAGCATGGCGTCATTTTTAAGCTCACACTCCCTCAGCCCCATAAGAAGCTGCCAGATGCTTCCGCTTTTCTCCTGCTCAGGAAGAAAACTGTATGCCTTAAGATTCACATTCGTCTCCGAAAAGGGAATCGCCTTTGCTATTCCCAGTTTTTCCTCTCTCTCCCGCTGTGAAAGTTTCAGAAAATGCGTGTTAAAAGTTCCGTCAAGAAAGCCGGAATCATCAAAATATGCGCCTGCAATTCTTCCGAAACAGTTTCTCTTAAGAGTCATGCGCCGTGTCAGCTCCAGCATATCTTCTCTGTTAATTTTTTTCATTTGAAACCCGTCCCCCTGTCTCTTTCCGTCCGCTCTGTCCCAGAATATCCTGCCGGTACAGTGCCGCCGTCTGTCTCATCATTTTCGCCGTCATTCCCCAGATGAAATTGCTGCCGAAGCGGTAAAACAGAACTTCATATTTTCCTCTGCGCCACTGATAATCCCGTCCCCCGGGAATCCTGTCATACGGAAAATCATCCCCCGGATTTGTGAGGACCTCTGTCTGATAGCTTTCCGGTTCATTTTCGGCAAACCATCTGAGAGGCACTGTAAAAACCCTGTCCACTTCATCCGGAGAAAAAGTTCCCCGATATCCTCTGATAACCCCCAGAAATGGTGTAATTACCATACCCGCCGGTGTAATGAGCTCATCCATCGGCGCGATAACCTCAATCTGGGAACGCTTTATTTTAAGCTCTTCCACAGTTTCCCGGACAGCCGCGGCAAATCTGCTCTCCCCGTGCTCAACCGCCCCTCCGGGAAAACAGATTTCTCCCGGCTGGTTTCTCAGCTCCCGTGCCCGTACTTCAAACAGCACATGGTATTCTCCCTTTCTGAAAACCAGCGGAATCAGAACAGCAAAGTTCCTGAGATTCCCGTTTCTGTGACAGGTTCTGTTCTGCCACAGGCGCTTCATCTGATCAAGTTCAGAACCCTGTGTTGCCCGAAGAAATGTATCCACGCCGCGGTTAAATACATCCGGGGCTTCTGCTGCCACAAAATGCGTACCTTTCAGAATCAGGAGGCGTCCTGCAGGCAGACAGCGGGCAATTTTCTCCGTGTGTCTCTGCCGTATCATATCATCAGATCCTGCCACTACCAGCACCGGCATTTTAAGACGCCTGAGCTGTCGCGGAAAAATCCCCGGTTCCCACAGCATCAGCCCCAGAAGTTCCCTTTTGTGCAGGATATCACTCCGGGGCTTTCCAAGAAGCCGCCTTTCCATGAGCCCTGCTTCTGCTTTCGCGTACTCCGCTGCCACCCCCAGAAGAACAGAAAGCTTCATCCCAAACGGATTCAGATTGCCGCCATTTAAAATCATTCTGTCAATATATCCCGGATACCTGAGTGCAAACACCATCGCAATATTAGCCCCATCACTGAATCCCAGAAGAATAATCTTTCTGAGCCGCCTTCTTCTCAGAAATTCCTCCAGATCATCTGCAAACCGTCCCAGCTTAAACGGCCCCGTACCCCGGGGAGTTTTTCCATGCCCCCTTGTATCTATCGCAATAACATGATATTTTTTTGAGAAAAACTCTATCTGCCTTGAAAAATAGCTGCCATTCTCCCCATTTCCATGAAGCAGAACCATAGGCTGCCCTGTTCCGGCCTCCCGCGTGTAAAGTTTCATAAAACAATTTCCTCCGGTTTATCCCTTTGTCTGTGAGTCCGTATATCCCGATTATACTACACCCCGGATTTTTCCGACAGAAAATTTTTCCTGCCTATTTCCGTTTCATACCAGTCCTGCAGAAATCCCGCCCTCTCTGTTTCCCCCGTTCTTTTTCAGATGGTTCCCCGTCATATTCCCTGACCAGATCTTCAATCATCAGAAGTCCTACCGGCCCGAGGATAAAACCCAGGATACCAAAAAGTTTAAGTCCAATATACATGGAAACCAGTGTCTCAAGCGGAGAAAGCCCCATTTTTTTGCCCATCAGCTTTGCCTCCGCAAACTCCCGAAGAAAATAACACACAATATATAGCCCCAGAATAATAATTCCCTGAATCCACTTTTTCTGAAACAAAAGGATTATGGCCCATGGAATCAAAACTGTTCCTGTTCCGAAAATCGGCAGAGCATCAAGAAGGCCTATTCCGATTCCGCCCACAATATAATAAGGGATGCCTGCTGCCAGAAGACCCAGAATACAGACACAGGAAGTCATAAATAAAATTACTGTCTGTGTTCTCAGCCACGCACTGCCGGTTATCGCCAGTCTTCTTCCCAGAAGAAAAAATTCCCTGTGAAAAACAGAACTGTGACGCCGATGACGCAGTTCATCCATCTCCTGCAGGGAAAGAATTGTTCCCACATACAAAATAACCATCAGGACAACCGCTTCTACAAAAAAAGAAAAAACGCTTACCGAATTTACCACAAGCCTGGGCATCGCCGCATCCTGCAGCGCCGATACGGCCGATGTAAGCATCCGGCGCATCCACCCGCTTAAAACGCCTTCTTCCAGATGACAAAAACTCTCTGCAGTATGGCAAAACTGAGTCAGCCACTCATCCAGACTGTCAAACCAGACGGGTATGGAGGACAGCAGCTGATTTATCTCCATAAACAGCCGTCTGCCGCCATAAAAAAGAAGTATGGCCAGAATAACTGTTACAAGAATCAGCTGTACAGCCCCGATTACACCAATGGGAATACACACGTTTTTCTTCCCGAACCGCAGCCTGAGTTTCCGTTCCAGAAAAGCTGCGGACGGCCTTAATATAACTGCAATAAGATACGCAACAACAAAAGGCATGAACAGCGGCAGAAGGAATTTAAAGCTTAAATACACACCGGCTGTTACCGCCACTGTCACAAGAGCTCTCCTCTGCTTTGCAGTAAGTGAAAACAATCTCATTCCCCCTTCCCCCATAATAGTTAATAAAACACAAAACCACTGTCTCTGCCAATCAGCTCCCGCACGGCAAAAAAGCCACGGCCGCGGGCACGGTGCCTTACCGCACCTCCCCGCTTCCGCAGCTTTCTTTTGTAAGCCTCTCTTTCGTTCCTCAGGGAGCTTACCCATGGACTGGCCCGTTTATGCTTTGTACTTCCTTTGTACAGACTGTATTATGACCAGCCCTGCATAAAATATTCCGTTTTACATTTCCATTTTCTGACGAATGTACCGGCCTTGCTTTATGCGATTATGTGAAATCCCGCTTCATCCGGACACACCGGACACATCTCAGCCTCCATACATGAAATTTCAATAAAATGACCCTGTTCCATCCCTATTATCAGCGCATCTATCGCAGCCTCTTCTCCCTGCACTTCCATTTCAACCCTGTCATCCCAGAGGTTTTTTACCCATCCCGTCAACCCGTAATGCTGCGCCAGATAGCGGGCCCGATACCGGAAACCGACTCCCTGCACCCTTCCGCTGAAATAAATATGTTTTCTAATTTTTCCGCTCAAACCGTTCAAATGCGCCTCCCTCCGGCTCTATGGAAAATTCCATTTCTTTCCCCGTTTCCGGATGCAAAAAGGAGAGCCGGACAGCACAGAGCGCCAGAGGCTCCCTGCATTTTCCAAGTTGTCCTCCCTGCAAAAAAAGAGGATTATATTTTCTGTCTCCCCAGAGCGGCATTCCATGTGCCGCAAACTGCACCCGTATCTGATGAAAACGGCCTGTCACAAGATCAATTTCAACCAGAGCCGTTGCCGGACAGAAAACATCCCCGGACTGTTCCCGCTCTTCCAGAACACGGTAGGAAAGTTCCGCTCTCTGGCTCCCGGAAACCGTTTTATCCACAACCAGAGAACATCCGTTTTTCCCATCTCTCAACAAATAATCCACATACTTACCCACAATATCCACAGGTTTTCCACATACAACTGCCCTGTATACCTTCCTCATTTTCCCGTTTTGAACCTGAGCGCTCAAGGATGCAGCAGCTTTTTTAGTTTTTGCGTACACCATAACGCCTCTGACCGGCTTATCCAGACGGTGGATAACTCCCACATAGGGTTCTTTTGCTGTGGAAACAGATGTTGATAATTTTGTGGATAACTGCAGATAATTTTTTATTGTGCTGACCATATCCGGCTCAAACCGCCTCGATTGCTGTGACTCTATCCCCGCAGGCTTAACTGCAACTAAAATATGTCTGTCTTCATACAAAACCTTTAACATAACTTTCTCTCCTGCCGTCTGCATTTTGCCGGAACAGACTTCTGTCATAAGCATGCCGCAAAACGGCCTTTATATTTCAAATTCTCTTGACACTTTTATCCCAAAAGTAGTATAGTGTATTAAAACCTGTTATGTAGTTTTCAAAACTACATACTCCTTTTTCTAAAACTTTATCATTGTTAAAATAATTTTTATAAGAGGAGGTTTGTTTATGAAAATCAAAATAAAAGATCCCGGCAGTGCACTTACCCATTTTATTGCCATGATATGTGCGGCTCTGGCCGCCGTCCCGCTTCTTTATAAAGCTGCAGGAGAACCCGACCACATACATCTTGCCTCTCTCATGATCTTCATTGTGAGCATGATACTGCTCTATGCGGCAAGCACGGTTTATCACACTCTGGATATTTCTGAAAAGGTAAATAAAATTCTGCGCAAGCTGGATCACATGATGATTTATATCCTGATAGCCGGAACCTACACCCCCGTATGCCTGATTGTTCTTGGCAACCGATCCGGCTACACACTTCTGGCTCTGGTATGGGCCATTGCACTGGCAGGCATTACCATCAATGCACTCTGGATCAGCTGTCCGAAATGGTTTTCGTCCCTTATCTACATCGCCATGGGATGGATCTGCATCCTGGCGCTGCGCCAGATTATCCTGGCGCTTCCCAAAGCTGCATTCAGCTGGCTTCTCGCAGGCGGAATCATATACACAGCCGGGGGCATTATTTATGCCCTTAAGCTCCCTCTCTTTAATTCCAGACATAAAAATTTCGGTTCCCACGAAATTTTCCACCTGTTTGTGATGGGAGGAAGTGTCTGCCATTATATTATGATGTACGCATTTGTCGCATAATGACACGTTTTACGCTTTTAAACCGATGTTATAAAAACAGTCATTCAATTACTGTATATCACACTCTCTGCCGGGCTCACTGCTCTGTCGTTCCGGCAGTATTTCATCCATGCTGCCGGAACGAAATCCTTCCAAATCCAGTGTAATATATGAAAATCCCAGCTTCCGGAGGCGGCTGCACAACGGTTTTCTCTGTTCCAGAGCCCGTCCCATCTGAGAAGAATCCAGCTCAATTCTCGCTGTCTGTCCATGAAGGCGCAGACGTACATTCCCTGAAAACACTGTCCGCAGAAAGTCTTCTCCCTCTTCAATTTGTTTAAGAACTGTATGATTAAGCTCCTGCCCGTATGGAATACGGGTAGCCATGCAGGGTGCGGAAGGTCTCGATGCCACAGAAATTCCCAGAAAATCCGCCATTTCTCTGGTTTCTTTCTTGCTGATATGGCAGGCAGCCAGAGGGCTTTCGATTCCAAGCTCACGGAGCGCGCGAAGCCCCGGCCGGTACACATGAAGATCATCCTCATTTGTTCCATCCAGCACATGTTTTATTCCTTTTTCCCCCGCATACTCCAGCAGAACCGAAAACAGATGCTTTTTACAGAGATAGCACCGATCCGGAGGATTGTTCTTAAGTCCGGGTATCTTAAGTTCATCTATCTCAATAATCTCATGCCGGGCCCCCAGCTCGTGCGCAACTTTTTTTGCCGTTTGAAGATCACAGGCAGGATGAAGCATTGTATCAAATGTTACCGCATGGACAGATACTCCCCTCTTCCCGGCACATAAACATGCCATTTTCAGAATCAGACTGCTGTCCACACCCCCGGAAAATGCAACGCACACATCCCCCGTCATCCTGCTGTCCATCCACTCTTCAAGAAGCTTAAGTTTCCCGTCAAATTCTCTCATGTTCTATTTTTCCTCTCCGGCAGTTTCCTTACCCCGGCTTATCTGTGCGCCCTCGCAGATTGCCTGATAGGCATCAAAAAAACCAATCCCGTTTTCGCTGCATACCGCCCTCACACTCTCAAACTCCGGATAGCACCGGATTTCATCTCCCAGACGGCAGCATTTTACATCCGCCTTCCCATAACGGGTGTCTACACTGTATATCCGGCGCGGCAGCACTGTCCTGCTAACCTGATACCGGCGGATTCCGATAGTTGTTGTCGCTTCAAAAACCGTTTTTTCCAGCGTTTCCCTCTCTTCCTCCCGGCAGAGGACATGAAGCACATAAGCCGGCCTGTTTTTCTTCATATACGCCGGCGTGTACCAGACATCTTTCGCCCCCCGCTCCATGAGGATCTCCATGGCAAGCCCCAGAGCCTCTCCTGGCGAGTCATCAATATTGGCTTCCAGAACCCACATATTTTTTTCTTCCCGGACATCCTCTTTGGCAGATACGATCATCGCCCTCAGAATATTGGCATTTTTAAAATCCTTATTTCCCGCACCTGTTCCGATTTTCTCAATCCTGCAGTTTTCGGGAAGCTTTTTCTCCGTTCGGAGTGCAGCCGCTATCGCCGCCCCTGTGGGCGTTACCATTTCACCGTCATTATCTGTTATCTTCAGCTCAAGGCCATGGGCAGCCGCAATATTGGCCGTAGCGGGAACAGGAACCGGCATTACGCCGTGCTGGCAGCGGACATATCCCGTTCCTTCCGCCAGAGGAGAAACTGCCACCCTGTCAATGCCCAGATCAGAAAGGCAGACAGCCACACCGATAATATCAATAATGGAATCTACCGCTCCGACCTCATGAAAATGCACTTCTTCTACCGGAATTCCGTGAGCCTTTGATTCTGCCTCCGCCACAATTGTAAAAATTTTCCGGGCCATTCTTCTGACCTCTTCCTTCTCATCCAGCCGATCTATGAGGGCAAATATATCCCGAATATTCCGATGAATGTGAGGATGGCAGTGTTCATGTTCCCCGTGAACATGCCCTTCATGAACGTGTTCTCCGTGAACATGCTCCTCGTGAACGTGCTCCTTGTGAACGTGCTCCTCATGAACGTGCTCCCCGTGGGCATGTACTTCATGATGCGTATCTGTCAGAACAACATCAAAATCATATGCATCTATGCCGCATTTCTTTTTCCTCCCGAAGGACAGTCTGTACCCGTCAATTCCCAGACTTTTTATCGCTCTTTCCAGATGCTCGCGGCTCGCTCCCAGATCCAGAAGCGCTCCCACAGTCATATCCCCGCTGATTCCAGAATAACATTCCAGATATAAAATTTTTTCTCCCATTTTTTCTCCCTTCTTCCGCCCCGGATAATCAGTGTTTTTCCGCCAGGCGGTTAATCTGAGCGGCAAGATATGCAGCTCCGTATCCATTGTCAATATTTACTACAGATATTCCATTGGCACATGAATTTATCATAGTAAGAAGCGCTGATAAGCCGTGAAAACTTGCTCCGTATCCGACAGATGTGGGAACCGCAATAACAGGATTTTCAACCAGCCCTGCAACAGCTGTTCCCAGTGCTCCTTCCATTCCCGCCACTGCAATTACACAGTTAGCCCTCCTGATGTTCTCTCTTTTAGATAACAGGCGATGTATTCCCGCCACTCCCACGTCATAATAACGTTCCACCCTGCATCTGAAAAATTCCGCTGTCTGAGCGGCCTCCTCCGCCACAGGAATATCGGCCGTCCCGCCTGTACATACTGCAATCAGCCCTGTTTTCTCCTTCTGAATTTTTTCGGCCCGCAAAAGACGTGAAACAGGATCATACGTGATATCCGGAACCAGCGCCCTCACAAGCTGATACTGTCTTTCGCTGGCCCTTGTCCCCAGGACCTCTCCATTTTCACGGTAGAGCGTTTCAAATATTTTTGCCAGATACTCATCCGGTTTCCCCTCACAGAATACGGTCTCCGGAAATCCTGACCGGAGAGAGCGATGCAGATCCAGCTTTGCATATCCCAGATCTTCATAGGGAAGATTTTCAAATTTTTTCTGTGCTTCCTCAACGGACATTTTTCCTTCCCTGACTTTTTCCAGTATTCCTTTTACATCCATACGCTGCCTCCCATCCCGGCCCTGTCCCGCTTTTCATTTTTTTCGGGCAGGCATTCTGTCTTATCTTTGTTTTCCTTCTCCAAATCTACAATCCTTGTGCATATCTTGTCAAGCAGAGTATCAGAATGGCTCACAATCAGCATTCCTATTTTCCTTTTTTCCGCCGCATCCAGAAGTACATGCCAGATCAGACTCTGCGTTACCATATCAAGCATTGCTGTTATCTCATCAGCCAGAAGGATCTTTGTCCTGTCCCCCAGAACTCTGGCAATACATATGCGCTGAAGTTCTCCTCCTGAAAGCTCAGAAGGATACCGCTCCATCCATTCCTCCCGGATCCCCAGATGACTCAGTAAATCCGGATCCTTAAGCCCCCCTTCCTTCAAAGCCTTTTTTACTTTCCATCGGGGATTAATCCACTGCTCCGGATGCTGTCCTATCATCTGAACAGGAAGGCAGCCTTGAAAGGACGAAAGCGGTTTTTTATCCAGAAGCACCTCTCCCCTATTTGCCGTCTCATACCCGGAGAGAATACGGCATAATGTCGTTTTTCCAAAGCCGCTCCTCGCTTTCAGCCCCACTCTCTCCCCGTCATCAACAGAGAGCGATACATTTTTCAGAATCTCCCGGCCTGCCATCCCATAGCTGAAAGAAATATTCTTTGCCTCCAGTTTCACAGGTGTCCCTCCTCCCACACATGAAAACCATTTTCCGGCATCGCCTGATACAAGGCTTCCGTATAAGCCTGCTTCCGGCTGTTTTCTGAGAGAAATTCCTCCGATCTCAGATCTTCAATTATTCCTCCGTCATAAAATACCAGAAGCCTGTCAGCCGTCTGAAGCGCAAGATTAAGATCATGTGTTATCACTAAAACGGCCGCACCGTCTGACGCCATCTCACGAAAATGTCCCATTACCCGCCGGGCAGTTGAAGATTCCAGACCAGGCGTCGGCTCATCCGCCAGAATCAGCCGCGGTTCTCCCATGAGAGCTGCAGCAATCAGAACCCGCCGCGCCATTCCCCCGGAAAGTTCAAAGGGATAAAGGCGTTCTGTCTCAGCTCCAAGCCCATACCGTTCCAGGAGAATCCTGCATTTTTCCCGGGAAGCCGGATCTTTTCTTCCCTTCCTTATCTGACTTCCCACCCGCATCAGAGGATCCAGACAGGAAACTCCCTGGGGAATCAGAGCAATCTCCTTTCCCCGCAGCCTCGCCAGACGCTCCGGACCAAGAATCTCTCCCCGATATAAAATCCGTCCGGATATTTTACAATTATAAGGAAGTGTTCCCATAACAGCATGAGCAAGAAGGCTTTTGCCCGAACCGCTTGCCCCCACAACCGCTGCCATCTCTCCCTCGCGCACAATGCAGGAAAGTCCCCGCACCGGATGCAGTTCCCGGCGGCGCAGCCCCCGCTCATACTGTGTAAACTGAATATTCAAATCCTGTATCTCCAAAACCGTATTATTCATAAACCTCTTACCTTATTCATGTGCCCCCGCCGGATCAAGAAGACGGTTTATTCCCTGACCGAGTCCCTGAAACAGGAGTACGCACACTACAAGCGCAGCCCCCGGAAAAAAAGCAAGCCACCATTTTCCTGTTATCAGATAACTCATGCTCTCTGAAAGAATAACTCCCACAGCAGGTTTTTCCGGGGACAGTCCAAAACCAAGAAATGTAATGCTTGCCTCGTGCAGAATTGCATGAGGAAACATAAGCACAAGACCCGTCACAAACTGGGGGAATACCTGTATTATCATATGTTCCCGGGCAATTTTCAACGGACTCATACCCAGTTTTTCAGATATTTTAACATATGGGCTCTCCCGGATCCGCATCATTTCGGCCCGCAGAAGACGTGCCAGGGATGGCCAGTGCGTGACAGAAATTCCGACGGTTACTCCCCAGAATCCCTTTCCCGCCGCACAGGAAATCAAAATCAGCAGAAGAATATGAGGAATACCCATAACGAGATCCGTAAGCCCCGATACCAGACGATCTACCGCAGTTCCAAACAGGCTGGCGGCAGCCGCCATAACAAGAGCTATAACAGAACTTACCGCCGCAGTCAGAACCCCCAGACGAATACTCATTGACAGGCCCGCCACAGTTCTTTTAAACATATCTCTGCCCATCCAGTCAGTTCCGAAAATGTGCTCCGGACAGGGTGCCAGATTTTTTTCTGCAAAATTTATGGCCTCTGCCTCTTCCATCCACAAAAATCCCAGTACCGCAGTCAGAATCAGAAGAGTAAGAGATACCCCCGCCAGAATCAGAATCCGTCTTCTCATCGTGTACTCCTCCCGCTGTCTTTTCCTTCTGCTCCGATACTTATACCATGCGTTTTTCCTGCCCGAATGCGCGGATCCGCCACACAGTAAAGCACATCTGCCAGAAAATTCCCCAGAAATACGATGGACGCACTGATCAGTGTGATCCCCAGAAGAAGGGGGATATCGCTTCCCAGCCCGGCAGTGACAGCCGCCTGACCCAGCCCCGGATAAGAAAACACCTGTTCCACCAGAACCGATCCCCCGAATATTTCACTGATCGAGCCAAACTGCAGCGTAATTACCGGAAGGAGAATATTGCGCAGTCCATGGCGCCGTACAAGCGACCAGCCTTTTTCTCCCTGCGCCCTGGCATACAGCACATAATCGCTCTCCATGATCTCTATCATCTTACTTCTCGTGTGCATGGCAATGGACGATATTCCCGTCATACCCAGAGCCACTGCAGGAAGTACTGCATGTTTAATCCGATCCGCCAGCGTCACATCAGCCGCCTCCATTCCTACCGGCACACTGAATCCGACAGGAAAAAGCGGAAACCATACCGCAAAAATCAGAAGCAGAACGAGGGCAAGCCAGAAAGCAGGCGTTCCTGCAATAATCATGCAGTATGTCGTGACAGCCTTATCCTGCCATTTCCCCCGCTTTACTCCTGCCAGAATTCCCAGTCCCGCTCCCAGAAAGCCGGAAAAAATCCAGGCTGTCAGCATAAGCCAGGCGGAAGAAGCCGCCTTTTTTGCGATTATTTCCATAACAGGTCTCCTGTAAAGCAGTGAGATTCCCATATCTCCGTGCAGAATTCCCGTAAACCATGAGAGGAAGCGCTCCCATGCCGGCACCCCAACTCCCCAGTATTTCTCCAGCGCCTCAATCTGTTCCCGTGACAATGTCCCCAGAGCTGCCTGTCCCACATTCGTCTGAAGAGGGTCAAGAGGCGATGCACAGACGAGAAAAAATGCTGCCGCGCATACACAAAAAATCAGTATGAGCATTCGCACGAAATGAAATATAAGCTTTTCTGCGGTCCCCTTACTCATTCTCTTTTATCCACTCCCACTTATCCACATTATTGACAATTGACCAGCCGTGGCCGTGGGGATGCAGCTTCTGCGGCGCTACCTGAAGGCCGTCTCTTACCCAGTAAAGATGATCAATATTGACCAGCCATACCCACGGAATATCGCCCTGTTCCGTCACTCCGCCAGTTCCGTCCCACTGCGCCTTTTTCCAGAACTCATAGGAATCCTGCAGGTCTGCAGACGCAAGAGCCTGATCCATATACTGATCTACCATCTCATTGGCATAGGGAGAATACTGGGCGAGCCCCGTTTCCGGCACTGTGTGATAAATATTGTAAAGCTCCATCGGCGTGTGTGCTCCCCATCCCCATATCAGAGGCTGGGACTGCGCATCATCATAGGCGGTATCCCATCCCGCCCCCCGTATCGCCGTATCAATCCCAATTTCTTTCAGCTGTCGGGCAGTCTCAGCCGCCAGCGCCTGACGCACAGAATCGCCGACAGGATATAAAAACTCAAGAAAAGCCTTCATTCCATTTTTTGTCCGTATACCGTCCGCACCAGCAATCCATCCGGCTTCCTCAAGAAGACGTTCTGCCTCTTCCCGGTCGCAGCTTACCTCTGAACTTTCATTATACCAGGGCATTTTATCACAAACACTGAAGGCAGGACTTCCATATCCATTTAAGACATTCTCGATCATTTCCTCACGGTCAAGAGCCAGATTAACAGCTCTTCTGACACGCACATCAGCAGTAAAATCATTTCCTATTGTCAGCCCTTCCTCGTTTTTTCGGGCCGGGACGGAGGGAAGATTAAAGCCTCTGTTGTCCACAGTCTCACAGGATAAAAGAGAATACCCTTCCGGCATCTGATCCGCATAGGAAACCGCCGTATAGGCCAGATCCGCCTGCCCTGCTCTCACAGCCGCAAATGCCGCATCCTCTTCCATAAAAAGTATCACAACCTTCTTTATCCCGGGCGCCTCCCCATAATAGTCCGGGTTGGCCTCAAGAATAACCTGCTGTCCTTTGTCCCACTGCCGGAGCACATACCGTCCGGAACCAACAGGATGGATACCATAATCTGATCCATATGCGTGCTCCGGTACGATTCCGGTTATAGCCATTGTATAGGGCCAGATGGAAAATGGCCGTTTCATGTGAAATTCTACTGTAAAATCATCCGCCGCAACTGCTTCCTCAAGCATGGAAAAGTCATTTACAGAGCTGCTGGTCCTGAGCATGTTATACGTAAAAGCCACATCATCTGCAGTCAGCTGTTCTCCATCCGTAAAATAAGCATCATCTCGTATGACGACCGTCCATATCATCCCGTCCTCAGAAACCTGTACCTCTTTTGCCAGATCGTACCCAATTGTCATATCTTCATCAGTTACTGTCAGTGTACTCTGAATCAGAGGCTCATGTACATGTTCCCCGGCTCCCCATCCGAAAGCAGGATCAAAACCTGACTCCGGCTCAGATGTAGGAGGCATAACTACCACAACAGAATTCTCATCCCGGCAGGATTCCTGCGTCTCTTTGGAAGATTCCGTGTGTCCTGAACAGCCTGCCAGAATAAACAGCCCTGCTGCAAGCACGGCTGCTGTCACAGTTCTCATTACATTTTTATATTTCATATCCGCCCGCCTTTCTGTAAACGCTGCTTTAAATTATTCCGAAATTTCTTTTCAAAAGCAAAAAAAATGCCGGAAAGTACAGATTTCTGCTGAAATCTCCGATACCTTCCTGGCACTTGTTTTATGTCTGAGCTTTGCACCGCTCTCCCGTGCATTCTGAATACCTGATACGGCTTCTGCCGTCCCGGCCGCTTCTGCTGCCGTTCTGAATTACAGTTATTATATTATAATAACTGCATCTGATTATGTCAATCCGGATACGGCAGCTCTGCCTGCATCTCATCGGTTTTTTACCAAGCTTTAATTATATCTCTGTCGTTTTTCTTACATTGGTCTCCAGAAGGCGGCTGTAACCCAGCCATCCGCTGTTGTCCCCGGCTCCCTTCAGAATCTCCAGCATGGTCTCCAGCTTTGCATCTGTATTATCCGCAAAATTCAAAGCCAGAGCCTCAATCAGAGCAGGCTTTTTCGGCGATCCGTACTCAAGCTCGCCGTGATGGGCCAGAATGCAGTGCTTAAGCTCCACCGCTGTTTTTTCCGGAAAACCCGGAATCTGGCGAATCCGCTCTCCTACCATCTCTGCTCCTATCACAATATGGCCGATAAGCTGACCGTCATCTGTGTAATCGTTTTCCGGAAACGCTGAAAGCTCCCGTGTTTTTCCGATATCATGAAAAAGTGCTGCCGTCAGAAGAAGATCGCGGTTGATAACCGGATATGCCTCCGCATAATATCTGCACAGCTTCATCACACTCAGCGTATGCTCCAGAAGTCCTCCCACAAACCCGTGGTGCACACTCTTGGCTGCCGAATGAAAACAGAACTTTTTCACAAATTCTCTGTCTTCAATAAAAAAACTTGAGGCCAGCTGTTTTAAATATGGATTGCCGACAGATTTTATGAGCTCTGTCAGCTCTCTGTACATATCTGTAATATCCCGGGAACTTACCGGAAGGTAGTCGCTTTCCCTGTATTCTCCTTCATCCGCACGGCGGATTCTTTTTATATTAAGCTGGTTGGAGCCCTGAAATACCGTGACATCTCCGTCTACATAAACATACTGAAGCGGTTCAAAGCTTCCAATCCCCGGAGAACTCAAATCCCAGATTTTTGAATCGATTGTTCCCGTCTTGTCCTGCAGCACTACAGATGCATATTCTTTTCCGTTTTTTGTGACTGCATGCTGTTTTGTTTTACAGAGGTAAACATCCGATACCCTCATGCCTTCCCGAAACTGCTCAATATATTTCATAATTCTGTTTTCCTCTCCTCTTTCTGTTCTGACTATCCCGAAAACAGGCCTGCTTTCTGTATCCGTTCAGAGAGCCAGGTAATCTACCTGGCCCTGATTTTCACTTCGTACTCAAGCTGCGTGTATCCGCCTCTGCCCCTGCGCATAATCGTCACAGGAATAACCGCGCCGCTGTGCGAACTTTCTATCTGCGTCTGAAGATCTTCAAATGAGCTTATCTCCTCGCCATTGTAAACCGTTATAATATCACCGTTCTGAATTCCTGCGTCATAAGCCGGGCTTCCCGATACGGCCTCAGTAACATAAACGCCTCCCGGAATGCCTCCTTCCCGCATTGCCGTGCTTACCTCCTGGCCCTTTACTCCGAAATAGGGAGCCTCAACACCATTGGTCATCTTTTCCAGAACAGGTTTATAGTCTGAAATACTGACTGCTATTGTTCTCTCTGTGCTCTCCTCCGTCCGGAACTCCTCCGTAGTCCATCCGATAATCTCTCCCGCCAGATTAAGCAGAAACGTTCCCGTATGGGAATTGCTGGCCACATCTGCATAAATAACCCTTGCTGAACAGTCTGTCATCTGAACATTTTTTGCAATATATGAAACAGTTCCCTGACTGACAGAGTGCACCATCCCGGCAGGGCCGCCGATTCCCAGAACAAAATCCCCCTGTTTCACAGAATAGGAATTACCCAGTGTAAGAACCGCTGTCTGTTCCCTCGCCGCTTCTGAAATGTCCGTCAGTGCCACAGACACAACCGCCATATCCAGAACCTCATCAATCTGTTTTACCGTACCGGTACTTCTCGTCCCGTCAGCAAATGTAATATAGATAGAATCTGCTGAGCGGACTGCATCCGCATAGGTAAAAATCAGAAGTTCTCCGCTCGTTTTGGCAATCACTGCTCCGGCATAATCTCCCGTGCTCTCCACAGGGTTTCCAAACAGATCAAGCTGCTGTTTTCCCGAGCTGACGGTAACAATCCCCTTATCCGCCTGCGCCCCCATCTCTCTGAAAAGACTGCTCAGTGAATAGATATTTTCTTTAGTAAAACGGTATTCCTGCAGCGCCTCATCGATTGCTTCCCGGAGCTCCTTCTCTTCTATTCCGGCAGAGGGAGCCGTGGTCTCCACACCAGGATTTTCCGCCGGCGGAAGCGTCTCCGCCTCATCCCTTGTAAACTGTATGGGAGTACTTTCTGCCGCATCCTGCCCGCCCAGATACCGGTCCGCCAGAGGCCTTGCTGCCGTAAAGCTGACAGCGGAAATGGCACCGAAGGCCGCTGCAAAGCACACAAACAGAACAAGCCGCTTTGCAATCTGGCGTTTGGACATCGGCGGCTTCACAATCTTTTCCCTCATGAATTCCCTTTTTTCTTTCTTCTCAGGTCCTTCCGTATCCGGCATACTTCCTTCTCCTTTGAACGACATACCATCATTATACTTTTCTTCCCGTTGATATGCAAGAATATTTGTTACTTTTCCGCCGCCCTGCGCCGCCGGCATCCGTGCCCTCCTTTCTTTTTTCCCGAAGTCATTTTTGCATGGTAAAAAAAGTGGCATAACCGCCATGTCCTGTGATATAATAGATGGAATAAGCCAAACAGGGCCGTCCCTTTTTCGGGCCGGTTCCGCAACTGAAAATAACACTTATTTTTATACAGACAGGTGGTATATTTTTCAATGAATGAAAAAGCATTTAGAACTCTTGAATATACAAAAATAATCGATCAGCTGACAGAATACGCATCCACAGAGATGGGAAAATCCCTCTGCCGTGAACTTCTGCCATCCTGCGATCTGGAAGAAATACAGCACTGTCAGACAGAAACCAGCGATGCCGTCACACGGATCCGGATGAAAGGAAGCCTTTCCTTCGGCGGCGTAAAAGACGTGCGTGCATCCTTAAAACGTCTTGAAATCGGAAGCAGTCTGAGCATACCGGAACTCCTGTCCGTAAGCTCCCTCCTGACCGCAGCCGCAAGAGCCAGAGCATATGGACGTCACGAGGAATCGGAGCTTCCCGACGACTCCCTCGATGAGATGTTCCGCTCACTTGAACCCCTTACCCCGGTTAATACTGAGATCAAGCGGTGCATTCTGTCAGAGGACGAGGTAAGCGACGATGCCAGCCCCGGGCTTTCCAAAGTCCGCCGCTCCATGAAAACGGTAGGAGGACGTATTCACACACAGATGAATACCATACTCAACTCCAGCCGATCATATCTGCAGGAAGCAGTAATTACCATGCGTAACGGCCGTTACTGTCTTCCGGTAAAGGCAGAATACAAATCCCAGGTTCCCGGCATGATCCACGATCAGTCTTCTACCGGCTCTACAATTTTCATTGAACCCATGAGTGTAGTCAGACTCAACAATGAACTGCGGGAACTGGAAATTCAGGAAAAACGGGAAATCGAATTCGTCCTTGCATCGCTGTCCTCAGAGCTGACCCCCTGCACAGACACAATCCGGGCTAACCTTGAACTTCTGGCACACCTGGACTTTGTCTTTGCCAAGGCGGCCCTGTCACGCCATTATAACGGAACAGAACCGAAATTTAACAACCGGCGCTATATCAATATTAAAGACGGACGGCATCCTCTTCTTAACCCGAAGCAGGTAGTCCCCATCAATATTTACCTTGGCGACACTTTTGATCTTCTGATTGTAACCGGTCCCAATACCGGTGGAAAGACGGTTTCCCTTAAAACGGTGGGACTTTTTACCCTGATGGGACAGGCCGGCCTCCATATCCCGGCTTTTGACGGATCACAGCTTGCAGTCTTTGATGACGTATTTGCCGATATCGGGGATGAACAAAGCATAGAGCAAAGTCTCAGCACCTTCTCCGCCCACATGACAAATATTGTATCCATTTTAAGCCGGGCAGACAGCAATTCTCTGTGCCTCTTTGATGAGCTGGGCGCCGGCACGGATCCCACAGAGGGCGCTGCTCTTGCCACAGCTGTTCTGAATTTTCTCCACAATATGGGCTGCCGCACAATGGCAACCACTCATTACAGTGAACTGAAAGTGTTTGCACTGTCTACTCCCGGTGTGGAAAACGCCTGCTGTGAATTTAGTGTGGAAACGCTAAGGCCTACCTACAGGCTTCTCATCGGTATTCCCGGAAAGAGCAATGCCTTTGCTATTTCCCGCAAGCTGGGGCTGCCGGACTATATCATTGATGACGCAAAAAAATACATTGAAAAAGAGGACGAATCCTTTGAAGATCTTCTGGCCGATCTGGAAGATAACCGCGTTACCATTGAAAAAGAACGCGCCGAAATTGCAGCGTACAGAGAAGAAATTGAAAAACTGAAAAAAAGACTCCAGCAAAAAGAGGAGCGTTTTTCCGAGCAGAAGGAAAAACTGCTTGAAAAGGCGCGCGAAGATGCCCGTAAGATCCTCCAGGATGCCAAAGACACTGCCGATCAGACAATCCGGAATGTAAATCGGCTTGCCAGAGAATCAGGCGTCAGCAAAGAGCTGGAGGCCGAACGCGCCAGACTCCGCAGCAAAATCAGTGATGTGGATAAAAAACTCTCATCACGTCCGGCTGCGGCACCGGCTAAAGCCTTGTCCCCCAAATCTCTTCGTCTGGGAGACACAGTCCGCGTTCTCTCCATGAATCTTAAGGGAACCGTCAGCTCTCTGCCCAATGCCAGAGGCGATCTGTATGTACAGATGGGAATTCTGCGCTCTCTGGTCAATATAAAAGATCTGGAGCTTGTAGACGAGGCATCTATCTCCGGACCCGGAATTACAGACATTGGAAAAAAGACCGGAGCCAAAGGCAGCGGCACACATAGCAGCCGAATCAAAATGTCCAAATCGCTCTCTGTCTCTCCGGAGATAAATCTTATCGGCATGACTGTAGACGAAGCTATACCGGTACTTGACAAATACCTGGATGATGCCTATATTGCCCACCTTCCGCAGGTACGGGTTGTGCACGGAAGAGGAACCGGCGCACTGAAAGCAGGGGTACACCGCCATCTGAAGCGTTTAAACTACGTGAAGGAATTCCGTCTGGGCGAATTCGGCGAGGGCGATACAGGCGTTACAATTGTTACATTCAAATAAACAGGGGGGAACCAAATATGGCAGAAAAACAGCGCATCCTCATTGTGGATGATGACTATAATATTGCAGAGCTCATTTCGCTCTATCTCACAAAGGAATGCTTTGAGACGCAGATTGTCGGCGACGGGGAGGAGGCTATCAGAGTCTTTCCCGTCTTCCGTCCCCACCTGATCCTTCTGGATCTGATGCTTCCCGGCATGGACGGATACCAGGTATGCAGAGAGCTCCGGGCTTCTTCCCAGGTCCCCATTATCATGCTGTCCGCAAAAGGAGAAATTTTCGACAAGGTCCTGGGACTGGAACTGGGAGCCGATGATTATATGATCAAACCCTTTGACTCCAAAGAACTGGTAGCCAGAGTCAAGGCCGTACTCCGCCGTTATCAGGCAGCTCCCCAGGCCTCCTTTACGCTCAGTTCTGATCAGCATGGAGATTTTGTGGAGTACCCCGATCTTATTGTGAATCTGACTAACTATTCCGTTATTTACAACGGTCACTCCATTGAAATGCCTCCAAAGGAACTGGAGCTTTTATACTTTCTTGCATCCTCGCCCAATCAGGTATTTACAAGAGAACAGCTTCTGGATCACATCTGGGGATATGAATATATCGGAGATACCAGAACTGTTGATGTTCACATCAAACGGCTCCGTGAAAAAATCAAAGATCACGAAAAGTGGGCTCTTACAACTGTATGGGGAATTGGTTACAAATTTGAAGTAAAACGCTGAATCATGCAGAATACAGACGAAACTATTAAACCGGAACATAGATACGGCGGCTTCATCCCGCCGGAGGCAATCGCAAATGACACATTCTCTCTATTATAAGCTTCTGCTGGGCTATCTGCTGTTTGGCCTTCTCGGATTTGTTACCATCGCTACTTTCTCATCAGATATGACTTACAGATATCTGATCAACCGCAAAGCAGAAATTCTGTATGACGAAGCCACCATGATTGCAGACAACTGCAGCAAAGTATACGAGGGAAAAGAGATTAATCTGGAAGTTGCCTATCCTCAGCTTCAAGCAGTATCTTCCTACCTTCAGTCAGACGTCTGGATACTCAATCATACCGGTTCCATCGTAGCCGACAGCAGCAATAAAAAAACAGGAACCGCAATTGAGGGATTTGATCCCACAGCTCAGGGGAATCATCTCTACACAATCGGCTCCTATTACGGACTGTTTAACAGTGATGTTCTGTCCGTATCTGCTCCCATAACCGGAAATATGCGGACATACGGCTATATTGTAATTCATCTTCCAGTTTCTCTTATTCATCAGGAACAAAACGGCTTTCTCAACATTGTTTACATAACTTCCGCCATCATCTTCCTGCTGTCCCTGATTATTCTTCTTGTGTTCACAAAGGTAGTATATCTGCCGTTAAAAAAAATCACTTATGCGGCGGGAGAATATGCAGCCGGCAATCTGGCACACAATATCCCGGTCTCCAGTCATGACGAAATCGGATATCTTGCCAGCACACTCAACTATATGTCGGATGAACTCAATGAAATGGAAGAATATCAGAAAAAATTCATTGCAAATGTGTCGCATGATTTCCGCTCTCCCCTTACATCCATTAAGGGTTATCTGGAGGCAATTCTTGACGGCACAATACCTCAGGAGCTCTACCAGAAATATCTGGGCATTGTCATTTCCGAGACAGAGCGCCTCAATAAGCTTACTCAGGGGATGCTTACTCTCAATTCCCTTGACAGCAAAAATTACCTGTCACGCACCAATTTTGACATCAACCGCACCATCAAGGACACCGCGGCCTCTTTTGAGGGCACCTGTGATGCCAGGGGCATTACTTTTGATCTTACATTTTCAGATTCCATACAGATGGTATATGCGGATCTCGGCAAGATACAGCAGGTACTGTACAATCTGATTGACAATGCCATCAAATTCAGTCATGAGGACTCCGTTATTTATATCCAGACTTCCGTCCGGTATGAAAAAGTCTTTGTTACCATAAAAGATACAGGAATCGGCATTCCCCGCGCCAGTCTGAAAAAAATATGGGAACGCTTCTATAAGTCTGATTCATCCCGGGGCAAGGATAAAAAAGGCACGGGGCTGGGACTTTCCATCGTAAAAGAGATCATTCAGGCTCATGGCGAAAATATCGATGTTGTCAGCACAGAGGGAGTAGGAACAGAATTCATATTCAGCCTTCCAAAATCAACCTCTCTCTGATCTTTCTCTCAGAATCAGAATTTCTTCACAATTCATCCTGCTTCAGAAACAGTTAAAAGGGGGCTGTCGCATCAATGATTAGGAAATCATAGATGCGGCAGCATCTTTTTGCCATTTTTAAGCCGAAATATT
>CALWSF010000028.1 GCA_944384125.1 uncultured Lachnospiraceae bacterium | reverse complement strand
AATTTGACACAAAAAATGCAGGTTTTATAAGGCCTGCGAGGTATTTTTTTATTATTCAACTGTCAAACTCCCGTGCGGGTATAATCCCCGGACATTCAGAGACGGGGCTGTGTTGTATATGGGGATACTGCTGGCGGAAGCGGATGGCCGAACCTAAAATATTGCTTGAATTTTTAAAAGGATAGTGATATAATTACATGGATAACATAGAAATTGACTAGAGAGAGTGGACGGATGTCCACTCTTTCAATTTGTATACAAAAGAATCTGGCGGGGTTGTCAGTATTAATGTTGAAAGGTGGTGGGGACATGGCAAAAGGAGAGCAGTATGAGGCGAGAGTTGAAGCGTGGCTTAAGCCTGTTCTGGATGAACATCAGTTTGAACTGGTAGATGTAGAGTATGTGAGAGAGGTTGGAGTCTGGTATCTGCGCTGCTACATTGATAAGGAAGGCGGAATCACGGTTGATGACTGTGAGGTAATAAGCCGGCTTCTGGGAGACTGGCTGGATAAGGAAGATTTTATAGCTGACAGCTATATTCTGGAGGTAAGTTCGCCGGGGCTGGGACGGCCGCTGAAAAAGGAGAAGGATTTTGCGAGAAGCCTTGGCAGGGACGTGGAGATACACCTCTACAGGCTGCGTGACGGCAGCAAGGAGTATACAGGAACGCTTGACTCTTATGATGAGGGGACAGTTACAATCACATCGGAGGAAAGCGGCACACTGACATTTGATAAATCAGAAATTGCTTTAATACGTCTGGCTTTTGATTTTTAGACGGTAGGAGGATAAAGGAAAATGAATAAAGAGTTGATTGAAGCGTTAAATGTGCTGGAGAAGGAGAACAACATCAGCAAGGATGTTCTTTTGGAGGCCATTGAAAATTCTCTGCTGACAGCCTGTAAAAATCACTTCGGAAAAGCGGACAATGTTAAGGTAAACATTAACCGTGAAACGGGAGACTTTTCTGTGTATGCGGAGAAGGAAGTTGTAGAGAGCGTAGAGGATCCGATGCTCCAGATCAGCCTGGCGGAAGCGAAGATGATGAACGGAAAATATGATCTGGGGGATGTGGTTCAGGTACCGATTAACTCCAAAGAATTCGGGCGGATCGCAACACAGAATGCCAAAAATGTTATCCTCCAGAAAATTCGCGAGGAGGAGAGAAAGGCGCTTTTCAACGACTGGTACTGCAAGGAGAAAGATGTGGTTACCGGTATTGTGCAGCGTTATGTAAACCGAAATGTCTGCATTGATCTGGGCAAAATCGATGCGATTTTGAGCGAGGCAGAACAGGTAAAGGGAGAGGTGTTCCGACCGACGGAAAGAATCAAGCTTTATGTGCTTGAGGTAAAGGATACCAACAAGGGACCGAGAATTACAGTATCCCGGACGCATCCTGATCTGGTAAAGCGTCTGTTTGAATCGGAGGTAGCTGAGGTTCGCGACGGAACAGTCGAGATCAAGGCGATAGCCCGTGAGGCCGGTTCCCGTACGAAAATTGCGGTCAGCTCCAACGACCCCAATGTAGATCCGGTCGGTGCCTGCGTCGGTGTCAACGGTGCCAGAGTAAATGCGGTTGTAAATGAGCTTCGGGGAGAAAAAATTGATATTATCAATTGGGATGAGAATCCGGCATTCCTGATTGAAAATGCACTGAGTCCGGCCAAGGTTATTCTTGTTGCGGCCGATGAGGAGGAGAGAGAGGCACAGGTTATTGTGCCTGATTATCAGCTGTCTCTTGCCATCGGAAAGGAAGGACAGAATGCGAGACTTGCAGCCCGCCTGACCGGATATAAAATAGATATTAAGAGTGAGACACAGGCCCGTGAATCCGGACTCCTGGATGAGCTGGAGATGGGATACGAGGATGGATTTGAAGGATATACGGATGAGCCTCTCATTGGCGGAGCAGAGGAGAATTTTGAGAACGGCGAGGCAAACGGAGGAGAGATGCTTTCTCCGGAAGAAGAGACTGTTCAGCCGGAAGAAGAGCTCAGAGACGATGAACTTCAGGAACAGTGATTGTGCGGCAGAGTGACGGATAGAAAAGAATAGATTGGGAAGTGATAGACGGTGAGTGCAAAAAAAATACCGCTGCGGCAGTGCATCGGATGCGGAGAGATGAAAAACAAGAGAGAGATGATCCGTGTTCTCAGAACAACGGAGGGAGATATTGTGATTGACGCTACTGGGAGAAAAAACGGCCGAGGAGCGTACATCTGCCCGTCCCTGGACTGTTATAAAAAGGCAGCAAAGAGCAAAGGGCTGGAACGCTCTCTCAAGATGGCCATTCCGGCCGAGGTCTATGAAACTCTGGAAAAGGAGATGGAGCAGCTTGGAGGAGCGTAAGAAGATACTTAACCTTTTGGGGCTGGCTACAAAAGCAGGCAGGATTGCAAGCGGTGAATTTCTGACGGAAAAAACCATCAAGGATGGGAGTGCCTGTCTTGTTATTGTGTCAGAAGAGGCATCCGAAAACACAAAAAAAATGTTTGTGAACATGTGTACTTACCGTAAGGTCCCGATTTATGTGTTCGGGAAAAAGGATGAACTGGGCCATGCGATGGGAAAGGAATTCAGAGCATCACTGGCGGTTCTTGATCCCGGATTTTCCAAAGCGCTTGTAAAGCAGATGAAACTGAATGGAGGTAATGAGTATGAGGGTTAATGAGTTATCCAAAGAGCTGGGCAAATCAAATAAAGAAGTATTGGAAATACTGCAGGAGAATCATTTTGATATCAAAAGCCATGCCTCCAGCATAACGGATGAGCAGGCTGCGGCAGTGAGACGTTCGCTGTCGGAAAGGCGTACACCAGCGCAGCCGGCTGAGACTTCAAAATCAGATACGGGAAAGGCGGAATCAAAGCGAGTGGAGAATATAAAGAATGAGCCTGTAAAGGCAGAGACAAAAGAGACAGAAAAACCTGTGTCAGAGAGGACGGCAGAGCCGCCCAAGAAGAGAATTGCGGCAGTGTACCGCCCACAGAACAGTGCACAGCCCAGAAGTACCAGGCCGGGGGGAAAGAGTGCAGCCGGGACGGCAAGAACATCAGCACCAGGAGGGGCAGGTGCGCAGAGAACATCCGCTGCTCCGGCTGCTTCGGGACGTCCGGGAGCTTCCGTATCCGGAATCGCCAGACCGGCAGCATCCGGAACAGCCAAAGCTTCAGAACCGGCGGCATCTGTTAAACCGGCACAGCAGGTATCCTCTCAGACAGAGACTGCTCAGTCTGCCCCGCAGCAGAATCAGAATACGGTAGCGGCACAGAGTGTGAAACCGCAGGCGACGGCTGGCACTCTTCAGTCTCAGCAGCCGGCTCAGGGAAACCGTGACGGCCAGAGAGGCAGCTATCAGGGCAGCCGCGACGGCCAGAGAGGCGGCTATCAGGGCAGCCGTGACGGTCAGAGAGGCGGCTATCAGGGCAACCGCGATGGTCAGAGAGGCGGCTATCAGGGCGGCCGTGACGGTCAGAGAGACGGCTATCAGGGCAGCCGCGACGGCCAGAGAGGCGGCTATCAGGGCAACCGCGATGGTCAGAGAGGCGGCTATCAGGGCAGCCGTGACGGTCAGAGAGATGGCTATCAGGGCAACCGCGATGGCCAGAGAGGCGGCTATCAGGGCAACCGCGATGGTCAGAGAGGCGGCTATCAGGGCAACCGTGACGGTCAGAGAGATGGCTATCAGGGCAACCGCGATGGTCAGAGAGGCGGCTATCAGGGCAACCGTGACGGTCAGAGAGGCGGCTATCAGGGCGGCCGTGACGGTCAGAGAGGCGGCCGTGACGGAAGAGGTCTGAGTATTCCGAAGCCATCATTTGACGGTGCGGTTGTGCAGAAGCCTCAGAACAATAAACAGAATAAAAACGCATATAAAAATGACAGATACGATAAGATTGATCACGAGGAAGAACTTCACTCCAGACAGGGCAAGGGAGGAAAGGGCTCCAAAGCGGTTATGGCGCCTCCGCCTCAGAAAAAAGAGGCAAAGGTTGAGGAGATCAAGACAATTGTAATTCCTGAGGTTATTACAATCAAGGAACTGGCTGAGAAGATGAAGCTGCAGCCTTCTGCAATTGTGAAAAAGCTTTTCCTTCAGGGCAAAATTGTGACGATCAATCAGGAGATTGATTACGATCAGGCAGAAGAGATTGCCATGGAATTTGAGGTTCTCTGCGAGAAAGAGGAGAAAGTTGATGTGATCGAGGAGCTGCTGCGTGAGGACGAGGAGGACGAAAAAGATATGATTGTGAGACCTCCGGTTGTCTGTGTTATGGGTCACGTTGATCATGGAAAAACTTCTCTTCTGGATGCAATTCGTCAGACCAATGTTACCGCAAAAGAGGCAGGCGGCATTACGCAGCATATAGGCGCCTACATGGTAGAGGTAAACGGCCAGAAAATTACTTTTCTTGATACACCGGGACATGAGGCGTTTACTGCCATGCGTATGAGAGGAGCCAAGTCTACGGATATTGCAATCCTCGTTGTAGCGGCGGATGATGGTGTTATGCCGCAGACGATAGAGGCGATCAACCATGCAAAGGCTGCGGGCGTAGAGATTATTGTGGCAATCAACAAAATTGATAAGCCCAGTGCCAATATTGATAAAGTAAAACAGGAGCTTATTGAATATGAGCTGGTTCCGGAGGACTGGGGCGGCAGCACAGTCTTTGTTCCCGTTTCGGCTCATACGAAGGAGGGTATACCGGAGCTTCTGGAAATGATCCTTCTTACCGCTGAGGTAAAAGAGCTGAAAGCCAATCCCAACCGGAATGCGAGGGGACTTGTGATTGAGGCAGAGCTCGATAAAGGAAAAGGACCGGTTGCCACTGTTCTGGTACAGAAAGGTACTCTTCATGTGGGCGATCCGATTGCCGCAGGAGCATGCTTCGGTAAAGTGCGTGCAATGATGGATGACAAGGGACGCAGAGTAAAAGAGGCAGGTCCCTCTACGCCGGTTGAGATTCTCGGTCTCAATGATGTTCCCAATGCGGGAGAAGTTTTTGTCCGTACAGATAATGAGAAAGAGGCCAGAAGTTTTGCCGAGACGTTCATTTCTGAGGGAAAGAACAAACTGATTGAAGATACAAAGACAAAACTGTCTCTGGATGATCTGTTCTCACAGATCAAAGCCGGAAATATCAAGGAGCTTCCTATCATTGTAAAGGCAGATGTGCAGGGTTCTGTGGAGGCAGTAAAGCAGAGTCTTATAAAACTGTCAAATGAGGAGGTTGTTGTAAAGGTTATTCACGGAGGAGTCGGAGCAATTAATGAGTCTGACGTCAGCCTTGCAGCGGCATCCAATGCAATCATCATCGGATTTAATGTCCGCCCTGACGCAACTGCAAAGTCTGTGGCAGAGCGGGAGAAAGTAGATGTACGTCTTTACCGTGTCATCTACCAGGCTATTGAGGATGTAGAGGCTGCCATGAAAGGTATGCTTGATCCGGTATTTGAAGAGCAGATAATCGGTCACGCAGTAGTGCGTCAGACATTCAAGGCATCCGGAGTCGGAACGATTGCCGGTTCCTACGTGCTTGACGGAAAATTCCAGAGAGGCTGCAAAGCGAGAATTACCCGTGACGGGGAACAGATTTTTGACGGAGCTTTGGCTTCTCTTAAGCGTTTCAAAGATGATGTCAAAGAAGTTAATGCCGGATATGAGTGCGGTCTGGTATTCGAGAAATTTAATGACATTCAGGAGGACGACATGATCGAGGCTTATGCGATGGTGGAAGTTCCCCGTTAGAAAGTGAGGCGTCAGCGATGCGCAAAAACAGTATTAAAAATACGAGGATAAACAGCGAGGTCCAGAAGGAGCTGAGTGAGATTATCAGCCGTGAACTGAAGGATCCGCGCATTCATCCCATGACAACCGTTGTCTCGGCAGAAGTTACGCCGGATCTGAAATTCTGCAGGGCATATATCAGTGTGCTGGGCAGCGAAGAGGCGGCAAAGGATACGATACAGGGCCTGAAGAGTGCGGTGGGGTTCATTCGCACCCAGCTTGCCCGACGTATCAATCTCAGAAATACGCCGGAGATAACATTTGTTCTTGATCAGTCAATCGAATACGGTGTCCATATGACACGTCTCATTGACGAGGTAACAGAGGGACTGAAAGACCGGGACTCGGGAGATGATAATAAAGATGAATAAAAATGTGTTAACGGATGCTCTGGAAAATACGGAACGCGTCGTACTTCTGGGGCATATACATCCGGACGGAGATTGTGTCGGAACCTGTCTGGGACTTTATAATTACCTGGCAGAAAATTATCCTTCACTGGAGACGGAGATCTATCTTGATTCTCCCTCCTCCAAATTCTCCTGCTTAAACCATTTCGATGCAGTGCGGACTGAAATTTCCGGGGAGAAGAAGTTTGATTTGTGTATTACCATGGACTGCAGTGATCCTGACAGACTGGGACAGTTTGGAAGTCTGTTTGAGAATGCGGGCAGGACACTCTGCATCGATCATCATCGGACAAACGGCGGTTTTGCTGAAACAAATCTGATCGTGCCGGAAGCAAGCTCCTGCAGCGAGGTTCTTTACAGTCTTCTTGAATACGACAGAATAAGCCTCAGCACGGCAGAATGTCTGTATACGGGAATTGTTCATGATACGGGTGTTTTTAAGTACAGCTCCACTTCGCGAAGAACCATGGAAATTGCAGGAGCGCTCCTGGATAAGGGACTGGACAGCGCCCGGATTATAGATGACAGTTTTTACAGAAAAACATATGTCCAGAACCAGATACTGGGAAGGGCGCTTCTGGAGAGTATCCTTGTCCTGGACGGCAGATGTATTTTCAGTGCACTGCGCCGGAAAGACCTGGATTTTTATGGAGCCGATTCCAATGATCTGGACGGTGTTATTGACCAGCTCAGAGTAACAGAGGGTGTGGAGTGCGCCGTATTCATATATGAGAAATCTTTTCATGAATTCAAGGTCAGCATGCGCTCGAATCAGTATGTGGATGTGAGCCGTATCGCGGCTTATTTCGGCGGAGGCGGTCATATCCGGGCTGCCGGCTGCACAATACAGGGAAGTGTGCATGATGTGATGAACAACCTGACAGAACATATCCTGCGCCAGATGGATGAGCATGAGGGTATAGAAGGCAAATGATTGACGGAATAATTAATATCTATAAGGAGCCGGGCTATACATCCCATGATGTAGTTGCGAAACTGAGAGGGATTCTCCGGCAGAAAAAGATAGGTCATACTGGGACACTCGATCCGGCTGCGGAGGGAGTGCTCCCGGTATGCCTCGGAAAAGGGACCAGACTTTGTGAGCTTCTGACTGATAAAGTAAAAACTTACCGGGCTGTGCTGCTGCTGGGGGTCGAGACAGATACCCAGGATACAACGGGAAGAATTCTGGAAGAGAGAAAAACAGACGGTATATCGGAGGATGAAATCCGCAGAGTTGCAGGCGGGTTTGTGGGAACATATATGCAGATACCGCCAATGTATTCAGCCATAAAGGTAAATGGAAAAAAACTTTATGAGCTGGCGCGGGAGGGAAAAGAGATTTCCCGAGAGGCAAGGCCGGTAGAAATTTATGATCTTGTTCTGGAAAAGACAGAACTGCCGCGTGTTGAAATGACAGTTACATGTTCGAAGGGAACGTATATCCGCACACTTTGTCATGATATAGGAGAACGTCTGGGCTGCGGAGGCTGCATGGAACACTTGAAGCGTATCCGCGTGGGCAGATTTGATATTTCGGAGAGTCTTACACTGGCGCAGGTTCAGCAGTTAAAGGAAGAAGGAAACCTGGAAAAATGGATTCTTCCTGTAGATGAAGTGTTTGCAGAATGTCCGGGACTTGTTTCAGACAATGAGAACCTTGACCGGCTTATCCGGAATGGAAATCCGTTTTCTGCGGCTTTTTATTCCATGAGGTCTGCCTGCAAAACAGAGGGACCGGAAGGATGGCTTAGGGTTTACGACAGCCGGAATGAGTTTATCGGAATTTATGAATACCGCAGCGACAGAAAACAGTGGAAACCAAAGAAAATTTTTCTGGGAGGAGAGTAAAATGCAGTATATTGCCGGAACCAGAGAATTTCATATAGAAGAGACGACAGCCGTAACGCTGGGGAAATTTGACGGACTTCACAGGGGCCACAGAAAGCTTCTGGAGGAAGTGTTCCGATTTCGGGAAAAAGGGTATGCGCCGGCTGTCTTTACATTTGAAACGGCGCCGGGAACTCTGATGCGGGGAACACTGCAGACAATGATTACCACCAATGCAGAGCGTCGGGACAACCTGGAGCAGGCAGGTGTTGACTATCTGGTGGAGTATCCGTTTAATCAGGAGGTGGCTCATCTGCAGCCGGAGGAGTTTGTAGAGCATATTCTGGTGGGACAGATGCATGCAAAAGCCATTGTATCGGGGACAGACTTTCATTTCGGCTACCAGAGAAGAGGCGATGTGAAACTTCTCGAAAAGCTTTCTTCATGCTACGGGTATGAGATGGTTGTAGTGGAGAAGGCAAAAGACGGTAAACGTGAAATCAGCAGCACATACATCCGGGAAGAGCTGGCAAAAGGAAATGTCCGGAAAGCCAATGAGCTCCTGGGATATAATTATATGGTTCACGGTCAGGTAATTCACGGCAATCACCTGGGCTCAACCCTGGGATTTCCGACGGTAAATGTTGAGCCGGGGCCGCAGAAACATCTGCCGGCATTTGGTGTTTACCTGTCCCGTACTGTGATTGATGGTTCTGTCTATAACAGTATTACGAATATCGGAAGAAAGCCTACCATCGACGGGGTACATCCTGTCGGGGTGGAGACATATATTTACGATTTGAATGAGAATCTTTACGGCAGATGGATCGAGGTCCAGCTTATTGATTTTCTGAGACCGGAGGTCCGGTTTGACAGTGTTGATGCACTGAAGAGACAGGTTCTTTCGGATAAGGAGACCGGAAGAAGGCTGCATGAAAGCACAGAGCGTTCATAAACGGCAGAGCGTCTCCGGAATAGTTCCTATGTGACTGGGGTGTCAGACGGCACCCTGTGAAATAAAGCGGGAAACGGCTTCGCCTGCCTGGCGGATGTAAGTGCCAAGCGGTTCGTTTCCGCATCCGATCAGTGTGTGACGGCAGTGACGGTAGCCGCTGGCAGGGAGCAGAATCTTGTGAGCAGGGCTGGAACCGATCGCTGCTGCCATGGCAGGAGTGATTTCGCCTAGCAGAGAATCCGCAATCACGATGCCAACGGGACCCACAATCAGATCTGCATCCCGGCTGTTTACAATGATAGGATTTTCTCCTGTAGCGCCTGCTTCAGCTCCGGCCTTCATCATGGCTGCGGTTGCGGTGCTGTTTGTCCCGATTGCGATAATCGGCTGCTTTGGGCACAGTGTGCGGATTTGTTCTACCAGGGCTTTTCCCATACGGCCGCCCTGTCCGTCAATAACAAGTATCTTCATCTTATCTGTTTCAATTCCCTTCTGAAATTCAGAAAGCAGTCAGCATTCTTTCTTAAATATTAATTTTACAGTCATGGAAAAGAGGAGGATGTGACTTCTTTCCGATGTGAAAATCCTTTAGAAATAATACCCCAGTATATCTTTACCAGTATAGCACAGTATTAAAAAAAATGAAAGAGAAAAAAAGAGAAAAATGTAAAAAATCGGGTTTACAAGAAAACACTTTTCTATTATAATGCTGATAATGGCTTACTGGGGGCTTGTGGCGAAGAGGGAAAGCCACAGACGTGAGAAGCGCCGCAGTATTATGCGGCGTTTTGCTGTGTCAATTTCCGGCAGGCCGCTTTTTGAAAACATAAACCGCAGACAATGAGAGGGAGAAAAGATGAGGAGAAACGACATTCACAAAGTGATGATTATCGGTTCTGGCCCGATTATCATTGGTCAGGCATGCGAGTTCGATTATTCGGGAACACAGGCCTGCAAGGCTTTAAGAAAACTTGGATACGAAATTGTTCTGGTCAATTCCAATCCGGCTACGATCATGACGGATCCTGAGACGGCAGATGTGACTTACATTGAACCGCTCAATGTGGAGAGACTGACACAGATCATTGAGAAAGAACGTCCCGACGCCCTGCTTCCGAATCTGGGAGGACAGTCAGGACTTAATCTTTGCTCGGAGCTGGCATCTGCAGGTGTTCTTGATAAATATAATGTTAAGGTTATAGGCGTGCAGGTTGACGCTATTGAGAGAGGCGAAGATCGAATCGAGTTCAAGCATACGATGGAGAGCCTGGGAATCGATATGGCCAGAAGTGAAGTGGCATACAGTGTTGATGATGCACTTGCTATCGCGGATCGTCTGGGGTATCCTGTTGTTCTGCGTCCCGCATATACCATGGGCGGAGAAGGCGGCGGACTCGTATACAATGTCGAGGAGCTTAAGACAGTCTGCGCCCGCGGTCTTCAGGCGAGTATGGTAGGACAGGTTCTGGTAGAGGAATCTATTCTCGGCTGGGAGGAGCTGGAGCTTGAGGTTGTCCGTGATGCAAAGAACAATATGATTACGGTCTGCTTCATTGAAAATATTGATCCCCTGGGTGTTCACACCGGCGATTCTTTCTGTTCAGCGCCCATGCTTACTATTTCGGAAGAAGTTCAGAAACGTCTCCAGGAGAAATCCTACAAGATTGTTGAGGCGATACAGGTTATCGGCGGAACCAACGTACAGTGGGCTCATGATCCGAAGACAGACAGAGACATTGTTATTGAGATCAATCCGAGAACTTCACGTTCATCGGCACTTGCTTCCAAGGCGACAGGATTCCCCATTGCCCTTGTATCCGCTATGCTGGCAACGGGAATGACGCTGGATGAAATACCCTGCGGAAAATACGGAACACTGGATAAATATGCACCGTCAGGCGACTATATCGTAATTAAATTCGCACGCTGGGCTTTTGAAAAATTCAAAGGTTCAGAGGACAAGCTCGGTACTCAGATGAAGGCTGTGGGCGAAGTCATGAGTATCGGAAAGACTTACAAGGAAGCATTCCAGAAGGCTATCCGAAGCCTGGAGAGAGGTCGTTACGGTCTGGGCCATGCAAAGGACTTTGCGCAGAAAACCAAAAAGGAACTTCTTTCCATGCTTCATGTGCCGACAAGCGAGCGTCAGTTCATCATGTATGAGGCACTGCGCAAGGGCGCAACGGTAGAAGAGCTGGAAGAGCTTACAAAAATAAAGACTTACTTCATTCAGCAGATGAAGGAACTGGTAGAAGAGGAAGAAGCTCTTCTTCAGTACAAAGGACGTGTTCCGGATATCGAAGCTCTCCGCCAGGCAAAGCTGGACGGTTTTTCCGACAAGTATCTGAGCGAGATACTGGGAGTGGCAGAGGAAGAGATCCGCAACGCCCGCACAGAGGCCGGCATTGTGGAAGGCTGGGAAGGCGTTCATGTAAGCGGTACGCCGGATTCCGCATATTATTACTCCAGCTACCATATTAAAGATGAGAGCCCCTGCAGTGATAAGAAGAAGATTATGATTCTTGGCGGCGGCCCCAACCGTATCGGTCAGGGTATTGAATTTGACTACTGCTGTGTACATGCGGCTATCGCACTCAAAGAGCTGGGATTTGAGACTATTATAGTAAACTGCAATCCGGAGACGGTATCCACGGACTATGATACATCTGACAAGCTGTATTTCGAGCCGCTTACTCTGGAGGATGTTCTCAGCATCTATCAGAAGGAGAAGCCGCTGGGAGTTATCGCTCAGTTCGGCGGACAGACACCTCTGAATCTGGCAGCTGACCTGAAGAAATACGGAGTGAATATACTGGGAACAACGCCTGAAACCATTGATATGGCAGAGGACAGAGATCTGTTCCGGGCGATGATGGACAAGCTTCATATTCCTATGCCGGAGTCCGGAATGGCGGTAACGGTGGATGATGCTCTGAAGATTGCAAATCAGATTGGATATCCTGTTATGGTTCGTCCTTCCTATGTACTGGGCGGACGCGGAATGGAAGTTGTCCATGACGATGAGGCGCTGACTTATTATATGAAAGAGGCTGTCGGTGTTACGCCGGATCGTCCGATTCTGATTGACCGCTTCCTGCACCATGCTACTGAGTGTGAGGCTGATGCCATCAGCGACGGCGAAAATGTTTTTGTTCCGGCTGTTATGGAGCACATTGAGCTGGCTGGTATCCATTCTGGAGACTCCGCCTGCATCCTTCCGTCCAGGAATCTTACAAAGGATCAGGTAGATACAATCCGTGATTACACAAGCCGTATCGCAAAGGAAATGCATGTAATTGGCCTTATGAATATGCAGTATGCAATCGAGGACGGGGAGGTATACGTTCTGGAGGCCAACCCGAGAGCATCGAGAACAGTTCCGCTGGTTTCCAAAGTATGCAACATCAAGATGGTAAAACTGGCTACAGATATTATGACTTCCCATCTTACCGGCCGTCCTTCTCCGGTACCGGAGCTTAAAGAGAAGAAGATTCCGCATTACGGCGTGAAAATGCCGGTGTTCCCGTTCAAAATGTTCCCGGAGGTTGACCCGGTTCTCGGACCGGAGATGCGCTCTACCGGAGAAGTTCTGGGAATGTCAACAAATGTGGGTGAGGCTATCTACAAGGCTCAGGAGGCGACACAGACAAGACTTCCGGATTCCGGAACGGTTCTTCTGAGTGTCAATGACAAAGACAAGGCTGAGCTTATTGAGGTTGCAACAGGATTTTATGAGTGCGGCTTCAAGCTGATGGGAACAGGCCGGACATGTGATATTATGGTTGCAGCCGGACTTCCGGCGGACAAGGTTGCAAAGATCAACGAGGGACGTCCCAATATCCTTGATAAGATTACCAATAAAGAGATAGACATCATTATTAATACTCCTATCGACCGGAAGGGAATGGGAGATGACAGTTATATCCGCAAGGCAGCCGTAAAGGGAAAAATTCCTTACTTTACCAACATGGCTGCAGCCAAGGCTACAGTTCAGGCTCTGCGGAGCATCAAGAAGAATGGACATCTTGAGGTAAAATCTCTTCAGGATTTCCACAAAGAGATTCAGTAGTAAACAGATCGGATAAAAAGGTTAAATAATACAGGACCGCGCTTTTTAGCAGAAGCAGAAAGCAGCCCGGGAGCACTTTGGCTCAGTCGGGCTGCGGACGGGCTTATCTGCCGGAGCGCGGTCTTTTTCTGTTTGCCGCAGTACGTGAGTACAGTGCGTGGAGCAGTCCTGCGCCTGCGATGATGGAGAGGATGTAGAAAATGTTTCCTGCCATAATTCCAAAATGTTCTGCAATCCCGGAAAAGAAAATCTGTGTTGTGGGATAATAGGGGCTTATGTAAAACATATCGGGATTACCCAGAGGGCGGGCCAGGATATTAATGGCAGTGGCTATGCAGCAGCTGATGAGAAAGATTCCGGTGGCTGATAGAAATCCGGAAAAGGAGGGATCTGCCGTCCGGGAGAAAGCGATCAGAAGCCCGATAAAAATGAGAAGAATATGCCACAGAAATCCATGAAGTGTCAGCGTCCAGTAGGAATGCATAAGACCGGAGGGGTCCACGAATGTCATAACGGCGCCCAGAAGGTTATAACTATACATAAATGTGCATAAAAATTTACGCAGCGAACGGGACAGAACAGGCAGCAGAAGACACAGGTACATGGGAAGACTGCAGAGCTGAAAAGGAAAATACCACCAGTCGTAGTGTCTGTCATTTACAATATAATAGAGAAACATCTGCTTGTATATTTCGGAAACGGCCAGTATAAATCCGCAGACTGTCAGAATCCTGATGCGGCACAGGCCGAAGCTGCGGCGCAGCTTCCACGCAGCCAGAGCAGCGCACAAAATACCTGCAGCGGCAAAGGTAATATGGAAGAGAGAACCCGGCTGAGGCGGGATCATTGGCCAGGCTGTTTTTTCCAGAAGATGAAGAAAAAATGTATCCATGGGAGCATATACCTCTTTTGCATAAAATCCGGAAAGATTCTCTTCTGGCGCAGAAAAACTTTCCTGTATTCAGTATAATACAGAGCTTTATATTTTCCAAGACAGGGAAAACTGCCTGATGGCGCAGAGGCGTCATCAGAATGGAAAAATAAAATGCATAAACCTTCAAAAAAACGTATTTTTGACTTGATTATTTAAAAAAATGAGGTATAATGTAGTTCTAGGTAATGAAATTAATATTTATACATGTTTGCTGCATAAAAATATTTTTTGAAGCAAATATGAAAAAGAGGAGGATTAAATTTATGAAAAAGAATTTTGCTGCACTGGCACTGGCAGTAGCGATGGCAGCTACACTGGCAGGCTGCTCATCTTCTGCAACAGAAACAGAAGCACCGGAGACAGAGAATACAGAGGCTGAAGCTGAGGCCGCAGGGGACAGCGCTTTTGCCGGCCAGACGCTGATTATGGCAACGAACGCAGAGTTCCCGCCCTATGAGTATCATGACGGAAATGAGATTGTGGGAATTGATGTTGATATTGCCAGAGCTATCTGCGAAGAGATGGGAGCAGAGCTTGAGATTACAGATATTGCATTCGATTCCATTATTCCGGAAATTCAGGCTGACAAGGCAGATTTCGGTGCAGCCGGTATGACAGTAACAGAGGACAGACAGTCTCAGGTTGATTTTTCTGACACATATGCAACGGGCGTGCAGTCTGTTATCGTGCCGGAGGGAAGCGAGATTCAGACGATTGAAGATCTTTCCGGAAAGCTTATCGGTGTTCAGCAGGGAACAACAGGCGATATCTATGCAAGTGATGATTTCGGCGATGAGAATGTACAGAGATTCCCGAAGGGCGCTGACGCTGTACAGGCACTTGTAAACGGAAAGATTGATGCTGTTATTATTGATAATAAGCCGGCTCAGGTATTTGTAAGCGAAAATGAGGGACTGGTAATTCTTGAGACTGCATATGCAGAGGAAGAGTATGCTATCGCAGTAAAGAAAGGCAACACGGAGCTTCTTGATGCTATCAATGCTTCGATTGCTTCCCTGAAGGAGTCAGGAACTCTGGATGAGATCGTGGCAAAGTATGTTACGGCTGAGTAAATAAACATTTTCCGGCCGATGTGCCCGCAGTAAATAAGCCGGGGCGCCGGGGATTTTGGCAGCGGGGAAAGCGACGGAAGGATTCTTCCGCCGCTTTTTCGTTGCTGTGCGGTTTATATACCATATAATTATACATTTCAGAAAGAATGGAGGAAAAAGGAGTGGAAGGATTGAAGCAGGCCTTGTATCTAAACCTGATTAAGGACGACAGGTGGCAATACTTGACAGAGGGCCTAAAAAATACTCTGTTGATTACCCTGTTTGCAACACTGATCGGAATTGCGGTTGGTCTGCTGATTGCAATCGTCCGTTCAACCCATGACAAGACAGGAAAGCTGAAATTTTTAAATGCCATCTGCAAGCTGTACCTGACGGTAATCCGGGGTACGCCGGCTCTGATTCAGCTGATGATTTTTTATTACTGTATTTTCGTGTCCCGTGTTTTTTCCGGTGTGTTTGTCGGAATTATCGCTTTTGGACTCAACTCGGCAGCATATGTGGCTGAGATTTTCCGTTCGGGAATTATGTCTATTGATGAGGGACAGATGGAGGCGGGACGAAGCCTCGGTTTCAATTATGTGCAGACAATGCGGTATATTATTATGCCGCAGGCATTTAAAAATGTGCTGCCGGCCCTGTGCAATGAGTTTGTTGTACTTCTTAAAGAGACATCGGTGGCCGGTTATGTGGCGGTGCAGGATCTGACCAAGGGCGGAGATATCATCCGTTCCAGAACGTATGATGCGTGGACTCCTCTTTTGATTGTGGCGGCTATCTATCTGGCACTGACCATGATCTTCAGCCATTTTGCCCAGAATGTGGAAAGGAGCTTGAGAAAGAATGAGCGGTAATACACAGGACAGAGAAGTATTGATTGATATTCAGAATCTCTCTAAAACTTTTGGCGATCTCAATGTTCTGACGGATATCTCAACAACGATTTCCAAGGGGGATGTGGTCTGCGTAATCGGCCCATCAGGTTCCGGAAAATCCACATTTTTAAGATGCCTTAATCTTCTGGAAAAGCCGACGGCAGGCCATATATTTGTAGAAGGAGCGGATATAACGGATCCGAAAGCGGACATTGATCAGCTCCGCCGGAAGATGGGCATGGTATTTCAGCAGTTTAATCTTTTTCCCCACATGACAATTCTTGAGAATATGACGCTGGCGCCTATCAAGCTTCTGAAAAAAAATAAGGAAGAAGCTGACAGGGAGGCGATGGAGCTTCTTGAGAGAGTAGGACTTCGGGAAAAGGCGGATGCCTATCCGGCACAGCTTTCCGGAGGTCAGAAGCAGAGAGTTGCGATAGTCCGGGCTCTTGCCATGCATCCTGATGTGATGCTTTTTGATGAGCCGACCTCTGCTCTTGATCCGGAGATGGTAGGCGAAGTTCTGAATGTTATGCGTCAGCTTGCAAAAGAGCATATGACCATGGTTGTGGTTACCCATGAGATGGGTTTTGCCCGTGAGGTGGCTACAAGAGTAATGTTCATGGAAGGCGGCAATTTTGTAGAAGAAAATGAGCCGAAAGAATTTTTTGAAAATCCGAAAAACGAGAGACTGAAGGCGTTTCTCAGCAAGGTACTTTGATTTTTACAGTTGCTTTCGGATGATGACGTGAAAAGACAGAAGGCTGTGACAGGCGTCCTGAGGCGGTAATTTTGGATCCACGCTTCAGGGCGTCTTTTTTTTACCAGGTTACAACACGATCGATGAGTGCTTTCTGCTCCTGACTGGAACGGGTAAGGTAGATGCGGGTTGTTTCAATACTGTCATGTCCCATTAAATCTGCCAGAAGAGAAATGTCGTTAAAACGTTTCAGAAAATTTTTGGCAAAACGATGGCGGAAAGAATGAGGATAAACGGTATCCGGGTCAATCCGGTACCGGCGGGCAAACTGTTTAAGCTGAAGCTCAATTCCCCGGGAAGTAATCAGGGAGCCGCGGCGGTTCAGAAAGATGAAGCCGCTTCGGATTCCTTTTTCAGAAAAATAGGGAATGGCTTCGTCACACAGGGCACGCGGAAAAAAAAGGCGCCGTATTTTTCCGCCCTTGGAATACAGATCCAGATATCCGGCTTTCAGATCTTCCATTTTAATCTGCAGAAGCTCACTGATGCGGGCTCCTGTCGCACCGAGAAAACGGATGACGAAATACCAGTACATATTTCCGTCTTTTCTGAGTCTTCTCTTAAAACGTTCATAGTCTCTCTGGGAAATAACGGAATCCAGATAATTGCGTTTCTGCTCTTTGACAAGGCACATTTTGTAAATGCCATCCATACAGGCTTTCAGAGCCGGAACTGTTTTAAAGCTTTCAGACAATTCTGTTTCAGTAACGGGGAAAGAGCTGTCCTTCGATGCGGGGAGGTGGCTGTCGGCGCGCCGGCTTTCAGTAACAAGTTCCGGAGGAAGCTGCTGACAGGAGTACAGAAACTCCAGGTATCGATTCATACTCTGAATTCTGGAGTTGACTGTATTGAACTGATATGTACTGATAAGCCAGGAGCGGTAAGCTTTCAGATTTTCAATGTTTAAATTGTCAAAACGCCTGAAAAACAGGCGCACGGAACATGAGTAGCCGCTGATGGTTTTCGGGGATCGTCCCTGGTGTTCCAGATATATGCAAAAGGATGTGATTGGATCGCCAGGGTTTTCAGGCCTTTTTTTCTGCAATTTCATATTTTAAATACCTCCTACCAGTTGACAACACGGTTTACGATTTCATACTGTTCTCTGCTGGAACGCCTCAGATAAATGCGGGTTGTTTCCAGATTTTTATGTCCCAGAAGATCAGACAGCAGTGAAATATCTCCGCATTTTTCAATAAAACTTTTGGCAAAGCGGTGGCGGAAGGAATGGGGATGTACAACTTCAGGACTCATACCGTAGCAGCTGGCTACACTCTTCAGCTGACTGCGTATTCCGCCCGGTGTCAGCGGATTCCCGTATCGGTTCAGAAATATTTCGCCGTGAAACCGACGATTGGCGTGAAGCCAGCGGGCCGCGTCATTCTGGAGGGCTTTTGGAATATAGATGCGGCGAACTTTGTTTCCTTTTGAGTAGATATCTTTGTAACCGGCAAAAATATCTTCCGCCCTGAACTGGACGACTTCACTTACCCTGGCGCCTGTGGCGGCCATAAAGCGGATGAGAAAATAGTAGAGATATTTTTCATCGCGCAGCAGGCAGCTTTTCAGGTATTCATAGTCGGCTTCGCTGATGACATTGTCCAGATATGTTTTCTGCTGAATTTTTACCATTGGGATGCGCCCGGGGCTGAGCTGACAAAAGTCAATGTAAGAATTCATGGCCCGTATACGCTGGTTGACTGTCTGGGGCTTGTAATGTTCCATCAGAAAAAACTTATATGATTTTAAATTTGTATAAGACACATCGGGATAAAGGGAAAAGAACTGCCGGACAGCATATGTGTAGACCTGTATCGTATTCTCTGCCAAATTTTTGGCGTTCAGATGGTGTCTGAACTCATTCTGGCTCCGTTCAATGAGTGCTGTCCTTTTTTGCTGTTCTGACAGTGATTCTGCTGTTCTTTGTCTGGGCATAAATATACCTTCCTTTCTTTTGTAAATGATAAAATTTGAACTGAGGGGGAAAGAAGGGGATGAAATGCCGGGGATCGGATGAAGTGAGGTGCGGTTTCTTTGTGCCATGACGACAAAAGTCTTTCCCTACTATATCATCCGGGAAATTAAAAATCAACAGAATGAAGAATTAATGTGAAAAAAATAAGAAAAAATATATAAAAAAAGTAAATTTTGAGAAAAAATATAATATAACATCAAGTTTGAAGATATGTCTTGAAACAAAAATAAAAAAAGGAGGCATGTGCCTCCCGGGTACTGTGTGCAGTGACAAAGCTATGCAGTTGGATCCGTGTTGAATTTTTCCATCAGCTGAATGAGGCGGCAGATACACTGATCGAGTTCACGCAGCTCATCTTCTGAGTAGGCCCTCAGGCCATACAGAGTGGAGTCCAGCATGCACTGCTTCACGCTGTTCATCATCTCACGTCCGTTTGGGCATATTCTGATATATACGCGGCGGCGGTTGGCGGTATCGTGGATTCTTTCCACAAGACCTTTTTCCTCCAGGACGTTGATAAGACGAGAGAGCTGCTGTTTTGTGATCTGCAGTTTATCGGCAAGCTCCGACATTGTATAATCACTGTCAGCCCAGCTGTCAAGAGCAACCAGCGTAAAAAAAGGAAGAGAATTTACTTTCACATCGTTGTCCTGCTGATACTGACATTTTGCCAGAGTGAGAAAGGCAACCGCAAATTCAAGAAAGTGAATGCCGGCTGTCCGGAGTGCTGATTCGGATTCAGCAGACGATTTATTCTCATCCTCTTTTGTGAGAGCGGTTCCGGATGTGTTTTCCTGTGCAGACGTAAATCCGGAAGACGACGGATTCGGCAAAACCGGTGTGTCAGTGTCAGGAGATGTTTTCGATGATACGTCAGAAGACACAGCGGCACCGGAATCGTGGTGGTCTGCTTCGTCGCTTTTTTCTTTTTTGCCTGGAAGCTGTGAGCTGGTTTCGGCCTGCCTTCCGGCCATGGTTCTCGCTGCCTTTATAATGGATTCCAGTGTGTTTTCATAGTGATTCATCTGTAAAACCTCCCCACTGATCGATTTGCGCAAAAAAATATATGATTTATCTTATCATATTTTTTCTAACTGGTCAACAAATAAGAAAAGTAAATAAATATTTACAATAATATATTGACAAAAGTCAACAAATACGGTATATAAAAAGATGTGATCTTGTGGCAGATAATTGAAGGAGTTTTTGACAAAACTTCGTCACTTTATATGCCAAAGTGGGAATAATGAAAATGGAGAAGAGCAAAAGAAGAGGAGTAAATGGATGGAACAGAGAAAAGACAGAGATAACAGCGGAAAGAGGCCAAGGCGATCATTTCTGTATTATTATGGAATGATTATGCTGATAGTTATGCTCCTGAATATCTTTTGGTTCCCGTCACTGATGGATCGGACGCAGCAGGTCAGATATGATCAGTTTGAGGAACAGCTGAAGCAGGGAAATGTGGACGAGGTATATGTGACCACGAATAATGAAGTCGTTTTTACCCTGAAAGACAGTCGGTGGAATGTAAATTACAAAGCGGGTCTGATTCCCGGAGTGAATCTTTATGAAGAGCTGGAAAAGGCGGGGGTAGAGCATTACAGTGCTGAGATAGAGACTCAGGCATCGCCGCTTCTTAATTTTCTTCTGACCTGGATTCTGCCGCTTCTGATTTTCTGGGGAATCGGTCAGATGTTCAGCAGGACGCTTATGAAGAGAATGGGCGGTCCCAATGCAATGACATTTGGAAAATCCAATGCAAAAATCTATGCGGAGTCGGAAACAGGCGTGACTTTTGCGGATGTGGCCGGAGAGGAAGAGGCCAAGGATGCGCTCAAGGAGATTGTGGATTTTCTTCATAACCCGCAGAAGTATGCGGAGATAGGCGCCACACTTCCCAAGGGAGCACTTCTTGTGGGACCGCCCGGAACGGGAAAAACACTGCTTGCCAAAGCGGTTGCCGGAGAGGCTCACGTACCTTTCTTTTCCATATCCGGTTCGGAATTTGTGGAAATGTTTGTGGGTATGGGTGCCGCAAAGGTAAGGGATCTGTTTAAGCAGGCCAATGAGAAGGCTCCCTGTATCGTCTTTATCGATGAGATTGATACAATCGGCAAAAAGAGAGACGGAGGCGGTGTAGGAGGCAATGATGAAAGAGAGCAGACTCTGAATCAGCTTCTTACAGAGATGGATGGATTTGACGGGCGAAAAGGCGTGGTTATTCTGGCTGCCACGAACCGTCCTGAATCGCTTGATAAGGCGCTGCTTCGTCCTGGAAGGTTTGACCGCCGTATTCCTGTGGAACTGCCGGATCTGAAAGGAAGAGAAGCGATCCTCCGCGTACATGCGTCAAAGGTGAAAATGGATGAGACAGTGGATTATGCAGCCATTGCAAGAGCTACCAGCGGCGCCAGCGGAGCGGAACTGGCCAATATCGTCAATGAGGCGGCACTGAGAGCCGTGAGAATGGGAAGAAAGCTTGTATCCCAGCAGGATCTTGAGGAGAGCGTGGAGACTGTTATTGCCGGTTATCAGAAAAAAGATGCCGGGGTCTCAAGTGATGAGAAAAAAATCGTGTCCTATCATGAGATTGGACATGCGCTTGTTGCGGCGCTTCAGAGCCATTCTGCACCGGTTCACAAGATCACGATCATCCCGAGAACATCCGGTGCTTTAGGCTATACAATGCAGGTTGAACCGGGACAGCGTTTCCTTATGAGCCGCGAGGAAGCATTTAACAAAATTGTGACACTTACGGGCGGAAGGGCGGCTGAAGAGCTGATTTTCCATTCCATTACGACGGGGGCATCCAATGATATTGAACAGGCGACCAAAATTGCCCGTGCCATGATTACCCGTTACGGTATGAGTGAGCATTTCGGCATGGTTGCGCTCGAGACAGTAAATAATGCATATCTGGGAGGCGATACGTCACTCGCCTGCTCTGCGGAGACGGCAGCCCGGATTGATGACGAAGTCATCGCTCTTGTGAAGGAAGCTTACGAGAAAGCAAAGAGCATTCTGGAAGGCCATGAGAGCAAACTTCATGAGCTGGCGGATTATCTTCTGGAGAAGGAGACAATTACCGGCGAGGAATTTATGGAAATTCTGGACAAAGAGTAGCGGATGTCTGATATATTCTGAAGAGAAATCCTGTGCGGATTGGGGATAACCGATGCGTGCGGGATTTCTTTTCTATATGCGGCAGGCACAAATAAAAATATAAAATGGCTTGCAAATCCTGTATAAAAATGTAATAATTGTTTCGTATATTAAGATCTAATCATCTTATTTGAGGAGGAAGGAACATGAAAAAAGTAGTAAGCGTATTACTGAGCGCTGCAATGGCGCTTTCTCTGTGCGCAGGCTGCTCTTCTTCATCTGCGCCTGAGACAGAAGCGCAGGAGGCAGAGACACAGGCAGCAGGAGCAGCAGAGGAAGGCGCGGAGGCTGAGCAGGCAGGAGAGGCTGCAGAGGGCGTTATGCCGGCAGTTGCCAAAGAGGATTTGAAGGTCGGCGTTATCCATATCGGAAATCCGGCAGACGGATCCGGCTACAGCTATGCACACGATCAGGGTATCGTTGCCATGCAGCAGGCTCTCGGACTGGATGACAGCCAGATCGTGCGCAAGAACAATGTGGCTGACGATGATCAGACTGCAATTGACACTGCCATGAGAGAGTGTGTGGAAGAGGGCTGCCAGATTATCTTCGCGACCAGCTGGGGATATATGGATGCCTGCGAGGCTCTGGCTGAAGAGTTTCCGGATGTAGTCTTTTCTCATGGAACCGGATATAAATCCAACGGAAAGAACTTTAACAATTACTTCGGAAGAATTTACCAGTCACGTTACCTTTCCGGTATTGCTGCAGGTCTTAAGACAGAGACCAACAAGATCGGATATGTAGGTGCATGGGGCAAGGATAACGCTGAGGTTACCGGAGGCTGCAATGCATTTGCCATGGGCGTGTACTCTGTAAATCCCGATGCTACAGTATATATCAAGACTACAAACAGCTGGTATGATCCGGAGGGCGAGAAACAGGCTGCTGTTGCTCTGATCAATGAGGGCTGTGATGTTATCGGACAGCACTGCGATACTCCCAATCCCCAGCTTGCGGCTGAGGAAGCCGGTGTATTCGGCGTAGGATACAACTCTGATATGAGCAAGGATGCTCCCGGGGCAGTTCTGACTTCCACAATCTGGAACTGGGGCGCATACTACACAGAGGCAGTTGAGAGCCTGATAAACGGAACCTGGACCGGCGAAAACTATTTTGGCGGACTGAAAGAGGGTCTTGTTGATCTTGCGCCGTTATCTGATCTGTGCGCAGAGGGAACGGCTGAGAAGATTGAAGAGGCCAGAGAAAAGATGGCATCCGGCGAGTGGGATGTTTTTGACGGCGTGATTGAGTGCAACGACGGGACAACCGTTGGAACAGAGGGCGAGCCTATGTCCGATGCAGATATCACGGGAAATATTCACTGGTACTTCAAAAACGTGGTTGAGAAATAAAATCTGATTTTAAACCGCACGGCTGTGTGCGGCGGCAGGGGATGCCGTTTCAAATGGTGAATGGTAAGATTCTCATTTGCGGCATCCCTTTTTCTTACAGATATCCGGAAAACACGCCGGCGGCGGTTTTGCCGTGCGGCACTGCAGAGGTTTGAGGTGACATTATGACAGAACAGTATGCCATTGAATGCAGGCAGATTACGAAAGCCTTCGGAAGCGTGGTCGCCAATGATAAGATTAATCTGACCGTCAGATACGGGGAGATCATGGCCCTTCTGGGGGAAAACGGTTCCGGCAAGACGACTCTTATGAATATGCTGTCCGGCATTTACCATCCTGATTCGGGGTCTATTCTTATCGGAGGAAAAGAGGTATCCATCAATTCTCCGGTTGACTCGAAGAATCTGGGAATCGGAATGATACATCAGCATTTTAAGCTGGTGGATGTATTCAGCGCCATGGACAACATTATACTGGGCTCCCACGGCAGACGGCTGAACAGAAAAAGCCTTCGGGAAAAGATTGAAGAGCTGGGACATTCATTCGGACTTGAAATTGAACCGGAAAAAAAGATCTATGACATGTCAGTGAGTGAAAAACAGACAGTCGAGATTTTGAAGGTATTATATAGAGGTGCGCAGATCCTGATTCTGGATGAGCCTACGGCTGTTCTCACACCGCAGGAGACGGAAAAGCTCTTTGCCATTTTAAGGCGAATGAAGGAGCAGGGATGCGCCATTATCATTATCACACACAAGCTTCATGAGGTCCTGGCCATCAGTGACCGTGTGACGATCCTGCGAAAGGGAAAGAGTATTGACACAGTAGTCACGGGAGAGTGCGATGAAAAGAAGCTGACAGAGCTTATGGTGGGGCGTCCCATCAGCCTGAACATTGACAGGCCCCGGATGGAGAACCGGGAGACGATTCTGAAGGTTGTGGATCTGACCGTGGAAAAAAGCGATAAAACAATTGCTCTGGATGATATCTCTTTTGATATCCGCACCGGGGAGATTCTGGGAGTTGCCGGGGTGGCAGGCAGCGGCCAGAAGGAGCTCTGCGAGACGCTGACGGGACTTATGGTGGCCAAAAAGGGAGCGATTCTCTACCACAAGGAAAATATTGTGGGAAAGTCGCCGGCAGAGATTATCCGTCTGGGAATCAGCATGAGTTTTGTCCCGGAGGACCGGCTTGGCATGGGACTGGTGGCTTCCATGGGCATGGTGGACAATATGCTTTTAAAATCCTACTCGGAAGCGAAAGGACCCTTTGTGGAGAGAGGGCCTGCGCGGGAGCTGGCGGAAAAACTCATAGACAAGCTGGGGATCGTGACACCGGGTGTTGATATGCCGGTGCGCCTGATGTCCGGAGGAAACGTACAGAAGGTTCTTCTGGGGCGTGAGATTGAGTCGAGCCCGCAGGTGCTCATTACGGCGTATCCCGTCCGGGGACTGGACATCAATTCTTCCTATACAATATATGAGCTTTTGAATGAGCAGAAGAAAAAAGGAGTCGCCGTTGTCTATATCGGAGAAGATCTTGACGTTCTTCTGGAGCTTTCCGACCGCATTATGGTGCTCTGCCACGGACAGGTAATGGGCATTGAGGATGCGGACAGGCTGACGAAAGAGCAGGTAGGTCTTATGATGACGGGTGCCAGAGCTGAGGAGGTTCTGGGAGCCGGGGATGACAGAGTGCAGAAGTCGGATGAGTGCATGGATGCGCCCGGCTGTGTATCAGATGAGGGAGAGGAGGAAAAGGCATGAAAGAACCATTGATCCGCGTGGTAAAAAAAGCGGAGCTTGGCAGGAAAGAGACGCTGATTCTCCGTCTGGAGGCAATACTTCTGGCGCTGGTGGCCGGCGGCCTTTTTATCCTTTGCCTGGGACAGAATCCGTTCGTCATTTATCAGACCATTCTGACGGGAGCACTCCGAAGCGGGATGGCAATTCAGGCGACGGTTAAGATAGCAATACCGCTTCTGATTGCGTCGCTGGGTGTGACGCTGGCTTTTAAGATGCGTTTCTGGAACATCGGAGCGGAGGGGCAGATCATCATGGGAGGCGTTTTTGCCTCATATTTTGCCCTGTTCCATTCCGGATGGAACCACTGGCTGCTGGTAATCGTCATGTTTATTGCGGGAGCTGTGGGAGGCGGCCTGTGGGGCCTTATCCCGGCGTGGTTCAAGACGAAATATGACACAAATGAGACACTTTTTACGCTTATGCTGAATTATATTGCGCTGAACGTGATTGTGTTCCTCAGAGAGGGACCGTGGCGGGATCCCGGTTCCCAGGGATATGCGAAGATTGCCCGGTTTGATAAGAATGCCTCCCTTGACCGGGTGTTCGGCATCCAGTTCGGCTGGATTATCGCGCTCGTGCTGCTGGTTCTGATATGGATTTACATGAACCGTTCCAAACAGGGCTACGAGATCAGCGTGGTGGGAGAAAGTCAGGAGACGGCCCGTTATGCCGGAATGAATGTGAAAAAAGTGATTCTCCGTACCATGTTTCTGTCCGGAGCTGTCTGCGGAATCGGAGGAATGGTTCAGGCAACCGGTTCTGATGTGACGCTTACGACAGCCGTGGCCGGAGGCGTGGGATTTACGGCAATCATCGTGGCATGGTTGGCACAGCTGAATCCGCCTGCGATTCTTCTCGTGACAATACTGTTCAGTATTCTGGAAAAGGGAAGCAGCGTTGTTCAGTCATCTTTCGGACTTTCCTCAGACTGTGCCGATGTTTTACAGGGAATCATTCTGTTTTTTATTCTGGGATGTGAACTTTTTATCCGCTATAAATTTGTATTCAGGGGGAAAGGAGACGTCAGGGCATGAGCAGCGAACTTATAATAAAATTTCTTGTGGCAGCTGTGCTGGCGGGAACGCCGTTTCTGTTCGGCACGGTCGGGGAGATCCTGAGTGAAAAGGTCGGTCATCTCAACCTTGGCGTGGAAGGTATGATGGCCATAGGAGCCTGCGCCGGCTTCATGGCAGGATATGTGACGGACAGCTTTGTGATCGCCATTCTGGCGGCAGCGGCAGCGGGAACGCTGGCAGCTCTGATTTACGGAGTTCTGACTGTCACATTTATGGCAAATCAGAATGTAACAGGACTGACGATGACCATATTCGGAACGGGACTGTCCAATTTTGTCGGCGTGTATATGCTGGAGCGTTCTGAGGGCGGCACACTGAAGTTGCCGGAGCGTGTTACGGCTCAGATGCGCAATATTGACATTCCGGGACTGAGCGATATTCCGGTGCTGGGAGAGCTTCTGTTTTCCTACAATCCGTTTGTGTATCTGGGACTTGTAATTGCGGTGCTTGCCGGCATTTATCTCTATAAAACGCAGACCGGGTTAAATGTGCAGGCGATCGGAGAGAACCCTGCAGCGGCGGATGCGGCCGGAATTGAGGTTACAAAGTGGCGTTACATCAATATTCTTCTGTCAGGCGCTATCTGCGGAATCGGCGGGGCATACTGCTCCATGATTATAAACAGCGGCGTGTGGCTGCGTGACAGCGTGGGAGGTCTGGGATGGATTTCCGTGGCACTCGTTATCTTTGCGTCGTGGAAGCCGATCAATGTAATTTACGGTTCCTTTGTTTTCGGAGCGCTGCGGGTTCTGAAATATTACGTTCCTAAAAATACCTACGCTATTCCAACCGCGTTTTTTGATGCACTTCCGTTCCTTATTACAGCGCTGGTACTGGTAATCGCATCTATGCGCAAGAGTAAAAGAAGTCATATTCCGGCCCATCTGGGTGTGAATTACTTCCGCGAGGAGAGGTAGGAATATACAGATTCTGGCAGTCAGGAGGTCTGAAAATGAAGGTTTTGATGGTAAACGGGAGCTCTAATGAAAAGGGATGTACGTATACGGCTCTCACGGAAATCGGGAGAACGCTGGTCAAAGAGGGAATTGAGTATGAGATTTTTTACATTGGCGGCGGGGCGGTAAGAGACTGCATTGGCTGCAGACAGTGTGCCAAAAAGGGCAGCTGCGTCTTTACGGATGATGTTCCTCTGCAGGCTTTTCTGGAAAAAGCGCGCGGTGCAGACGGTTTTGTTTTTGGAACGCCCGTTTATTATGCCCATCCCAGCGGTCGCCTCTTTTCATTTCTCGATCGTGCATTTTACAGTGAAGGAAGGCACGGGTACGGCGCATTTGCGTTCAAACCGGCCGCTGCGGTGGCGTCGGCCAGACGGGGCGGCACCACGGCTTCTCTCGACGGGATAAATAAATATTTTGGAATTGCACAGATGCCGGTGGTAAGCTCTACCTACTGGAATATGGTTCACGGGCAGACGCCGGAGGAGGTCTGTCAGGATGCGGAAGGGCTGCAGACCATGCGGAACGTGGGAAGAAATATGGCCTGGATGATAAAATGTTTCGCCGCCGGGAAGGAGAAGGGAATTCTCCTTCCTGAGACGGAAAAGGTATTTTCAACGAATTTCATCCGCTGACACGCCTGCCCTGTCACTGCCGCAGGGGAGCCGGAAAAACCCGGCGTGGCGCAGAGAGGTGCGATATAAATTCTTAACTTGTCTTAAATGATGGAGTATGATAGAATAAAGACGAAAAAAATAAAATGTCTTTATTCTGGGGAGGAAAAGGATGCCGAAGGTTGCTTATTCAGAAAAAGAGCGGGAGCGGATCCGAAAAGATCTGGTATCTGCGGGACTGGAGCTGATGGCAAAACAGGGGATTCGGCATACGACGGTAGAGCAGGTTTACAAAAAAGTCGGCATTTCCCGAACCTTTTTCTATACCTTTTTTGCCACAAAAGAGGATCTCATTGTGGAGGCTCTGTATTTTCAGCAGCCGAAAATCATTGAATTTGTGAAGCGGCTGATGGCAGATCCGGCTCTTGGCTGGCGCGATGCAGTCGGCCGGTTCCTTTTTTCCTGCTGTTACGGCGAGAAAAACGGAATAGCGGTTCTGACCATTGAAGAACAGCAGATGGTTTTCAGTCGTCTGTCCCCTGAAAGCAGACGGGTATTCCGCGAGCGGCAGCTGCGCCTGTTCGGGGAAATTTTAAATTCTTTCGGGATAAAGGCGGATCCGGAAAAAATAAAGGTGTTTATTAATCTTTGCCTGGCAGTTATGATTGTGCGCAGGGGGATTCCCGGTGCGCTGCCATTCTTTGTTCCGGAGGCGGCTGATGAAACCGCCCGGTTTCAGATTAATGCGATTGTGGATGCACTGGAAAAAATGAAAGAAGAGGAGGACACTTCCCGGCAGCAGGAAGGCAGTCCGGAGTGATTTGATGAAGATAGTCCGTCGAATATGATGTTGCGGCGTTTTATTCCGGCGGATTATTTTTACCCAAAATAAAAACAAAATAATAAAAATGTATTTATTTTTAAGCGCATAGAGGCAAAAAACGGACGGCGGCTTATTACTGCCGGACTATATTAAATAAATGCAGGGAGGAAAAAGAAAATGGGATTTTTTGGAAAACTGTTTAAGGGACCGGAGATTGATATGGAAAAGAGCCGGTCAAATGCACAGAAGATGCGGACACTGTTTAATCAGGTTGTGGAAAACGGGGATGATTACAGGCTGATTTTCGGGTATACGGAGGATGTAAGCCGTTTTAATTATGGCTTTGTCCACGGAAGCAAGACAAAAATCGGGAATCTGATAGTGGGGTGGAATGAGGAGAGCCAGACAGTTGTCGCTGTGCCTACGGTGCCGGATCTCTCCGGGTGCGGCGATCCCACATATTACCGCCGCTCGGAGATTTTGAAGGCTTACCGGAACAAATATCCGACGGATGCCTTTGTGATTTATCCGGACAGAAAAGGTTATATTGCAATAAACGCATATGACTGGCTCGAGGATGAAAAATTGTACGTATATGTGTCCCAGGATGAGGAACTGGCTGCTTTCACAGAATTCTTTATGAAGCGTTTTGCGACAAAGTGAGGAAGAAAATGTTGCCTGGAGAGATTGGAGCAGTCATTTTATTTCTGATGGCAGTGTGCATTTTCGGTCATATCTGGTTCTGTCTGGTGGAATCCGTGATGGGAAAGATAAAAAGCCTTTTTGTATCCCGCAGGGAGCCTGAGTGCTGGCATCCTATTTTGCCGCCGGAAAATCATCGGGAAGAAGATCATCCGGAGGGTAAAGAAAAAGAGGGGGGACAGCCGGAGGAAAAACAACCGGAAAAAGGGTATCTGAAATAAATACCGGTTGCAGGAAAAAGCCGGAGATGTAATTATATTATTTAAGAAGAGCGGCAGCTTTGAACGGAGAGTGTCATTGCTGCCGTTTCTGTACTGGAAATTATGTGCGGCAAAACAGGCGAACAAATGTTTGCAATGCCGGGGAGGGTATGATATACTTAGAGAACTATATGAGAGACTGCTGTGACGCCTGTATGAGAGTATATCATCAGGGAAAACATAAGGATACAGGAACAGGATTACAGCGGGACTGTCATCGGCTGCAGGAATGAGGACCTGTAAAAAATACAGAGGTGGAATGATGGCAAAGCAATATATTAAAATACGTGGTGCCAATGAGCATAATCTGAAAAATATTTCTCTCGATATTCCCAGAAATGAGCTGGTGGTTCTGACCGGTCTTTCCGGCTCGGGAAAATCTTCCCTGGCATTTGATACGATCTATGCGGAGGGGCAGAGACGGTATATGGAGTCGCTCTCGTCCTATGCGAGACAGTTTCTGGGACAGATGGAAAAACCGGATGTGGAGAGCATAGAAGGGCTGTCCCCGGCCATATCCATCGATCAGAAGTCAACAAACAGGAATCCGCGTTCGACGGTGGGAACTGTCACGGAAATCTACGATTATATGCGTCTTCTCTATGCCAGGATAGGAATTCCCCACTGTCCGAAGTGCGGGAGGGAGATCCGGCGTCAGACAGTGGATCAGATGGTGGATCAGATCATGGCGCTTCCGGAGAGAAGCAGGATACAGCTTCTGGCCCCTGTGGTGCGCGGGCGAAAGGGACGCCATGAAAAGGTGCTGGAGCAGGCGAAAAAGAGCGGATATGTCCGTGTGCGGGTGGACGGGAGTCTCTATGAGCTCAGCGAGGAGATTGCTCTCGATAAGAATATAAAGCACAATATTGAGATTGTGGTAGATCGTCTTGTGATAAAAGAAGGCATTGAGAAGAGACTTTCAGATTCCATAGAAACGGTTATGGGGCTGACGGGGGGCCTGATGATGGTGGATATTTCCGGAGAAGAGCCCCTGACTTTCAGTCAGAATTTTTCCTGTCCGGACTGCGGAATCAGCGTGGATGAGGTGGAGCCCCGCAGTTTTTCCTTTAATAACCCGTTCGGCGCGTGTCCGGACTGTTTCGGTCTTGGATATAAGATGGAGTTTGACGAGGATCTGATAATTCCCGATAAGAGCCTCAGCATCAGTCAGGGCGCCATCACGGCAATGGGCTGGCAGTCCTGTACGGACAAGTCAAGCTTTACCGGCGCTATTCTTGCGGCTCTGGCGGAAGAGTATCATTTCAGTCTTGACACGCCGTTTGAAGAGTATCCGGAGGAGATTCAGAAGATTCTGATTCATGGCACCGGAGGAAAGATTGTGAAGGTCCGGTACCGCGGACAGCGGGGAGAAGGCGTCTATGACATCGCGTTTGAGGGGCTCATTCAGAGCATGAACCGGAAATACAGGGAGACATTTTCCGATTCCATGAAGGCGGAATACGAGAATTTTATGCGCATTACTCCCTGTAAAACGTGTAAAGGGCAGAGACTTAAAAAAGAGTCTCTGGCTGTGACGATCGGAGGAAAAAATATTTTTGAGGCGACGGACATGTCCATCGTCAAATTCCGTGAGTTTACTGACGCACTGGAGCTGACACCCATGCAGGAGGCCATAGGAGCGCCCATATTAAAGGAAATCAGGGCCCGCGTATCTTTCCTTATCAATGTGGGGCTGGAGTATCTGTCTCTGTCCCGGGCGACAGGAACGCTCTCAGGCGGAGAGGCGCAGCGCATCCGCCTGGCGACACAGATCGGATCCGGGCTTGTGGGAGTGGCTTATATACTGGATGAGCCCAGCATAGGTCTGCACCAGAGGGACAATGACAAGCTTCTGGATACACTGAAGCATTTAAGAGACCTGGGGAATTCTGTTCTTGTGGTGGAGCACGACGAGGACACCATGCGGGCGGCGGACTGTATCGTCGATATAGGACCGGGGGCCGGAGAACATGGCGGCGAGGTCGTGGCTGTGGGAACCGCAGAGGAGATTATGAAATGTAAGGCCTCTGTGACCGGGGCCTACTTAAGCGGGCGAATCCGTATACCTGTGCCGTCAAAAAGGCGGGAGCCCACCGGCTGGCTGACCGTGCGGGGAGCAGCGGAGAATAATCTGAAAAATATTGATGTCAGATTTCCTCTGGGCGTAATGACCTGCGTGACGGGAGTGTCCGGCTCGGGCAAAAGCTCTCTTGTAAATGAGATTCTTTACAAGGCGCTGGCCAAAAAACTGAACCGGGCTCACACCATACCGGGAAAGCATAAGGGGATCGAGGGAGCAGAAAATCTGGACAAGATAATTGCCATTGATCAGTCTCCCATCGGCCGTACGCCCCGCTCCAATCCGGCAACCTATACGGGCGCGTTTGATCTGATCCGTGATCTTTTTGCATCATCCACAGATGCGAAGGCGAGGGGATACAATAAAGGGCGATTCAGCTTTAACAAAAAGGGCGGAAGATGCGAGGCCTGCGCCGGAGACGGAATTATAAAAATTGAGATGCATTTTTTGCCGGATATTTATGTACCGTGCGAGGTGTGCGGCGGAAAACGGTATAACAGGGAAACGCTGGAGGTCAAATATAAGGGAAAAAGCATATATGATGTTCTGAATATGACGGTGGAAGAGGCTCTGAAATTTTTCGAGAACATACCGTCCATTTACAGAAAGATTGAGACACTGTATGATGTGGGTCTGTCTTACATCCGCCTCGGACAGCCCTCCACGGAACTTTCGGGAGGCGAGGCTCAGAGGATTAAGCTGGCAACGGAGCTGAGCAAGCGGGGAACAGGAAAAACCATTTATATTCTGGACGAACCTACCACAGGGCTTCATTTTGCCGATGTCCACCGCCTGATAGAGATTCTGCACAGGCTGTCGGACGGCGGGAATACGGTAGTTGTAATTGAGCACAATCTGGATGTGATTAAGACTGCAGATTACATTCTGGATATCGGACCGGAGGGCGGAGACCGCGGTGGAACAGTTATCGCCAAAGGAACGCCGGAGGAGGTGGCCCAGGTTCCGCAGTCCTATACGGGGCAGTATGTGAAGCGCTATCTGAATGTGGGAAAAGATTGAGAAAAAGTGTGTTCGTACAGGCTTCTGACAGTCTGAACATTGGATTTTTTTGTAAAAACGTCTTGTCATCATTTGTCAGGTATTTTATAATAAACCGTAAACCTTTGACGGCCGGAACCGGCACGGGAGTGTGCGTGTCGCCGGTTCGTTATCTGTGACATGAATTTATTAGGAGGAATACCCGTGGAGAAAGAGATGATTATTGTACTGGATTTCGGCGGTCAGTACAATCAGTTGATTGCCAGAAGAGTAAGAGAGTGTAACGTATATTGTGAGGTCCATCCTTTCAGTCTGCCTTTGGATAAGATCAGAGAGATGAATCCGAAGGGGATTATTTTTACGGGAGGCCCCAATAGTGTTTACAGGGAGGATTCTCCGAGGTGTTCAAAAGAAATCTTTGATCTGGGTATTCCCGTTCTGGGTATCTGCTACGGCGCCCAGCTGATGGCGTATCTTCTGGGCGGACAGGTGGAGACAGCTCCTGTAAGCGAATATGGAAAAACAGAGGTGGAAGTAGATACAACCTCCAAACTTTATCAGGGCGTGTCGCCCAGGACAATCTGCTGGATGAGCCATACGGACTATATCGCAAAGGTTCCGGAGGGATTTTGCGTGACAAGCCATACTCCGGTATGCCCTGTTGCCGGTATGGAAAATGCGGAAAAGGGATGGTACGGCATTCAGGCCCATCCGGAGGTTCTTCACACCCAGGAAGGCAGCAAGATGCTTCATAACTTTGTATATGGCATCTGCGGCTGCAGCGGAGACTGGAAGATGGATGCATTTGTTGAAAAATCCATCCGTGAGATCCGGGAAAAAGTAGGAAAGGGACGTGCTCTTCTTGCCCTGTCCGGCGGTGTGGACTCCTCTGTCGCCGGTGTCCTCATGGCAAAGGCAATCGGCGATCAGCTGACCTGTGTGTTTGTTGATCACGGTCTGCTGCGCAAAAATGAGGGAGATGAGGTAGAAGCTGTTTTCGGCCCCAACGGTCCTTACAAACTTAATTTCATACGCGTCAATGCGCAGGAGCGTTTTTATAACAGACTGGCGGGAGTAACGGAGCCGGAGCAGAAAAGAAAAATTATCGGAGAGGAATTTATTCGCGTTTTTGAGGAGGAAGCAAAAAAGATTGGTGCCGTTGACTTCTTTGTTCAGGGAACCATCTATCCGGATGTGATTGAGTCAGGTCTCGGAAAGTCTGCTGTAATCAAATCCCACCACAACGTGGGCGGCCTTCCGGAACACGTGGATTTTAAAGAAATTATCGAACCGCTCCGTATGCTTTTTAAAGATGAGGTAAGGAAAGCCGGCCTTGAGCTCGGAATTCCTGAAAAGCTGGTTTACCGCCAGCCATTCCCGGGGCCGGGACTCGGTGTCCGCATCATCGGAGAGGTTACACCGGAAAAGGTACGCATCGTACAGGATGCAGATGCCATCTACCGCGAGGAGGTTGACAAGGCCGGAATCGCGAAAGATCTGGGACAGTATTTTGCAGCAATCACAAATATGCGGTCGGTTGGCTGTATGGGCGATGTGAGAACCTACGATTATGCCATTGCTCTGCGGGCAGTTATGACTTCTGATTTCATGACAGCGGAGGCAGCACAGCTTCCCTGGGAAGTGCTTGGAAAGGTTACAAGTAGAATTGTAAACGAGGTCAAGGGAGTTAACCGCGTACTGTATGACTGCACGGGCAAGCCGCCGGCAACGATTGAGTTTGAATAGGAGAGTAAAGCCCGCAATCACAGCATTTATGCGGGGTTGCGGGCTTTTTCTATGTCTCGTGACAATCAAATGACAATAATTAGTATTTATTTAGAGAGTTTAGACTTCTTTATTAACAGTTTTTCTTGACGGTCTTGAAATTCATTTGCCTGAGACAACATTCCTATAGAAGTATTAATAGTTAATAGCTTGTCCGCAAATATTTATTGCGGAATCGAAATCTTTTGCTTTTTCATAAATTATAGCCAAACGTTTAAAAGCTGGTATTGTTCCATCGAATGCTGTGATTTTGTTCAATTCATTTTGCTTTTCAGTCTTAGAAAGGAATGATATTGTTAATATTAGTTGACATATTTTCCTCAAGGATATCACTGACTATGCTGCCAGTTCCAAAGCCTCATAATACTGCCTGCGTTTTATCATGGGAGGAAGTCCGCCATTGGCAGAACAGATCCTCCGGTTATTCCAATAACTGAGAAAATATCTCCAAATGAGTACTTTTAGTTCCTCTACAGTCATCTGTTTGGTGTCATAACGGTCGTAGAGAAGTTCCGTCTTCATTCTGGCCCACATACTCTCACAGCGTGCATTATCATGGCAGCGTCCTCCGGCACTGTTCATGCTTTGGTGGATGTGGTGCTTCCGGATGGTCTGCCGGTAGGACTCGCTAGTATACTGTGTCCCACGCTCCCTGTGGATGACAGCGCCTTCCAGTGCGGGATAAGCAGCCAGGGCATTTTCCAATGTTTGGATACACAGATCCGCTTTCATATTTGTTTCCATTGCCAGACCCAGGACGCTAAGATCAAAGCAGTCAAAAATCGCAGATACATACAGTTTCCCATTGGACGCTGGGCTCTCTGTGATATCTGTAATACATTTTTTTAATGGAACATCGGAATGGAAATCCCGCTTCAGCAGTCCTCCGATTTCATAGCCTCCCGGTCTGCCTTTGTGAGTCCATTCGGTTTTCTTCCTGGCCGATGGCTCAGGCCGATCTGATCCATAACCCGGTATACGGTCCTCTCACTGGGGATATGTACTCCTTCCGGCTGTTTCAGTAACAACGCCTGATACATCCGGATCCGTCCATAAGTATCATTACATTCATCTTCACTGACGATTTCTTTCATGGCATCCGCCAGATCCTGATACTTCCAGGGACGGTTTTTGTTCGAGAGATATTTATAGAAGCTTTGTCGGCTGATACCAAGCATCCAGCAATAAAATGAAATTTTACCGGTAATTCTGCCGTCCTCTGTTTTCAAAGCCAGAAAGATCATTCTCTGGTTTTTACTGACCTCCGACGGCTGGTGGCGAAAAAAGCGCTGGCTTCCTCCAGGAATTCGTTTTCTTCCTTCAGGCGTCGGATTTCTTTCTCCTGCTCTTTTACCTGCTTACGCAGCATGGTAATCTCTTCTGACAGGCTCATTGCGCTGGCAAGGGTATGGGAGCCTTCCCCAATATCTAAGTTACCGGCTCTTACCGCTTTCAGCCATGTATGGATAGTTCCTTCCGGGATTCCTAATTCTTTCGCAGCCTTAGCGCCGCCGATTTCTTTGGCAAATTTTACTGCCTGTACTTTGTATTCATGATCATATTTACGTGCCACTTTGAATCCCTACCTATTCTCTTGGTTTTATTATGAAATCCCTGAGAATAAGCTGTCAACTTTTTTTATACCACACCACAAATCCATTTAGAACATGTTTAACAGGGGCGAGTTCGAGTAGCTAAGTGATTTGGCTAATCTATTCTAAACTGATATAACAAAAATATACATAATGAAAATTCCTTCCTGAAAGCTGTAAAAATCTACGTTGAATTTTACAGCTTTCTGTGTATAATAAAAGTAGCAGAAATAATATGAGATCAAAGGAGGGGCTGAAAGAATATGGCAAATATTTTACCAGTATCTGATTTGAGAAATTATAATGAAGTCCTGAAGAATTGCCGCAAAGGGGAACCGGTGTATTTGACCAAGAATGGCAGAGGGCGTTTTGTAGTTATGGATATTGAAGATTATGAACGTGATCGTGCAGAGAAAAAACTTCTGATAAAATTGCAAGAAGCTGAAGAAGCAGTGAAAGATGGCGAAGGTTGGCTGGATCTGGATGAATTGAAAGCACTTGTGGGGGAATAAGATGTTAAAACTGCGGATCAATCCGATTGTTGCAAAGGATCTAAAGAATATCCGAGATTACATTGCAGAAGATAATGAGGAATATGCTGCAAAGACCATAAAGGAAATTTACGGTAAATTTGAAAATCTTCAGATGTTTCCGGGAATGGGTTCAGATCTTTCTAAGAGAGTCAGCTTTCGGACAGACTATAAATATGCGATATGGGAAGATTACGTGATCATCTACAAGGTAAGCAACGAGTATTTAGAGATTTACCGCGTGGTCAACCGATATCAAGATATTACAAGAATTTTTGAGTGATAACAGATTGATAACATTAGTAGATACAGACCATAGAGATATGGCAGTTGGAACTAAATAAAATCAAATAGAGCCAAATCTCCTATACAAAACTGTATAGAATTAAACTTGATTTTGCGGGTTCGAATAAATTATATGATACCGACATAAACTTTTATTGAAAGCTATATTGATTTTCCTCTTTATGCTTGCTACTATGTAAATACAAAGAAAGTTTACCGCTGACCAATATGTGGTAAATAAGTGATTGGGTCGAAAGTATAGTCCTTCGCCACAAGGCGAGGGACTTTTTCCATAATGAAGACAGGTAAATGAAGAAAACAGGATTTTATATTTTCAAAGATAAATTTTTCAAGATATGACAGATCCATATCTCAAAGGAAATAAGTCAGGAAACAGACCGCATTATTACTGTTTTGAAAATTCGAGTACAGGGATATACTGGATGATACCATTGTCCAGTCGTATTGACAAATACAGATGAATTATGGAGAAGAAGGAAAAAGCAGGGAAGCCATGTGATATTCTCTACATCGTTAAACCGGACGATAGCTGGGGAAGCGCATTTTTGATACAGGATATGTTCCCGATAACAGAAGAATACATAGAACGGGAATATACAATTGCTGGAAATCATCTGATGTTGACCAGTGAGCATACTGCTAAAGAGATTGAGTGAAAAGCGAGAAAAGTTATGGGGATGTTGAAACGTGGCATTAGATTTACGCCAACGCGGCCAGATGTTATGGCGATATTGAAGAAGTTAGGAGAGCGCAGATAAGTAATTCTGATTGGCTTTTAATCCCGGTTTGGAAGGAAATACAGGAAAAACACAGAGAGTGAGAAAGACGAAGTCTTTCCCGCTCTCTTTTTCTTTTGTAAATTTCCATTTGGTTTTCCGCTTCCAATTTTCATTCGGTTTGATTCGATTTTTCTTTAAGAATGAGGGAGATCAAAAAAGAAAAGGCCGGGAAGATGTTTGCCTCGGATGGGATTGAGTGGGGTATTTGAACTGGCCATTTGGGGCATGGCGGTGCCTTTATTTTTTGTGGAAAGATATATAATACAGTGCTATACTTAGAGAAATTAATTCAGATTTGATGATGTTAAAGAGGTTGATATGATTGAGATATTATTTAGTGAGAGTGAAGCTGCTTCAATGAAAGTGGCAAAGAATAAAATAGGAATTAATACTGTCAATGAACCTGCATCTGTGTTTATAGCGGGGAAAAAAGTATTACCCCAAAAACCCGTTACGGGCTGGATAGAGGGAACGGCAGAAGAAGTTATTTGCCTTGGATTTATGTTGGATATAGGAGATATTAAAGAACCCGTGGACAGTATATATCGGAAAGAACTGATTTATTCGATGTATGCTCAAAATCAATGGGAACAGACCGATGAATGGGATAACGAAATGAAAAAAGCCGGAGAGGTTTATATAAGTGAATTGTCCCGTTTAAAACAATTTCTGCATAATGGGGAGGTGGTTAGAATTTGGTATAGTGACGCTCCATATTCCAGATGCGGCTTCTATCATTTGTGTCGGATTTTGGAAAAATATGAGAATGAAGTTCGGGTGGTAAAGATTCCGGAGTATGTAGTTCGGGAAAAGAGTATTACAGCTTATAAAAATTGGAGCGAAGTTGCAGCAGAAGAGTTTGCAGGATTCCTTTCTTATGAAAAAACGCTCTCAAAAGAAGAAATACGAATGTTTGCTATTTTATGGAGTGGTTTAGTTGAAGATAATAGTCCTTTGCGCTCTGTGATAAATGGAAAGGTACTTGGTGTTCCAGAAGATTTTTATGATTTTCAAATTTGGAGAAGATTAACAGAAAAGCCTGTAAAAGAGGCCAGATTGATTGGCGATATTCTGGGGTATTCCCAGATCAGTATAGGAGATTGGTGGTATGCAAAGAGAATTGAGTATCATATTCGTCAAAAGAAGATTCGTATTGTCGAAGATTCAGTAAATAAGTATGCAAGAACGATCTGCCTTGCAAAAGACTAAGGAAGATTGAAGATTGCTATTTGCTGAATAAATGGCTCTGTTCATTCCGGTTACGACGATTGGTTTGCATGAGCGCGATAAACTTGAATTTGCGGAGATTATAGTATGATTAGAGAATTTCAGAAATCGGATATAGAAAGACTCGCAGATATATGGTTGGATACCAATTTGAATGCACACAATTTCATTCCTTCGCAATACTGGCTGAGTAAGCTTGAAGCGGTAAAGGAAATGTTTTTACAAGCAGAAATATATGTTTTTGAAAAAGAAAATGAAGTGCAGGGATTTATTGGCCTGTATGAAAATTATATTGCTGGCATTTTTGTGCAAAGTCAATTTCAAACGAAAGGAATTGGAAGGCAGCTGCTGGATTTTGTTAAAGATAGAAAAGAGGAATTATTTTTAAGTGTGTATCAGAAAAATATAAGAGCTGTAAAATTTTATAAAAGAGAAAATTTTGAAATCAGATGTGAAAATAAAGATGAAGATACAAGTGAAAAGGAATATCTAATGGTATGGAGCCGGAAATAAAACTTTTATTTCCGCTGAAGATGTTTCTAATGGATGGAGAATAGTTTTAATTATAATTGCAATATCCTGGATAATTTCTGGAATAATCAATCTGGTGGAATATTTTGGAAAACGAAAAAAATTCTAAGTTGTCAGGTTGGAATTTGGAGAGTGCAGTGTGTTGATATGAAAATTAAAGAAATCAGGGAGAATAAAAAACAATTTCTCTCACTGTTGCTGTTAGCAGATGAGCAGGAGGATATGATAGACAGGTACCTTAATAGAGGGACGATGTATGTTTTGGACGATGATGGAGTTAAGTGCGAATGTGTAGTGACAGATGAGGGAAAAGGAGTTCTTGAAATTAAAAATATTGCGACTGAACCGGAATGCCAGGGGAAGGGGTACGGCAGAGCACTGATTGATTTTGTTGCTGCGACGTATAAAGGGAAGTATTCTACACTGCAAGTTGGCACAGGGGACAGTCCATTGACAATCCCTTTTTATGAGAAGTGTGGATTTGTTCGTTCGCATACCATTAAAAACTTCTTCACAGATAATTATGACCACCCGATATATGAAGCAGGTACACAGCTGGTAGATATGATTTATTTGCAGAGAAAAATATAAATTCCAGGTTGCTGGAGGAATGCAAGTCTTTCCCGCTCTCTTTTCTTTTGTAAATTTCTATCTGATTTTTGCTTTCAATTTTAATTCGCTTTGATTCAGCTTATAAGGCTGAAATCAAAGTTCCCTGGGAGATTTTGCAGCTGTCAGCAAAAAAGATGTCTGTCTTTGGACTGTAAAGTATTTTACATTTTAAGTAATACTGTTTAAAATAATAAAGGATGTTCATAAAAATTAAAGGAGAGTATTTTATGTTTTTCTGGTATAAAAAAGGCGGAGTATCAGGAAAGCCCGTCGCTTCAAGAATTGTCTGGCATTTTATCATTGGAGTGATTGTGCTTGCTGTTATCGGAGGAGCCGTTTTCTTTTTTTCAGGCAGTAAGGAAATTGTCAGCGTGGGGGAGATGCAGAGCATTGCCGCAGAGGAGGGCTTTGCGTATACTGCAGGAGGAGATAATGAGGCGACTTTAGAGGCAGATGGAGTAACAGCTTCTGTTATTGAATGTGCATCTTCGAAAGAAGCTTCGGAGCTTTTTGAGAAGTATTGTGCTGAATACCCGGCGGATGATGCCGACAACACGCAGAATATTGAGCTTGGCGACAGCTATAACAAATATTCGGCATCGGGGGAAAACGGTATTATTATAGCGGTGCGGATGGATAGTCGGGTAGCTGTTGTTATGACAGATGATATTGCCAATGAGGACGCGGCAAAAGAAATGTTTAATCAAATTGTTAAATAGCATATGGGTACGTGAAGAAAAATTAATAAACAGATTGTGGTAAGAAGAAAGGGTAAAAGGCCTGAAGGATAAGCTTTTACCCTTGTTTTTTATATTTTGCCATGAAAGGATACAGATGCTTGGAAACGGGAGATGACAGATTTATATATCAGGGGGCGTTATACCATGTTATATTTTACAGCGGATCTGCATTTTGGACATGAAAAAATTATAAAACATGTGGGGAGACCTTTTCAGAGTGCGGAGGAGATGGACAGTAAACTGATTCGGAACTGGAATCAGGTTATAAAGCCGGAAGATGAAGTTTATATTCTGGGAGACTTTACCATGAAGGGACCGAAATTTGCCGCCGAAATTTTAAGGCAGCTAAACGGCAGGAAGTATCTTATACGGGGGAATCATGATAAATTTGCGGATCGTCAGGAGTTTTCGCAGGATTTGTTTGAATGGGTAAGGGATTACAGTGAGTTAACATGGAATAATTATAAATTTATCCTGTTCCACTACCCGATTTTAGAGTGGAATGAATATTTCAGAGGAAGCATTAATCTTCATGGACATCAGCACAACCATGAAGAATATAATCTGGAAAACCGGAAAAACAGGATTTGCCGGTATGATGTGGGAGTGGATGCAAACAAAATGAGACCTGTGTCGATTGAACAGATCGTGAAGCAGTTTGATTTTATTTAAGAATATTTAAGAAAGGATTATTGCGGACAATGCTTGACATCACGAAAAAAATGTGTATACTAATATTAGTAATAATTACTATTATCATGAACGATACAGTTTATTTACCAAAGAGAAAGTGAGATGAATGTATGAGCAGGCATATGGACTTGAGCGTCAGAGTTGCGATTGATCCGGATAATCCGTCTATTGTCAGGGAAGAAGATTTATGTATTAAGTGCGGGATGTGTAAGAATGTCTGTCAGGAGAAAATTGCTGTTCACGGTACATATTCACTGGAGGAAACGGGAGACAGGGCAGTCTGTATAAACTGCGGGCAATGTGCCAATGTCTGTCCGGTGGGGAGCATCCATGAACGGTATGAGTATGAAGAAGTCAAACGAATGATCCGGGATCCGGAACGGATTGTGATCATTTCCACGTCTCCTTCCGTCAGAGTTGCCCTCGGCGAAGCTTTCGGAATGCCGGAAGGAAGTTTCGTGGAAGGAAAGATGGCGGCGCTGCTTCGCAGGCTGGGATTTGATTATGTGCTTGATACAAATTTTGCCGCAGATCTGACGATTATGGAGGAGGCTGCGGAGCTGGTTTCAAGGATTGGAAGCGGAGAGCGTCTTCCCCAGTTTACCAGCTGCTGTCCGGCATGGGTAAGATATGTTGAGACGTATTTTCCGGATATGACAGACAATCTTTCTACGGCAAAAAGTCCGATTCTGATGCAGGGACCTACGATTAAAACGTATTTTGCCTCTCAGAAAAATCTGGATCCCCGGAAAATTGTCAATGTGGCGGTAACGCCCTGTACCGCGAAGAAATTTGAGATTCGGCGCGGGGAGATGAATGCTGCGGCCCGCTATCATGGCATAGATGATATGAGAGATATGGATTATGTCATTACGACAAGAGAATTGGCGAAGTGGGCGAAGGAGGAGAATATTGACTTTGTTCATCTTGAAGATGGAATTTATGATGAGTTTATGTCACGCGCGTCCGGTGGCGGTGTTCTGTTCGGAAACAGCGGCGGCGTGATGGAAGCAGCTCTTAGAACCGCCTATTATATGGTCACAAAGTCTGCTCCGCCGGCTCAGCTTCTCAGTTTTGAACCGGTGCGGGGAATGAATGGCATAAAAGAAAGCAAGGTAAAAATCGGCGATGTGGAGTTGAGAGCGGCCGTTGTACATGGAACGGCGAACGCGAAAATTCTGCTGGAAAAACTGAAAGACGGCCAGGCTGAGTACGATTTTATTGAGGTTATGACATGTCCCGGCGGGTGCATCGGCGGCGGCGGGCAGCCGAAAGAATACCTGATGACATCGGATACAGTTCATGAAAACAGAATGAAGGCACTGTATCAGAAAGATGCCGGAATGGAACTGCGTTCCAGCTATGCAAACCCGGAAATAATCCGGCTCTATGAGGAATTTTATAAAGAGCCGCTAAGTGAACTTGCAGAACAGATGCTGCACACGAATTATACAGACAGAAGTGAAGATCTCGGGAAAGGAAGGAAAAACGAAATGAAAAAATTCAAATGCAAAATCTGCGGATACATATATGAAGGGGAGAATCTGCCGGAAGATTACGTATGCCCGCTGTGCAAGGCACCGGCTTCTCAGTTCGAGGAGATTACTGAGGCACCGGCTGCCGGGGCCGGCAAATATGCCGGAACAAAGACGGAAAGAAATCTGATGGAGGCGTTTGCGGGAGAGAGCCAGGCGAGAAATAAATATAAATATTTCGCAATGAAGGCAGCGCAGGAAGGTTATGAACAGATTGCGGAGATCTTTATGCAGACATCGGAGCAGGAGAGCCAGCATGCAAAAATGTGGTATGAGGCATTTCATGGAATCGGCTCAACCGCTGAAAACCTGGCAGCTGCAGCACAGGGAGAAAATGATGAGTGGACAGATATGTATGTACGCATGGCGAGAGAGGCCAGAGAAGAAGGATTCCCTGAGCTTGCAGAAAAGTTTGAGCGCGTAGCTGCCGTTGAAAAGTCCCATGAAGAAAGATATCGTACACTGCTTAGCCGTATGGAGAATAATCAGGTATTTGAAGGAACGGAAAGTACTGTCTGGATGTGCCGTCAGTGCGGACATCTGCATTATGGCAAAGAAGCCCCGGAGACCTGCCCCACGTGTGGATTTTCCAGAGCATTTTTTGAGAGAAAAGCAGTAAATTACTAAAAGAAGAGAATAATTAATACTCTGTAAAAGAATGTAAAAGCCCCTGGCTGCAAGGCACAGAAGACAGAGCTGTGCTGAGCCGCCGGGGGCTTTCACATATCCATACAGAGCATACGAGCCGATAAATTTACCGTTGCAGCTCTACATCATTTCATCCTGCCGGCAGCATTGTTCTCTCTGGCTATAATAAATGTAGACAGAAAAAGCGGAACAATCTATACTATCAGATAAAAGGACATGACTGGCTGTGGTATGGAAAAAACGGAAGAATGCTTTTGTAAAATTCCGCCGTCGGACTGCTGAACTGTAAAATATCAGAGGACAGGAAGAGGTGGTGCGGGAAACAATGGAAGAAATGAAATCGGGAAAGGGGCGTTTGTTCTATGAACACACAAGTGATATGTTTTGCAAATAATAAAGGCGGGAGCGGAAAATCGACAACCTGTGCCAATGTGGGATATGCTCTGTCTGCGCTGGGATACAGAGTGCTTCTGATTGATGGCGATATGCAGCTTAATCTCTCCCTGAGTTTTTTTTCGGAAGATGATGTTCTGCATCATGCGCAGGGGCAGGAAAACCTGTATTACGCCATAAAGAATCAGAAGGACCTGGAGCCTTTCATTGTTCCTGCAGGATATGAGAATATTGATATTATTCTTTCATCGACACTGATGAGTTCAATTGAATATGAACTTTTCACAAAATGGCAGAGAGAACTGATTCTGAAAAAATGTCTCAAAACAGTGCGGGAAAAGAAAAATTATGATTATATTCTGATCGATTCGCCGCCGACACTGGGTGGATGGGTAATGAATATCCTCTGTGCTTCCGATTATGTTGTCATTCCGGTGGAAGCTACCCCCTGGGGTATGTTCGGACTTGGAAATATGTTCGAGTTTCTGGAGGATGTCCGGCAGATTGCGGAAAACCTCAGGGTTCTGGGAATTGTTGTGACAAAAGCCGATACGAGGAAGAATTATTTTAAACAGACCTTTGAATCGCTTCGGGAACTTGGCAATGTAAATGTGTTTCAATCTTATATCCGGATAGACAGCAGTGTTGAATGGTCTCAGGACAACAACATGCCTATAATGGCATACCGAAAAAACTGCAGAAGCGCGGGGGAATATATGGCCCTGACAAAAGAGCTTATTGGAAAAATCAAAGAGGTGTGAAAAAATGAGGTTATCCTGAAAATTATAGTGGTCTCATAAATCAAGGCACTTTCTGGAATTACATCAGAAAGTGCTGTTTCAACGAAAAGATAAATCAAAAAGAAAGTTGACAGCGATTATTTGACAGTACTTCCCGGCACTATCGCTCCTGGGCCCTGTCCCGCTCATCCGTGTGGCCGGGCAGATGGTCGATATTCCCCTTGACCGCCGCAGCCTCCCGAATTTCCGCCTGGGCCGCGAGAATTTGCAGAACGATTCGCATAGCTTGTTACCTCCTAATAAAAGTTTTAGGATTCTTTTTTATCTCCATTATACCTCCATGGAGGAAGCAGGGATGACTCCAATGCCTGATGGCTTTCTGGCTGCGCCCTGGCAGGCGATATTTCCGAATCGGTTGTCGGAATAAAGCTGAAAATCATCTTCAGTGAAACGAACAATAAAATATTTCCACTGTTGCTTTTGATGATTTTTCCATGCTTTCTGAACCCAGCGAGGTTGTTCGGGCACACCTCGGATCAGACCAATAATGCCAGGGATACAAAAAATCCATGCATATTTGAGGCAGGGCATATTAACAGCCGGATGCAGACACAAATAGACTGTTTCTATTGTCACACCGGCAAAGATCAGAAACCAGAATAGTAACTTCATGCTATGGGATGAAATCTGTTCCGGCGGTGTTTTCCCCGGAGATTTTAAGCGGAAACCAATCCAAAAGTCCTTGAAATCTTCAATGGAATATCTGTTCTGCACCTAAAATTTTACATTGTCGCTGTTCATTTGCGCCTCACTTCTCCAACTGCTCTTAATATCAACCTTTTTCCGCCTTTGGAACAAAGTGTCCTGGCAGGGGCGACCCGTTAAGACCGATTCAATTATACCATCCCCAGCGGGAAATGGGAAGTTCTTATCGTTTCTCATAACAATGGAGGTGTCACTGGTGGCTATGAAGTTTCACACACTCATACTTGAAGGAGATAAAAATACTGAAAAGGAACAGAAGACTGAAAATCCTCCCGGATATTCAAAAGGTGCTTACTTGCACCGTGGGCAAATTAGGAACCGGCAGCCTTTGTTTAATAGAAGTTTCTATCTTTGCCGTATAATCGAAGAAGAACTCAGAGGGATTTATATTGACGGGAGCAGATCGATCACAATTTGCGCCCATCAAAATCGCCTGCACCCCGGAAACGAAAAATATATCTGTGATAACTACTTTCATGTTTCTATATATTATCTGGCGCCAGAAGAAGTCTGTGCACTGAATGAAGCGAAACAGGATATGGATTCAATGGTTATTGGGGAGATCCTGGAACATTCTCTGACAGATATTGCCCGTCGGAATAACTGTTCTGAGGATATTATTCAGAAAATGGAGAGTGCGTTCATTCGTATTTCTAATCATCATTTTATGCGAGAAGAACGTATTGACAAATTAAGCAAGAGGGCAAAGGATACTGGCCTGGCTGCACACATATATCGTGTCCTTTCCGCAGAAGCAGGAGAAGCATGGCATATAAAAATTACAGATAGAAAAGGTACCGTTATCTGTCAAGAAAATATGGGTGCAAATCCTGGCTATGTTGACAGATTAAACAGCCGCTTGTATGCAAAGGCTGCATGGCGTAAAAATACTTTTATGATTTTAGACCGTTTTGGCAATGAAGTATTTCATATTACTGTCCCAGCCTCGCTGATATAATTTCATGAAGAAAAGAGGAATGAGATTATGCTAAAGTATTACGATGACAAACTTAATTCAACAGGATTTTGCAGCATAAGAAATCAACCGGAAATCAAAGTTCCCTGGGGGATTTTGCGGCCATCAGCAAAAAAGATGTCTGGCTTTGGACTGTAAAGTATTTTACATTTTAAGTAATATTGTTTAAAATAATAGAGGATGTTCATAAAAAGCCTGCAAATAAAAAGTTAAGGCTAAATTTAAAGAACATTGAAAATTTTATACAGGTTGAAAATTGGGTATCAAAATAAGACCACCACACCAGTGCTGGTCTGAAAAT
>CALWSF010000027.1 GCA_944384125.1 uncultured Lachnospiraceae bacterium | reverse complement strand
GTTCCATAACAAACACCATCCTTTGAACTCATTATATAACTTTATTACTATAAATTCAACTAACTATGGAAAGAACCAGGAATTGATGCGCTGGAGGCATTTGTCCGCCGCATAGGCCTTCCTGCGACGCTTCGAGAGCTTGGTTTCAGTGATAAAAGCCTTTTTGAGCCCATTGCCGCGTCCTGCATTCTGAATGACGGAGGATACAGGGTTCTCACGAAGGAGGAGATTGTGGAAATCCTGGAGGAATGTTATGAATAGAAAATGTGCGTCAGCCGGACCGCTGCGGGCAAAATGCGGCAGCGGCGTGATGCAGTAAAAAAGCAGACAGAAAAAGGAGGAACTGAATATGCCGCATATCGCGATTTCCATGTATCCGGGACGGAGTCCGGAGATTAAAAAGGCTCTTGCTTCGAAAGTCCGGGAGACAGTAGCTGAGGAACTGGGCGTTGACAGGGCAGTTGTGTCCGTGTCAGTGGAGGATGTTCCGAAAGAAGAATGGCAGGAGCATCTGAAAAAGATTCCGCCGGAGAACATGTATACAGAGTAAAACCTGATACGCTTCAGGGAGAATGGCAGATCGGTACGATTAAGATACATAAATATATGAAAAGAGCGCTTTTCGGAGAGCTTCGTCCGGACAGAATGTTTTTGTCCGGGATGGAGGACAGACTTCGGACAGCGTTCTTTCTTTAATTTAATGAAATGTTCAGTCCGAAAATAATGCCCGGTAAATAGGAACTTTAAGCTTGACAATACTGTATGACAGCAATATAATGAACATATGAACAGATATTCATATGAATAGATATAGAAACGTTGAGAGTAAAGGAAAGGAAGTGGAATATGGCGATACATGATGTAGAGTGCTGCGATGATTTTGAAGTGCACAGCGATGTGGTTCAGGCTGTTCGCAGTCACATGCCCGATGACGATGATCTCTACGATCTGGCGGAGCTGTTTAAGGTATTTGGCGATTCAACGCGGATTCGGATTCTGTATGTTCTTTTTGAGTCTGAGCTGTGTGTATGTGATATTGCCCAGCTTCTCAATATGACGCAGTCGGCGATTTCCCACCAGCTGAAAATTCTGAAGCAGTCCCGGCTTATTAAGAGCAGAAGAGAGGGAAAATCTGTATTTTACTCTCTGGCGGATGATCATGTATACCGGATTATCAATCAGGGATTTGAGCATATAAAGGAGTGAGTGTCTGCAGAGCGAGGATATCGTATAATTTTGGCATGCAGGAAAGCGGGGCCGCTGTGGGAGCGGACAGAAAAATAAATAAAGTAAAGGAGAATAAATAATGAAAAAGAAATTTAAACTGACAGATCTGGATTGTGCAAACTGTGCGGCAAAAATGGAGGCCGGAATCAAAAAGATAGACGGTGTGAAAGACGCCAGTGTGAGCTTTATGACACAGAAGATGATGATAGAGGCAGATGATGACCGCTTTGACGAGATTATGAAAGAGGTTGTGGCGGTCTGCAGGAAAGTTGAGCCGGACTGTATTATCAATATGTAAAAGAAATGACTGGCGGTGCCGGTAACGGACAGGAGGAGTTATGACAGGAAAACAGAAAAATATGCTGACGAGAATTATTGTGTCATTTATCCTTTATGCGGGGGTGCTGGCTCTGGGGAAAACTGGCGTAACGGAGCAGTTTTCCGGGACATGGCTGTATTTTCTGCTGTTTCTGATTCCATATGGAATTATAGGATGGGATATCGTATATAAAGCTGTGCGCGGGATTATAAACGGTCAGGTATTTGATGAAAATTTTCTGATGACCATTGCCACATTTGGAGCATTTGGAGTGGGCGAATATTCAGAGGCAGTGGCTGTTATGCTTTTTTATCAGGTGGGAGAGCTGTTTCAGAATTATGCGGTTACCCGCTCCCGTCAGTCTATTACGGAGCTGATGGATATCTGTCCGGAGTATGCCAATATAGAGGAAAACGGGGAGCTCCGGCGCGTTGATCCGGATGATGTGGAAGTTGGCGCTGTCATTGTGGTAAAGGCGGGAGAGAGAGTTCCTCTTGATGGTGTTGTGGTAAGCGGAACTTCTATGGTGGATACGTCTGCTCTGACAGGCGAGTCCGTGCCGAGGGGCGTGTCTGCCGGGAGCGAAATAATCAGCGGATGCGTAAATGGAAGCGGACTGCTCCGCGTAAAGGTTACGAAAACATTTGATGATTCCACAGTTGCGCGTATTCTTGAGCTGGTTGAGAATGCCAGCAGCAAAAAAGCGCGGGTGGAAAATTTTATTACCCGATTCGCCAGATATTATACGCCTGCTGTGGTTCTTGCGGCTGTGGTTCTTGCAGTTGTTCCGCCCGTTCTCCTGGGAGGCAGCTTCGGGGAATGGATAAGGAGAGCCTGTATTTTTCTGGTTATTTCCTGCCCCTGCGCGCTTGTTATTTCCGTACCGCTCAGTTTTTTCGGAGGGATCGGGGCGGCTTCCAGGATTGGAGTGCTTGTAAAGGGAAGCAACTATCTGGAGGCACTTTCACAGCTGGACACAATAGTGTTCGACAAGACAGGCACACTGACGAAAGGGGAGTTTTGCGTCGCGGGGATTTACCCGGAGAATATGGGGACGGGAGAACTTCTGGAGCTGGCTGCGCTGGCGGAAAATTATTCTTCCCACCCTGTTGCGGAGTCCATCCGTCAGGCATACAGAGAAAGCTGTGAAAAAGGGGATACACCGGATGTATCCCGCCTGGGAGAGGTCCGTGAGATTTCCGGCAGAGGAATCTGTGCCATAATTGATAAAGATGAAGTTCTGGCCGGGAACGGAAAGCTGATGGAGGAGCATGGGATTTCCTACAGGAAGTGTGAGGAGATCGGAACAATTATTTATCTGTCCAGGGCAGGAAAGTTTGCAGGAAGCATACTGATTGCTGATTCTGTCAAAGATCATGCAGAGGAAGCTGTCAGGAAACTGAAAGAATCAGGAGTGCGCCGCACTGTTATGCTTACAGGAGACAGGCGGGAAGTCGGAGAGGCGGTGGCCGGAAAGCTGGGGCTTGATGAGGTACATGCGGAACTTCTGCCGGCCGATAAGGTTGAGCGGGTCGAAAAGCTTCTGGGAGAGCTGCCGGATAATAAAAAGCTGGCTTTTGTGGGAGACGGAATTAATGATGCGCCGGTTCTCACGAGAGCAGATATAGGAATTGCCATGGGCAGCATGGGAAGTGATGCAGCAATTGAGGCTGCGGATGTGGTCCTTATGGATGATGACCCGGCAAAGATAGCGCGGGTTGTGAAGATTGCCGTAAAGACAATGCACATAGTCCGTCAGAATATCATTTTTGCGCTGGGTGTCAAGGCGCTGGTTCTTTTGCTGGGAGCCTTTGGCATGGCAAATATGTGGGAGGCAGTTTTTGCTGATGTGGGAGTATCTGTAATTGCCATTCTGAATGCAATGCGTGCGCTTCGTGCAAAATAACAGTGGAAAATATTAAAAATCCCGGAGAATTGTATTCTGAGTTCTCCGGGATTTTTGCATACAGAGCATTGTTTATAATCAGATTTTATTGCTCCGTCTCCAGATATGCATTTTTTCGGCCTCTTTGATCAGTTCGTCGCGGAACTGGGGATGTGCAACCGAGATGATGGCTTCGCATTTCTGCCAGGTGGAAAGACCCTTCAGATTGACTTTACCGAATTCCGTTACGAGATAATGGATGTTGGCACGTGTGTCAGTGACAATGGATCCGGGATTCAGTGTGGGAAGGATCCTGGATTTCAGCTGTCCGTCCTTTGTCTTAAAGGTTGAGGAGCAGCAGATGAAGCTTTTTCCGCCTTTGGACAGATAAGCGCCGAGAACGAAGTCCAGCTGTCCGCCTGCACCGCTGATATGCTTGATTCCTGCTGATTCGGCATTAACCTGTCCGAACAGATCCACGTCAACCGCATTGTTGATTGACATGAAATTGTCCAGAGCCGAAATGGTGCGGACGTCGTTTGTATAATCAACGGGAGCGCTCATGCACTCGGGGTTGTTGTTAATATAGTCATAAAGTTTCTTGGTGCCGGCGCCGAAAGCATATACCTGGCGTCCTTTGTCAATACCCTTGTGTGCTCCGGTAATCTTGCCGGCTGCAGCGATGTCAACAAATGCATCTACATACATTTCTGTGTGAACACCAAGATCCTTCAGATCTGATTTTGCAATCAGAGAACCTACGGCGTTTGGCATACCGCCGATTCCCAGCTGAAGACATGCGCCGTCCGGGATTTCTTCTACGATGAGCTTGGCAACAGCCTCATCTACTTCAGTAGCGGCAGCTCCGCCTCCCATCTCGGCGATTGGCGGATTGTTTCCTTCCACAATCATATCTACCCTGGAAATGTGAATACCGTTTTCAAATCCACCCAGGCATACCGGCATATTTTCATTGACTTCAACGATAACTTTTCCGGAAGTTTCACAGCAGGCAGCCATGTGAGAGGCGTTGGGACCGAAATTGAAGTAACCGTGCTCGTCCATGGGAGCAACCTGGAAAATGGCTACATCCGGTTTTGTTGCGGATTCGCGGTAATATCTGGGAAGCTCTGAATATCGGATAGGTGCGTAGAAAGCAAAGCCCTGTGCAATGGCTTTTCTTTCGATTCCGCTCATGTGCCAGGAATTCCATGTCAGATGCTCTGCAGGATTTTCAATTTTAAATATTTCCGGAACCCACATGAGAATACCGCCGCGGAAATTGACGTCTGTCAGCTCCGGCATCCGTTTTGCAAGAGCGGCATCCACGGCAACGGGAGTTCCCGTAGTCCAGCCGTAATCTACCCAGTCGCCGGATTTGACAACAGCGGCAGCGGTCTCTACGGAAACCAGCTTGTCTGCATACATTTTTTTGTAATCCATATGAATCACCTTGTCCTTTTACTTTATTTTATTGGCTTAAGTTTAGCATTTTGAACTTTCCTTGTCAACGCAAAGGGGGCTGTGCGGCCGACATTGAAAGAGAGAAAAAAGGTCGAAAAACAGGGATATTTATTTTTTGAAATATGAGTATAAAGAGTTGTAAATATGAGGAAGATGAGGATTGTTTATTTATTCACAAACTATTGAAAAACTTGTCTAAACTGCAATATTGGTATGGGAGAAAACCCGGAAAATAAATACAATAATTGTGCATTACTGCCAAATATCTTCCAAAAGCTGGAAAAATGGGGGAGCAAAGGGGTAAAAAAACAGGATTATAAAATCTTTATAAATCTATTGATAATTATTTGACAGGAAACTTCAAGAGTGTTAAGATAAAGTTACTATCACACTATATCTATTTTATATCTTTTTTTAATGCAGTTGTTTTATTTACGTGGCAAGGTCATTTTTCAAGGAGGAAACAAAAATGTCTAAAAAAGTCGTAATAGCAAGTGCATGCCGTACCGCTATCGGAACGATGGGGGGGCAGCTCAGCACAGTGCCAGCAGCTGAGTTGGGTGCCGTTGTTATTAAGGAAGCACTCAAAAGAGCTGGGGTAGCCCCGGAGCAGGTTGATCACGTTTATATGGGCTGTGTAATCCAGGCCGGCCTTGGACAGAACGTGGCTCGTCAGGCATCCATCAAAGCAGGTCTTCCGATTGAAGTTCCGGCAGTTACGCTGAACGTTGTTTGCGGTTCCGGTTTACACTGTGTAAATGCGGCGGCAGAGATGATCATGGCAGGTGACGCTGATATCGTGGTTGCAGGCGGAGCGGAGAATATGTCTTCTGCACCTTATGCGCTGATGAAAGCACGTTTCGGTTACCGCATGAATAATGCTCCTATGATCGACACCATGGTAAATGATGCCCTGTGGGATGCATTCAATGGCTACCACATGGGAATTACGGCGGAAAATATCTGTGATGACTGGAATCTGACCAGAGAAGAACTTGATGAGTTCGCCGTAAACAGCCAGGCTAAGGCCTGCGCCGCTCGTGACGCCGGCCGCTTCAAAGATGAGATCGTTCCGATCGAGGTTAAGAAGAAAAAAGAAACTGTTATCGTTGACACAGATGAGGGGCCGCGCCCCGGAACAACGATGGAGGTTCTTGCAAAGCTTCGTCCTGCGTTCAAACCGGACGGCGGCCGTGTGACGGCTGGAAACTCTTCCGGTATCAATGACGGTGCAGCAGCCGTTGTTGTTATGAGCGAGGAGAAGGCAAAAGAGCTGGGAATCAAACCGATGGCTACCTGGGTAGCAGGTGCTCTGGGCGGTGTTGACCCGAGAATCATGGGAATCGGTCCGGTAGCTGCTACGAAGAAAGTTCTTGCCAAGACAGGAATGAAGGTTGAAGATTTCGACCTGATTGAGGCAAACGAGGCATTTGCTGCACAGTCTATTGCGGTTGCCCGTGAGCTTGGCTTCAACAAAGATGTTCTGAATGTAAATGGCGGTGCTATCGCACTTGGCCATCCTGTAGGAGCATCAGGATGCCGTATCCTTACTACACTGTTGTATGAGATGCAGAAACGTGACGCAAAGAAGGGCCTTGCAACACTCTGTATCGGCGGCGGCATGGGATGTGCCACTATCGTCGAGAGAGACTAGTTGTTCAATACCTGAGACAGATGTTCGTTGGATAGTTATCAATCGGAGCGTGAGGGTTTACCCTCACGCTGTGGTTGTTTTGCAAAAGTGAGGAGGAGATGGCAGTGGGATATGTAGATTACGAGGTGGATGGCCACGTCGCAGTCATGACTATCAATCGTCCGAAGGCACTCAACGCGCTGAATGAAGAGGTGCTCAAGGACATCGAGGCCGCATTTGATGCGGTTGATCTTTCTGAGATTCGGGCAGTGATTGTTACTGGTGCAGGGGAGAAATCCTTTGTGGCCGGCGCTGACATTGCAGCGATGAGTACGATGACAAAAGAGGAAGGCGAGCGTTTCGGTAAATTCGGCAATGATATTTTCCGTAAGATAGAGACGTTCCCTGTTCCGGTTATTGCCGCAGTAAATGGCTTTGCACTGGGCGGAGGCAATGAGCTGGCAATGAGCTGTGATATCCGTATTTGCTCGGAAAATGCGCTGTTCGGACAGCCTGAAGTGGGTCTGGGAATTACACCCGGATTTGGGGGAACCCAGAGACTGGCCCGCCTGATCGGACCGGGAAAAGCAAAAGAAATGGTTTATGCAGCCCGCAATATAAAGGCTGATGAAGCTTATCGGGTTGGGCTGGTTAATGCAGTCTATTCTCAGGAGGAGCTGATGCCGGCAGCAAAGAAGCTGGCAAAGGCAATTGCGGCTAACGCGCCGATTGCGGTGCGCAACTGCAAGAAAGCTGTGAATGAGGGACTGCAGGTTGATATGGATCAGGCAGTTGTGATCGAGGAAAAGCTGTTTGCCGATTGCTTTGAGACAGAGGATCAGAGAGAAGGCATGCGGGCATTTCTTGAAAAACGTAAAATTGAAAAGTTCAATAACAGATAGTCAGAAAGCCGGTAAGAGGCCGGTTTAATATGAATGCTGAAATTCAGGAGGATAAGTCATGAAAGTTGGAATTATTGGTGCAGGAACCATGGGTTCCGGTATTGCTCAGGCGTTTGCTCAGGTTGAGGGCTACGAAGTTTGCTTATGTGATATTAATGAGGAGTTTGCTTCCAACGGAAAGCTGAAAATTTCCAAGGGATTTGAGAAGAGAGTGGCAAAAGGCAAGATGGACAAGGCTACAGCTGATAAGATTCTTGCCAAGATTCATACGGGAACAAAGACCATCTGCAGCGACTGTGACCTTGTTGTAGAGGCTGCAATTGAGGATATGGAGATCAAAAAACAGACATTCAGAGAGCTGTCAGCAATCTGCAAACCGGAGTGTCTGTTTGCGACCAATACATCATCCCTTTCAATCACAGCAATCGGTGCAGGGCTGGATCGTCCCGTTATCGGTATGCACTTCTTCAATCCGGCTCCGGCTATGAAGCTGGTAGAGGTTATTGCCGGTCTCAACACTCCGAAGGAGGAAGTTGATAAGATTAAAGCTATTGCTGAGGAAATCGGCAAGATTCCGGTACAGGTTGAGGAGGCAGCCGGTTTCGTTGTAAACCGTATCCTTATTCCGATGATCAATGAGGCTATCGGCATTTATGCTGAGAACGAGGCAACCGTTGAGGGAATTGATACAGCTATGAAGCTGGGTGCAAATCACCCCATGGGCCCGCTTGAACTGGGTGACCTGATTGGTCTTGATGTTGTTTTGGCTATTATGGAAGTACTGCAGGCAGAGTCCGGTGATCCGAAGTATCGTCCGCATCAGCTGCTCAGAAAGATGGTTCGCGGCGGCAAGCTGGGACGTAAGAGCGGCGAGGGCTTCTACAAATACAACTAATTTACCGGTTTTTAAGTGAACCGCATCAGGCGGCTCTCACGGGCCGCCTTTCGCGTATATAAGAAAATGATGGAGGAAGAGACACATGGATTTTACATTGAGTAAAGAGCATGAAATGGCGAGAAAGTTATTCCATGACTTCGCCGAAAAAGAAGTAAAACCTTTGGCACAGGAAGTTGACGAGACGGAGCACTTCCCGAAAGAAACAGTTGAGAAGATGCAGAAGCTCGGTTTCATGGGTATTCCGGTTCCAAAGGAATACGGCGGACAGGGCTGTGATCCGCTGACCTATGCGATGTGTGTGGAGGAGCTTTCCAAAGTCTGCGGTACAACAGGCGTTATCGTTTCCGCTCATACATCCCTGTGCTGTGATCCGATTCAGACCTTCGGAACGGAAGAGCAGAAGCAGAAATATCTGGTTCCTCTTGCGAAAGGTGAGAAGCTGGGAGCTTTCGGACTTACAGAGCCGGGTGCCGGTACAGATGCGCAGGGACAGCAGACAAAGGCTGTTTTGGACGGCGATGAGTGGGTTCTGAACGGTTCAAAGATCTTCATCACAAACGGTAAGGAAGCAGATGTTTATGTTATCATCGCTGTAACCGGTGTAAAAGAGGATGCAAAGGGAAGAAAGAAAAAAGAAATTTCCGCATTTATCGTTGAGAAAGGAACACCGGGCTTTACCTTCGGTACAAAAGAGAAGAAGATGGGTATCCGCGGATCTGCTACGTATGAGCTTATCTTTACGGACTGCAGAATTCCGAAGGAGAATCTGCTTGGTCAGCAGGGCAAAGGATTCCATATTGCCATGCATACTCTGGATGGCGGACGTATTGGTATCGCTGCACAGGCTCTTGGTCTTGCAGAGGGTGCTCTTGAAAGAACAATTGACTATGTAAAAGAGAGAAAGCAGTTTGGACGTACTCTGGGACAGTTCCAGAATACACAGTTCCAGCTGGCTGATATGGCAACGAAGGTTAAAGCGGCTCAGCTCCTTGTTTACAGAGCAGCTATGGCAAAGAAGACACAGAAGAGCTATTCTGTAGAGGCTGCTATGGCTAAGCTGTGTGCGGCAGAGGTTGCAATGGAAGTGACAACCAAGGCTGTACAGCTTCACGGTGGTTACGGCTACACGAGAGAGTACGATGTAGAGCGTATGATGCGTGATGCCAAGATCACGGAGATCTACGAGGGAACCTCCGAGGTTCAGAGAATGGTTATCTCAGCTTCTCTGCTGAAATAATTCGGATTTCCCGCGAAGGGTGTGAAACCGCGAGAAATCTGCTGCATCGGACACAACAAATGTACTGCAGGGTACGGTTGGGAGTCCGGTATGGCGGCGGGGTTCTCAGTTGATAGAAAAAGAAAAATAAGGAGTGAAAATACCGTGAAAATAGTAGTTTGCATTAAACAGGTTCCGGATACAAAGGGCGGAGTTAAGTTTAATCCGGATGGTACTCTTGACAGAAGTGCAATGCTTGCCATCATGAACCCGGATGACAAGGCAGGTCTGGAAGCAGCACTGCGTCTTAAAGACCAGTACGGCGCAGAAGTTACAGTTGTTACCATGGGTCTTCCGAAGGCAGAAGAGGTTCTCCGTGAGGCTATGGCTATGGGAGCAGACAGAGGCGTTCTTGTTACAGATCGCGTTCTGGGCGGTGCTGATACATGGGCAACCTCTCAGACTCTGGCAGGTGCACTGCGCAACCTTGAATATGATTTAATTATCACAGGACGTCAGGCAATCGATGGCGATACGGCTCAGGTTGGACCGCAGCTTTCTGAGCATCTGGGACTTCCGGTTATCAGCTATGCACAGAAGATCCGTGAGATTAATCTTGAAGAAAAATATATTGTAGTTGAGCGTCTGTATGATGACAGATATCATGTATTAAAGGCAAAACTTCCGTGTCTTTTAACTGCTCTTGCTGAGTTAAATGAGCCGCGGTACATGACACCGGGCGGAATCTTTGACGCATATGCCAAAGATATAACTGTTTGGGGAAGAAATGATCTGAAGGATGTTCTGGATTCCAATCTGGGTCTTAAAGGCTCACCGACACAGATTGCCAAGGCTTCTGATAAAGTAAGAAAGGGATCTGGCGAGAAGGTTGTTCTCGATCCGGCAGGTTCTGCAGATTATATCGTATCCAAACTGTCTGAGAAACACGTAATCTAAATTATATAGAAAAGAGTGGTGAATAAGATGAATATAGAAGCATATAAGGGAGTATTTGTCTTTGCGCAGCAGGTAGATAATGTTATAAGCAATATCGCATACGAGCTGATCGGCAAAGGAAAAGAGTTGGCAAATGACTTGGGAGAAGGCGTTACGGCAGTTCTGGTTGGTTCTGATGTAAAGGGACTGGCAGACAAGCTTGCTGAGTATGGCGCTGACAAGGTAATTGTTGTGGATGATCCCGCTCTTAAAGAGTACCGCACAGAGCCGTATACACACGCGCTTGCTTCCGTAATTGAGAAATATAAACCGGAGATTTTCCTGATTGGTGCTACAGCTATCGGCCGTGACCTTGGTCCCCGTGTCTGCGCAAGAATCCATACAGGTCTTACGGCTGACTGTACAAAACTTGATATCGGCGATTTCCCGATCACACCGGTTCCCGGCAAAGAGACAAAGCACAATCAGCTGCTTATGACTCGTCCGGCATTCGGTGGTAACACGATCGCTACAATTGCCTGCCCGGATTTCCGTCCTCAGATGGCAACCGTTCGTCCTGGTGTTATGCAGAAGGCTCCGAAGGTTCCGGGAAGAAAATGCGAGGTTGAGGAGTTCAATCCTGGATTCACAGAGAATGATCAGTATGTAGAGATCATGGAAGTTGTTAAAGCTGTTGCCAATACGGTTGATATTATGGATGCAAAGATCCTTGTATCCGGCGGCCGTGGAATGGGAAGCCCTGAGAACTTCAAGATTCTTGACGAGCTGGCAGAAGCAATCGGCGGAACAGTAAGCTGCTCCCGTGCAGTTGTTGATGCAGGCTGGAAACCAAAGGATCTTCAGGTAGGTCAGACCGGTAAGACAGTTCGTCCGAACGTATATTTTGCAATCGGTATCTCCGGAGCTATTCAGCATCTGGCAGGTATGGAGGAGTCTGATATTATCGTTGCTATCAACAAGGATGAGTCCGCTCCTATCTTTGACGTAGCTGATTACGGTGTGGTTGGCGATCTGAACAAAATTGTTCCGATGCTGACTCAGAAAATTAAAGAAGCAAAAGAGGCTGCTAAGAATCACTAATGGACTGTGCGGCGGGATATTGTATGATATCTGCTGATATGCCATAAACTGATTTGTGCAGTGACAGAAAGTGTCATTCAGTCATTTGTCAAAAGTGGCTGGATGGCACTTTTTATTGTCAGAAAGAAGAAATAGCTGTCATAGGAGAAACTGTCTGTATCCCTTTGTTTGACTAATTGTTTTTCATGGAATATAATAGACTCATTCTCTGTAAGGCTGTCTGTGGGGGCGTAAAAGAGAAATACGGTATGGCTGCCGTCAGACAGAGCTTATAAATCCATAAAGGTGGTAGAAACGATGCTTTTCAGCTCCCTTGTGTTCCTCTGGTATTTTTTGCCGGCTGTGCTGTTTTTATATTTTCTGACCCGAAATCCACATATACGCAATGGTGTGCTTCTCTTCTCAAGTATTTTTTTCTATGCATGGGGGGAGCCGAAATACGTTTTTTTAATGCTGTTTTCCATTGCAGTAAATTATGGTTTTGGGTGTCTGATTGGATATATGCGGGAAAAAAATACTGCGCCGGACAGTGGACTTCAGCTCAGAATGGCATTATTTCTGTGTGTTGCGGTCAATCTGGGCCTGCTGGGATATTTTAAGTATTTTAATTTTGCAGTGGACATATTTAATATGCTGTCCCGGAATATTCCGGGGAATGCTATACAGCTTCAGGTTAAGGATATAGCTCTTCCGATAGGAATTTCATTTTATACGTTTCAGGCGCTGTCCTACGTAGTGGATGTGTACCGTGGAACAATTACAGTTCAGAAAAATATTTTTCGCCTGGCATTGTATATTTCGTTTTTTCCCCAGCTGATTGCGGGTCCTATTGTAAAATATCATGATGTGTGCAGCCAGATTGAAAAACGGCAGTGTACGGCAGAAGGGATTGCTTATGGAATTAAAAGATTTTCATATGGACTGGCAAAAAAGATGCTTCTGGCCAATACCTTTGCTGCTTCTGTGGATTCTGTTCTGTCAAAACCCCTGGAGCTCCTTGGCACAGAGACGGTATGGCTGATGGCACTTCTGTATACACTCCAGATTTACTTTGATTTCTCGGGGTATTCTGATATGGCGATTGGCCTCGGAAAAATCTTTGGCTTTGATTTTATGGAGAATTTCAATTATCCCTATATATCATCTTCTGTGCGGGAATTCTGGAGAAGATGGCATATATCACTGTCCACATGGTTCAGGGAATATCTGTATATTCCTCTTGGCGGAAATCGAAAAGGGCAGGTAAGAACATGTATAAACCTCCTGATCGTATTTTTTGCGACAGGACTCTGGCACGGTGCGGGAGCTACCTTTATAGTCTGGGGACTTTATTACGGAATATTTCTTGTTCTGGAGCGGGGATGGCTGGGACAGATTCTGGAAAAAAACCGGTTTAAGTGGCTGAATCATCTGTATGTTATGCTGATTGTGATTACAGGGTGGGTATTTTTCAGAGCTGATACGCTGGCAGATGCAGTGCTTTTACTGAAGCGGATGTTTATATGGAACGAGGGGATCTACCCGGTTTCACTGTTCGCCAATAAAAAAGTGATTTTTGCAGCGGTTTGCGGTATTTTGCTGTCCGGACCGCTTCAGATATGTCTGCCGCGTCTCAGAGAACATTTATATGAAAAAGAAAATGTATGGATTGCCGATATTGCGGTAATGGCGGTTCTGATGTTTTTATGTACAATGTATCTTGTGAATAATACGTATAATCCGTTTATATATTTTCGATTTTAATTTGATAATATGCTGAAGCACTTCTGAAAATATTATTTGTTTCTTTTGGAGCAGGGGCAGCTCCATGATATGGTGCATGGAGCTGCCGCAGAATAAAAATATTTTCAGATCCATCCGCCGTCCAGGCCGATGATTTGTCCTGTCAGATAAGATTCCTTATATCCAAGATGATAAGCGAGATCAGCTACTTCTTCTGCCCGCCCCAGCCGTCCGGCGGGAATTTCTTCCAGAAGAGAAATGAGTTCCTCGCGGTGGAGAAAATGATTCATTTCTGTGTCTATGGCACCGCAGGCGATAGCATTAACCTGAATATTGCTGGGAGCCAGTTCTTTTGCAAGTGCTTTAGTAAATGCATTGATTCCGCCCTTTGTGGCAGAATAGGCAGCCTCGCAGGATGCACCGCATACGCCCCATACAGAAGAAATATTGATAATTTTTCCCTGTTTTCTTGGAAGCATCATCGGTATAGCCAGGCGGCAGCAGTTGAAGACTGATGTCAGGTTAGTGCGCATGATCTGCTCCCATTCTTCCGGCTTCATGTCCTGCAGAAGTCCGATATAGGAGATTCCTGCATTGTTGACGAGGACATCCAGAGTGCCGAATTGTTTTCGTATACGCTCAAATAGCTGGGAGCAGCTGGCAAAATCCCCTGCATCTCCGAGCCAGGAAAGACAGTCCACCTGATAATTTTCAATTTCAAGCTGCGTCTGGAGGAGCTGGTCCTGGCGCTGCAGACAGGTAATTGCCACATTGTAGCCTTTTTTTGCAAATTTAACCGCGATTGCTTTTCCGATTCCGCGGGACGCACCGGTTACCAGAACAGTTTTTCTTGCCATGCAGATCACTCCTTTATTAAATGAAATATTTATGATTGTATTGTATCACGAACAGGGGTGGGATGGAAGAGACAGAAGACAGGGATAACATCTGTTTTGATGGGATAATTTATAAAAATGAGAGAAAATGAAATGATTTCGTTATAAAATTGTAAGATTTTCCTGAGTAAAAAGCGGCTGATTCAAGAGCTGTGCCATTGTGCCGGAAAGGTTAACTGTGGTATAATAAGAAGACTCAGGATAATATCAGGCAGATTGTCAGCGATTGTGTTCTGTGCCTGATCTGATGTCGGAAAATAAGTGTCAGTTAAGCTGTGAGATATACAGGAAAGACAGATTGATATTAGAATTATAGAGGGAAAGAATATGTCTTTATATGATATTGTTATTATAGGTTCCGGTCCGGCGGGGCTGAGTGCGGCCATTTATGCCCGGAGAGCGGAGCTGAAAGCGGTTGTTATTGAGAAAAACATGATCAGCGGAGGCCAGGTACTCAACACGTATGAGGTTGACAATTATCCGGGACTTCCCGGAACTTCAGGTTTTGACCTTTCCGCAAAAATGCGGGAGCATGCAGATAAGCTGGGGGCCGGATTTGTTGAGGATACGGTTACATCAGTTGATTTTACAGGCAGGATAAAACGGGTCATCTGTGAGAATGAAACGTATGAGGCAAAGACAGTTATTATTGCATCCGGTGCACATCACAGAAAGCTGGGGGCTGCCGGGGAGGACATGCTGGCAGGCTCCGGTGTGTCTTACTGTGCCACATGTGACGGTGCATTTTTCCGGGGAAAGACGACAGCTGTTGTGGGCGGCGGCGATGTTGCGCTGGAGGATGCAATTTTTCTTTCCAGAATGTGTAAAAAAGTGTATGTGATTCACAGAAGAGATGAGTTCAGGGGGGCAAAGAGTCTTCAGAACAGACTGATGTCTCTTGACAATATTGAGGTAATATGGGATTCAGTTGTGGATGCTATTGAGGGGGACGGCCGTGTAGAGAGGCTGCAGCTTCAGAATAAAAAAACGGGAGAAAAGTCCGCACTGCCTGTGGATGGTGTCTTCATTGCGGTAGGCATTACCCCGGACAGCAAAGAGTATGAAGGACAGCTTGAACTGGATGCACAGGGATATATCGTTGCCGGAGAGGATGGAAAGACATCAGTAGAAGGCGTTTTTGCTGCAGGGGATGTGAGAACCAAGGCACTGAGGCAGATTATTACGGCAGCGGCAGACGGAGCAAACTGTGTTGCGTCGGCTGAACGCTATCTTGCCGGGGAATAGGGATTTAAAAGAGTTCACAGAATTCAGTTAATGATGCAGACAGAAACATCCGGCAGACAGGGCGAAGATTGCCTGCAATAACAGGGGGATATATTTCAGATGAGAAATATTAAAAAAGTACTGATTGGTTTTTTTGCGTGCCTTGCGGCCGCAGGTGTCGGGAGCATGAAAACCGAAGCTGCCATGAATCTGGAGACGGATGCGTCAGTGGCAGGAGTTTCAGTAGCTATCAATAATTATTATGCCAGCAGCCTGAATCCGGAGGAGGAACTGGCACAGGCTTTTTCTTCCGGGGAAATACTGGCAGCGGCGTCAAAAGAGGCAGAGGAATCAGAACAGACGGATGAGACCGTAGTCGTGAAGGCTATGGCAAAATCTTCATACGATAATGTGGCAATATCAAGAGTCAGCAGTTATGTAAACGTCAGGGCTGAGGCCAACACCAGCAGCGCGGTAGTGGGAAAGATTTATAATAACTGTGCGGCCACAATTCTTGCTACCGTTGACGGAGAGGGCGGAAAATGGTATCAGATTCAGTCCGGCTCCGTGCAGGGATATATCAAGGCACAGTATTTTATCACAGGTTCTGAGGCGGAATCGATTGCAAGACAGGTTGGAACATCTTACGCACGTGTGGCAAATACATCTACACTGCGACTGCGCGAATCTCCCAGTCTGGAGAGCCGGACGCTGGATTTGCTGTCTCCGGATGCGGAATATGAGGTAATAGGAGAAGAGGGAGATTTTGCCAAGATATCAGTTGATAATGATCTGGTAGGATATGTTTTTAAAGATTATATTGATATCCGTGTGGAATTTGATGAGGCAGTGACGGCGGAGGAAGAACAGCAGATGCAGGCGGACGAAGCACAGCGCAAGAAAGAAGCTGAGGAGGCTTTGAAGCGTCTGGATGAAGCCAAAAAAGAGGCCGAAAAGGAAACAGCAGCTCAGACAAAGGCACCGGAGACAACAAAGGCACCGGAAACGACAAAAGCACCGCAGACGGAATACAGCGGAACGATAGAGGCTAATCCGGCCGGAGAAAACAGCACAACAAAAGCGCCGGAGACAACAAAGGCACCGGAGACGACGAAAGCGCCGGAGACAACAAAGGCCACAGAAGCAGCCAAGGGTCCCGGCGGCGGCAGTTCTTCCGGCGGCAGTGCGGTTGAGAGTGCCACACGTTCAGCGATTGTTGCATATGCGAAGCAGTTTTTAGGCAATCCTTATGTATATGGAGGGACAAGCCTGACAAACGGGGCAGACTGTTCCGGATTTACACAGGCAATTTTCGCTCATTTTGGAATTACGACAGGAAGAAGTTCACGGGATCAGGCAGCGAGAGGAAAGGAAATTGCTGTTTCAGATGTACAGCCGGGTGACTTATTGTTCTATGCCAGTGGAAATTATATCAATCATGTAGCGCTTTACATAGGCGGCGGCCAGGTTATTCACGCCAGCACAGAAAGAACAGGTATTACAATTTCTCCGTCCAACTACCGGACACCGTGTAAAGCTGTTACGTTTTTGGATTAGTTTGGCAGTGTGAAAGATTATAGAGGCTCCCATATCGGTAATTGAACTGCCGGTATGGGAGCCATTTAAGTCAGGTGGATATGGCGTGATTTGAAGGCAGATGAAATGTGGGATAGTAATTTATCTGTAATGGGATCCACTGAAACGTAAAAAGCAATAAACCAGAATGGATAAGCTGACAAAGAGGAGAGAATCATATGTTAGAATTTGCGCCAAACACTTATTTGCTGGAATATCAGGATGGTGCTTATCTCTGTAATGGGAACAGAAGGGTGGAGGCGCCACTGAACCTCAAAACTCTGGAAGAGGCTGTCTTCCAATGTCCGAAGCTTCAGCAGGTGGCAATCGATGACGCTCCCTTTGGGGACGAATGTTTTCCCATCCTGGCCCGGATTTCTAAATTAAAAATGCTTGCTTTGCTGCGAGGAAAGAAAATTACCGGTCATGGGTTGGAATTGTTAAAGGAGCTTCCGGTAAAAAATCTGTTTTTACAGCGTACTGCTCTGGACGATGAGGGGCTGCTGCAGGCTGCGCAGATCAAAAAACTGGAAAAGATTTATATTGCTTCCTGCAATCAGGTTACCTTTGCGGGGCTGATGGCGATTTCGTGGCGGGATAAGCTGTGTGTTATTGACAGAGATGAACATGATGATGAAGGACGGGCAGGACTGTTTACACAGGAACAGCACAAGGTTTACGAGGACGCCCGTACCTACAAGAGTATGAAAAATCAACTGCCGCTGGACAGCTTGGAGCTGAAAGAGCCGATTGCTGCTCTGCGGGAGTTTTTTGATGATATGACACAATGGGAACGGCTGGCAGAGCAAAGTGGCTATGGAGACCAGTCTGCCATTTATGCACTGTTTGCCAGGAGGGTAAGCCAGAGATTCCGCCCCGGCTGGCGGCCTTTGCATCTTTCCTGGCAGTGCGGCGGAACCTATACAAATCATTGCCTGATTGTTGGGGAGAGAGTTACAAAAAGTAAGTTCTGGCTTTATGCTGAAAATGGTCTTTTCTATTATCGTTATCTGATGCGGCGGATGGATGATAAATGGATGATCGACAATGCTCAGTGCTGCTTTGATGGGCATTGGGAGTTTTGCGGCCTGTAATTATGGAATATAAAATTTACGAATAAAACTGCCGGAAATATTCAGTGAAGGTAAAAAATAAGATTTTTTTGAAAAACTGTATCAAAAGTTGAAAAAATAATTTATAATTGAAAAAACAGAGAAAAAAGCTTGCGAATTTTAAGGCAGAAGGAGACTGGTCCAATGGAAGAGTTAAAGGATTTGTCAGTGGAAGAGTTTGCTGCCGGAACGGCATCTGCTGCCCCGGTACCGGGAGGCGGGAGTGTATCTGCGCTGACGGGAGCACTTGCGGCGGCTTTGGCTGAGATGGTAGCCAATCTGACAATTGGAAAAGAGCAGTATGTACAGGTGGAGGAAGAGATGAGAGCGCTGTCGCTGGCCGGCGCAGCTATTCGGGAAGAACTGATTGATGCAATAAAAAAGGACAGTGAATCCTTCAGCGGATATATGAATGCGCTGAAGCTTCCTAAAAATACAGAAGAAGAGAAAGCAGCCCGCAGGGCAGCTCTCCAGCAGGGCCTTAAGGATGCTTCTCAGGCACCTCTTGCCGCGGCACAGACAGCAGCAAAGATTTTTCCTATTGCGGAAGCCGTTGTTTCAAGAGGAAATAAAGGAGCGGTTTCCGATGGGCTGATTGCAGCAATGCTGGCAAGAACAGCTGTTATCGGAGCACTGTTTAATGTGAAAATCAATTTGAAATCCATTCGGGATGAAGTGTATGTAAGTGAGATGACATCAGTTGTGAAAGAACTTGAGAGAAAGGCGATTGAAGGCGAAGCAAAAGTTCTGGCACTGTCAGATCTTGGATTTCAGAAAGGGGAAATTGAAAAAGTATGAAAACCGATATTGAAATTGCTCAGGAGGCAACTCCGTTAAATATCAGAGAAATTGCAGCCTCTGTGGGTGTGGACGAAAAATATCTGGAGCAGTATGGAAATTATAAGGCGAAGGTGGACTATACGCTCCTGAAGGAACACAAAGGTCCTGATGGAAAGCTGATTCTTGTGACAGCTATTAACCCCACTCCGGCAGGAGAGGGAAAAACGACTACTACAGTCGGGCTGGCAGACGGATTGAAACGTCTGGGAAAGAAAGTGACTGTGGCACTTCGTGAGCCCTCACTCGGTCCGGTGTTTGGCGTCAAAGGCGGTGCTGCCGGAGGCGGCTATGCACAGGTTATACCGATGGAGGATATTAATCTTCATTTTACAGGAGATTTCCATGCCATTGGTGCTGCCAATAATCTTCTTGCCGCGATGCTGGACAACCATATTTATCAGGGAAATGAGCTGCGCATTGATCCGAAGCGGATTACATGGAAACGTGTTGTGGATATGAATGACAGACAACTCCGCAATGTGGTTGACGGACTTGGCCGGCGCGTGGATGGCGTAACGAGAGAGGACGGTTATGATATCACGGTGGCCAGCGAGATTATGGCGGTGCTGTGTCTTGCCAGTGATATTTCTGATTTAAAAGCAAGACTTGCACGGATAATCGTTGGTTATACGTATGATGATCAGCCTGTAACTGCGGGAGATCTCAAGGCTGCCGGTGCCATGGCAGCACTTTTGAAGGATGCTTTAAAGCCCAATCTTGTACAGACTCTGGAGCATACGCCTGCATTTATACATGGTGGTCCGTTCGCTAATATTGCACACGGATGCAACTCTGTTATTGCGACAAAGATGGCGATGAAACTGGGAGATTATACTGTTACAGAGGCAGGCTTCGGTGCAGATCTGGGAGCGGAGAAATTCCTGGATATCAAGTGCCGTATGGCTGGACTCCGTCCGTCTGCTGTTGTGGTAGTGGCAACAGTCAGAGCACTCAAGCATCATGGAGGCGCGGCAAAAGCAGAGCTTAATCAGGAGAATCTTGAGGCATTGGAGCGCGGTCTTCCGAATCTGATGCAGCATGTTGAGAATATCACAAAGGTATTCGGCCTTCCCTGTGTTGTGGCAATTAATCGTTTTCCGATGGATACGGAAGCAGAGCTGGCCCTGATCGAAAAGAAATGCCGCGAGCTGGGAGCCAATGTGGCACTGTCCGAGGTCTGGGCGAAAGGCGGTGCCGGCGGTATTCAGCTGGCTGAAGAGGTTATCCGCCTGTGTGAAGCGGAAAACCATTTCTGTTTCAGCTATGACACCGGACTTTCCATAGAAGAAAAGCTGAATGCAATTGTCACAAAAGTTTACCATGGCGATGGTGTGGATTTGACGGATGCCGCCAGAAAGCAGGCAAAGCGGCTTACTGAGCTTGGATTTGGCAGCTTCCCTATCTGTATGGCAAAAACACAGTACAGTTTTTCTGATGATCAGAAATTACTTGGTGCACCGAAAGGATTCAGAGTTACTGTGCGGAACCTGAAGGTATCGGCAGGAGCAGGATTTATTGTGGCACTGACGGGGGATATTATGACTATGCCGGGCCTCCCCAAAGTTCCGGCAGCTGAAAAAATTGATGTCGATGAGAATGGACGTATATCAGGACTCTTCTGACAGATTCGCACAGCCTGAATTTTTATATCTTTGACAAAAAAACTACAAGTAAACGGGAAAAATTTGACAACTATGTCAAAGTGTGCTATCATTTGGTTAATCGTTTTAATTAAATAGTGAAGCCGAGAGACGAAGAGCAGGTAATTGGCGGCAGGGATGCCGCTGGTTGTCCTGCTCTTTTTTGGCAGAATGGGGAGCAGGTGTTCCGTACCTTGTTGCTGCGGAATGAAGATGTTAATTTCAGGAGGGTTTTTATGGCAAAGTATATGATGGCGCTTGATGCCGGAACGACGAGCAATCGGTGTATTCTGTTTAATGAGCGCGGAGAAATGTGCAGTGTGGCTCAGAAGGAATTTACACAGTATTTTCCAAAACCTGGCTGGGTGGAGCATGATGCGGAGGAAATCTGGTCTATTATGATGGGGGTTGCGACTGAAGCAATGGCCAAGATTGGTGCAACGTCTGCTGACATTGCCGGGATAGGAATTACAAATCAGCGCGAAACTACTGTTGTATGGGACAGAGAGACGGGGGAACCGGTTTGCCATGCGATAGTATGGCAGTGCCGCCGTACTGCCGAATATTGTGACAGTTTAAAGGCAAAAGGGCTTACAGACCTTTATCGTGAAAAGACAGGTCTTGTGATAGATGCTTATTTTTCAGGAACAAAGCTCAGGTGGATCCTGGAAAATGTAGAAGGGGCAAGAGAACGTGCAGAGCGCGGAGAACTGCTTTTCGGAACTGTGGAAACATGGCTCATTTGGAAGCTGACAAAAGGCCGTGTCCATGTGACTGATTATTCAAATGCATCACGGACGATGCTCTTTAATATCAGGGAGCTTCAGTGGGATGATGAAATACTGAAAGAGCTCAATATTCCCCGTTGTATGCTTCCGGAAGTCAAACCTTCAAGCTGTGTATACGGTGAATCGGATCCGCAGTTTTTTGGCGGTCCTATTCCAATTGGCGGAGCAGCCGGAGACCAGCAGGCCGCTCTTTTCGGACAGACATGCTTTAAACCGGGAGAGGCAAAAAATACATATGGAACCGGTTGTTTTATGCTGATGAACACAGGAGAACATCCGGTGTATTCAAAAAATGGTCTTGTCACAACAATTGCCTGGGGACTGGACGGCCGGATAAATTATGCGCTGGAGGGCTCTATTTTTGTGGCAGGTGCGGCAATTCAGTGGCTTCGGGATGAAATGCGTTTTATCGATTCCTCAATGGATTCAGAATATATGGCGAAAAAAGTTCCGGATACAAACGGCTGCTATGTGGTTCCTGCTTTTACGGGGCTTGGCGCTCCTCACTGGGATCAGTATGCCCGGGGAACAATAGTCGGTCTGACGCGCGGGGTAAATAAATATCACATAATCCGGGCGACGCTGGAGTCGCTTGCATATCAGACAAATGATGTTCTGGAAGCAATGCGTGCGGACTCGGGTATTGCGCTTACATCTCTCAGGGTGGACGGCGGAGCAAGTGCAAATAATCTTCTTATGCAGGTTCAGGCGGATCTCATTAATGCACCGGTTCATCGCCCGAAATGTGTGGAAACGACAGCTATGGGAGCTGCTTATCTGGCAGGCCTTGCAGTAGGCTACTGGAAGAGCAAGGATGATGTAATGAACAATTGGGAAACGGATCGAATCTTTGTGCCTGAAATTGAGAATGCTGAGAGGGAAAAGCGGATCAGCATGTGGAAGCGGGCAGTAAAATGTGCATGCGGATGGGCAGCAGATGATACAGATATGTAAGTGCAGAAGAAAGAGTTTTGCACTTTGGTTGACCATAAAGAGAATGGATGCTTTTATAAATGAAGAAAGGCAGGAGGTAAAAATATGTATGATATCGTTATAATCGGCGCGGGCGTTTCCGGCTGCGCTGCAGCCAGAGAGCTTTCACGCTATCAGGCACGTATCTGTGTAGTTGATAAGGAAGAGGATGTTTGCTGCGGCACATCAAAAGCAAACAGTGCTATTGTTCATGCGGGTCATGATGCCGAGCCGGGTTCTCTGATGGCCAGACTGAATCTTGAGGGAAACAGAATGATGGAGGAGCTGTCTCATGAACTGGATTTTTCGTTCCGTCGGAACGGTTCCCTGGTACTCTGTATGAGCGAAGATGAGATGCCGGCACTTCAGGCTCTCTATGAAAGAGGAGTAAAAAACGGAGTGGAAGGACTTCAGATCCTGACAGGGGATGAGGTGCGTAAAATGGAGCCCAATGTTACTGAAGAAGCTGTGGGAGCATTGTACGCCCCGACAGGTGGTATCGTATGTCCCTTTGGCCTTACCATTGCGCTGGCGGAAAATGCAGCTGTAAATGGCGTAGAGTTCCGTTTTAACACGGAGGTTGAAACGATACGAAAATCAGAGGACTGCTTTGAACTGGAGACGAAAAACGGTACTATAAAAACACGGTTTGTTGTGAATGCAGCCGGTGTTTATGCGGATAAATTCCATAATATGGTAAGTGGTACAAAAATACATATTACACCCCGGCGCGGCGATTACTGTCTCCTTGACAAGACCGCAGGAAATCTTGTGGACAAGACCATATTTACTCTTCCCGGAAAGTACGGAAAAGGTATTCTGGTTACCCCGACGATTCACGGAAATCTTCTGCTTGGACCTACAGCCAATGACATAGAAGATAAAGAAGGGACAAATACAACGCAGGCAGAACTGGAAGAGGTAATTACAAAGGCCCAGAGAAATGTTAAGAATATTCCCATGAAGCAGGTTATTACCTCATTTGCGGGTCTCCGTGCCCATGAGGACGGACATGATTTCATCATCAAAGAGCTGGAGGACTGCCCCGGATTTATCGACTGTGCGGGAATTGAGTCTCCGGGACTTACAAGTGCACCGGCCATTGGAAAATTTGTGGCAGAGATTCTCCGTGATAAAGCACAGCTTCAGGAGAAAGAGAACTTTATTGCAAAGAGAAAAGGAATTCTGGATCCAAAAACACTTTCCAAAGAGGAGCGTTCAGAGCTTATCCGGAAAAATCCGGCGTATGGAAATATTATCTGCCGCTGTGAGACTATTTCAGAAGGAGAAATTCTGGATGCCATTCACAGACCTCTCGGTGCTCATTCTCTGGACGGAGTAAAGCGCCGCACCAGAGCAGGCATGGGCCGCTGCCAGGCGGGCTTCTGCTCTCCGCGTACGATGGATATTCTGGCACGGGAGCTGGAGATTGATATGCGTGAAATAACCAAATCCGGCGGGGAATCAAAGATTGTTGTCGGGCTTGACAAGGACAGACTGTAAGGAGGGGGAAACATGAAATCCTATGATATTGTGATAATCGGTGGAGGCCCGGCTGGTCTGGCTGCGGCAGCTGCTGCGAAAAAAAGCGGAATTGACAGCATTCTGATTCTGGAGAGAGATCGGGAGCTTGGAGGAATTTTAAATCAGTGTATCCACAATGGTTTTGGTTTGCACACTTTCAAGGAGGAGCTGACGGGACCGGAGTATGCGAGACGTTTTATTGATGAGGTAGAAGAACTTAAGATAGAATACCTTCTGAATACAATGGTTATTGATATCAGCAAAGAAAAGGTAGTTACCGCTATGAACCGTCAGGAAGGCCTTTTTGAGATCCAGGCCAAGGCAATCGTTCTGGCAATGGGATGCCGTGAGCGTTCCCGGGGAGCTCTCAATATTCCGGGATATCGTCCGGCCGGTATTTTTTCTGCAGGAACGGCACAGCGTCTAGTCAATATGGAAGGCTTTATGCCCGGACGAAAGGTAGTTATACTTGGTTCCGGAGACATTGGCCTTATCATGGCAAGAAGAATGACACTGGAGGGGGCGAAGGTTCAGGTGGTTGCTGAGCTTATGCCATATTCCGGAGGTCTTAAGAGAAACATTGTTCAGTGTCTGGATGATTTTGGCATACCGCTGAAGCTGAGCCATACCGTAGTGGATATACGCGGAAAATACAGAGTAGAGGGTGTTACTATTGCGGAGGTTGACACTAAGGGTAAGCCGATTCCGGGAACAGAGGTAGATTATGAATGTGATACGCTTCTTCTTTCCTGCGGCCTTATTCCGGAGAATGAACTTTCCAGGGGAATGGGAGTAGAAATTGAGCCGGTTACATCAGGTCCTGTTGTAAACGAGAGTCTGGAAACAAATATTGAAGGTGTATTTGCCTGCGGTAATGTACTTCATGTGCATGATCTGGTGGACTATGTATCGGAAGAAGCGACAACAGCCGGTCATAATGCGGCACGCTACGTAAAAGGAGAACTGGAAGAAAACAGAGGAAATGAAATCCGCCTGATCCCAACAGGAGGAGTGCGTTATACCGTTCCGAAAACTATCGATGCCGGACGAATGGCAGATGAACTGACAGTTCGTTTCCGTGTGGGGGCCGTGTTTAAAAACTGCTACATAAGTGTTTATTATGATGACGAGCGTGTGGCGCACAGAAAGCGTCCGGTCATGGCTCCGGGCGAGATGGAAGAGGTAAAGATAAAGAAAGAAAACCTGGCTTCCTATCCGAATCTGAAAACTATTACAATCAAGATTGAGGAGGCGTAAGAATATGGAAAAGAGAGAGTTGATCTGTATCGGCTGTCCTCTGGGATGCATGATTACCGTGGAGATGGACGGCGGAGAAATTCAGAGTGTTAAGGGAAATACCTGCAAGCGGGGAGAGGATTATGCCAGAAAAGAAGTAACCAATCCGACCCGTATTGTAACATCCATTGTGAAGGTAACAGGCGGACATCTTGATATGGTTTCCGTAAAAACAAGAACAGATATCCCCAAGGGAAAGATTTTTGACTGCGCAAAGGCTCTTAAGGGTGTGACGGTTGCTGCCCCGGTTCATATCGGTGACGTGATCGTGAGGGATGTAGCAGGGACTGGTGTGGATATAATAGCCACAAAGGAAATTTTTGTAAAAGAATAAAAAATGGAAGACCGGTATCCTTATATGGGTGCCGGCCTTTTTATAGTGTGTAAAAAAACGGATAAATGTCAGATAAAGGAAAAAAAGTTTCATTTTTAGAAATAAACTGTTTCGACTATGGCAATTATCCGTTTTGGCATATATGGGTATTTGAGGCATCTCATTTAGCGGGACAATAAGTAAAATAAGAGGAATATTATGTTAAATTTACAATCATCGCGGCAAAACTCATAGAATTTTACTATAAGACGTGATATCATAAAATTGGAAAAATATGGTATAAATTGTCGGCGGACTCAGCAGAGGAGGAATGCAGATGGGAGAGAGCAGGCTGGGGGAACTGTTGGTGGAGAGCGGGCTGCTGACGAGAGCGGAATTGGATGCAGCTTTGAAAGAACAGAAAATGAGGGGAGCAAAACTGGGGGAAACCCTGATTCGGATGGGACTGGTGCCTGAGGATGAAGTTATGCTTGTGCTTGCCTCGTATCTGAGACTGGAATATGCAGAACTTCAAAGCATGGAGCTGGACGAAAATGCCGTTTTTCTGATAGAGGAACCGGATGCGAGAAAATATCGGGCCATTCCGGTTGGATTTGACAGTGAGGACTCACGGTGTCTGCGTATGGCAATGGCCGATCCGACAGATTGGACATCTCTGGGAGACCTGGGCGTTATTACCGGATACAGGATTTCTCCTTTGCTGGCAGCGCCGGGCCAGATAGATGCAGCAATTGATCGCTATTTCGGAAAACAGTCTGTAATGTCTGTTGCAGAGCAGTATAAAAAAGAGCTGGATGAGCGGGAGAAAAATAAAAAAGAGACAGAGCGTAAGGAGAAGAAAACGGCAGATGCAACCGGGAAGAAGCCGGATTCTTCTCCTATTGTAATTATCGTGCGCTCGCTTCTGGAGCAGGCCGTACGGCAGAGAGCCAGTGATATACATTTTGAGCCGACGAGAGACGGAATTCGTATTCGGTTTCGTGTAGACGGGAGGCTGAGGGAGGCAATCAGCTACGATCGCTCTATTTATGCGGCTGTTATTGCCAGACTTAAAATTATTTCCGGAATGGATATATCTGAAAAGCGCAGACCGCAGGACGGAAGAACAATGGTGGTTATTGATGACAGGGAATATGATATCCGTGTTTCGTCAATTCCCACTATATGCGGAGAGAAGATAGAAATGCGTCTGACAGGAACAGAACATTTTCTGAGAGATAAAAGGGAACTGGGATTTCGTGAGGAGGCACTGCATAAGTTTGACAGAATGCTGAAACGGCCTCATGGTCTGATCCTGGTTACAGGGCCTACAGGAAGCGGAAAATCAACAACGCTTTATGCCGCAGTGAGCGAGCTTAACCGGGAGGATGTGAATATTGTCACAGTAGAGGAGCCGGTTGAGATGATTCTGGAAGGGGTAAATCAGATTCAGGTAAATGAAAAAACGGGAATTACATTTGCCTCTGCACTGCGTGCTATACTGAGACAGGATCCGGATATTATTATGATAGGAGAAATCAGGGATCCGGAGACTGCCAGAATAGCTGTTCAGGCATCTATTACAGGACATTTGGTTGTCAGTACACTGCATACAAATGACACGGCGTCCAGTGTGTCGAGGCTTTTTGACATGGGAGTGGAACCTTATCTGCTAAGTGATGCTCTGATAGGAGTTGTGGCACAGCGCCTGGTGCGCTGTCTGTGCCGCTGCAAGAGAGGGCGTCCGGCTACACACGGAGAGCTGGAAGAACTGGGGGCGGATCAGGGAAAGAGGCTGACTGTTTATGAACCAACAGGCTGTCAGCTGTGCGGGTGGACAGGATATTATGGAAGGACGGGTGTTTATGAAGTAATGTCAGTCAGTTCCGGGCTATCTTCTGCAATTGTAAAAATGCAGCCGGCATCAAGAATAAGAGAGATTGCCAGAACAGAGGGGATGGAGACCCTGAAAGAGGCTGCATTAAGTCTTGTGACAGAAGGTGTGACCTCGTTTGGAGAGATCAGACAGATTCTGTATGAGGAGGAAGAGCTTGGGGAGGAAGGCGGAAATGACGGTTTATCGATATTACACGATATCAGCGGAAGGGAGCAGGAAGAGAGGGACCATTGAGGCAGAAACACGTGAAAGGGCAAGGGAAATTCTTAAAAGTCGGGGACAGACAGTAATTTCTATTGAAGAAGCCGGTGTGCTTGATCGGGAAATTACGCTTCCGTTTCCATCTCCGAAAATCAAATCAGGGGATCTGCGGGTATGCTGCCGTCAGCTGGCGGCACTGACAGAGGCCGGAGTAGGGATATACCGTTCTTTTAAGGCGCTGGAAGAACAGGCGGAAGATGCTGTGATGAAAAAGACTTTCAGAAAAATTTCTCTGTCATTGGAACAGGGAGAAACGCTTGCTGCCAGTGTGGAAGAGTGCGGAAATATTTTTCCGTCCATATTTTCTCATTTAGTGCGTGCCGGAGAAGAATCAGGAAATCTGTCCGGAGCTTTTGAACGCATGGCTGTCTGCTGTGAAAAACAGGAGAAACTGCGGAATATAAGCAGGAAGGCCATGATATATCCTATGATTTTATCAGCAGTTGTGCTTGTTATAATTATTGCAATGCTCATTTATATAATTCCCATGTACGGGGATTTATTTGAGGAGATGGAGATTGAACTCCCCGCAGGTACGAAAGCTATCCTGGGAATAGGGGAGTTTGCATCAAAATACTGGTGGGTACTTTCAGCTTTTATGTTCTTTGCAGCGGCACTGTTTTTTCTGCTGAGAAAGAGGGAGGCAGTAAGAGAAACGATGGAGAATATGATTTTCAGAATGCCTGTGGTCGGTTCTCTGTATAAAAAGAGCAACTGCGCATCCTTTGCGAGAAATCTGAGCACGCTGCTGGAAGCAGGAGTGCCGATTCTGTCAGCGCTTGAAATTACAGAGCAGTCTGTCGAAAGCCTGAAGTACAAAAAAGTAATCCGCCATGCAGGAGAACAGGTTGCGGGAGGCGTTTCACTGTCCGTACTTATGAGAGACAGCGGGATTTTTCCGGCAGTTATATGCCATATGGCCGGAGTGGGAGAAGAAGCGGGCCGTCTGGATGAAATGATGGGAAAAGCGGCTGAATATTATGAGGAGGAAGTAACGGCTGCTACGGAGCAGGCTGCCGCAGCGCTTGAGCCTGTGATTATCATTGTGATGGCTCTGATTGTTATATTTGTAATAGCCGCTGTATTCTGGCCGCTTCTTTCTCTGTACAGCGGCCTGGAGTATCTGTAAAAAGAGAAAAAGAGAGGGGAGAATACAAATGATAAAAATGAGGGGCAATAGGAGAGAAAAAGGGAAAAATGAAGGATTTTCCCTCATTGAGCTGATTATTGCAGTTGCAATTCTGGCGGTACTGACAGGGCTTCTGGCACCGCAGTTTATAAAGTATGTGGAAAAGTCCAGGGAGGTAAGAGACATACAGGCCATGGATACGGTGTATTCGGCTGTGCAGGTAGTTCTTACCTCAGAAGATGTATACGAGGAGCTTCTGTCAGACACGGAAGCAGGAACATTTAAGGACAGCCTTGAGAACGTTCTGGAAAGAGATGATGCATTTGGCTATGAAATGAAAAGCCTTCTGGGCGAGACAAAGGGGGAGCTTAAATCCAGAAAGGCAACGGATGCAGGCAGAATTTGTGTCGAGATAGAGTACAGGGAAGGAAAATCGGATTCAGAGAAGGGAATCTCTGAGCCGGGAGGTTTTGGAATAACCGTTTACTGTGGGGACAGTGCGGCGAATCCGGTAGGAGAGCTTGAGGCGATTGGTTCAAATCTGGCAGAGGAGGGAAGATAATCGGACAGTGAAAATGGAAATTTACCTGACAGTATTCATGCTTATTGCGGGAATCGGAGCAGGGAGGGCAGTAAATGTATTTTTTCTTCGGCGTATGGGTTATTCCGGATGCACGGGAGCAGAGATAATGAATGGAATTGCGTGGGCATTGCTGTCAGTTTTTTCAGATATATCGGTAACACTTGTGTGCTTTCTGGCGGCCGTTCCATGTCTTCTGGTTTTGAGTGCAGCTGATTTTCAGACTTATGAAATACCGCGGGAGGCGTGTATATTCCTCTGGTTGCTGGGCGCGGTAAGATTTTTGTTTTCGGACGCAGAGCGGATTGAGCTGCTGGCCGGGATATTCTGTATCAGTGTTCCCCTGTATGTTATTTATTGGGTAAGCCGGGGAACCGCTATTGGCCTTGGAGATATCAGGCTGATGGCGGCAGCCGGTTTCCTTCTGGGAGGAAGCGGGATTGTGCTGGCATTTGTGACAGCCTGCGTTACCGGAACTGTTGTTCATCTGTTTCGGATGCGATATCAGGGAGTGGGAAACAGACTGGCTTTTGGCCCGTATCTGGCGCTTGGTATCTGGTTTTCTATGGTGTGGGGAGAAAGGCTGTCTGCCTGGTATATGAAAGGGCTTCTGGGCGGATGGTAGTAAAAGGATAAAGTTTTATGAAGATTATTGTTTCAATTTCAATACATGGAAGCGAGCTGCGTGTAGCGGAGCTTGCTGTGGGCAGGAAGGCGGTATCTGTCAGACGCCTTTTTTCGATCTGCGCAGATAAAACGCTGATTCCGGGTATGGAAGTGTGGGATGCCCGCGGACTGGCATCCGTTCTTAGCAGTGAATTTTCAGAGCGGGGAATTACAGCCAAACGTGTGGTTTTTACCATAGGTTCATCAGGGATTATGCTCCGGCGCATATTTCTGCCGATTATGAAGGAGGCGCTGGTTCGTGTAACGGTAAGAACCAATGCGAAAGACTATTTTCCGGTTGGACTTTCTGAATATGCACTGGCCTGCTTTATGTCGGAGCTCAGAAAAGGACAGAAAAATTTTTATGTGACAGCTGCCGCGGCTCCGGAAAAGCAGATTCGTTTTTGCCATGAGGCAGCGGAAAGGGCAGGGCTGAGACTGGAAAATGTCTGTTTTGAGGCTGGGAGTCTGGCATCATTTTTTACAGACAGAGCAGAAAAGGCTCTTCTGATTGTGTATCTGGAAAAGGATCATGTCACACTTTTTGTGACTGAAAAGGGAGTACCGGCGATACTCCGATATACGGAACTTCCTGAGGATGTGCAGCAGCGCAGCAGGGTCGCCGGAGGTGTTGTGGACAGTGTACTGAGTATGATGCTCTGTTGGGAAGACGGTGGTAAGGTAACGCCGCCGGAAGCTGTGTGTATTCTGGGCAGGAAAGAACAGGCTGAAATTTGGGAGAGAGAAATGGGAGGAAGACTGTCAGTTCCGGTTTATCGGTGCGGAATCGAAGAATTTGTGACGGAAAAAGACAGAAAACAGCTTTCTCCAGATATTTTGGAAGATTATGCCGTTCCCATAGGGGCGGCACTGACATCGGTGTCTTTTGTGACAGAATCAGAGGAACGCCGCATGTACAGAGAGAAACGCAGTAGAATTTACCGGACAGGGATTCTTCTGGGAATTCTGTTTTCAGTGTTAATGGTTACTTTTCCTGCGCTTGAATATTTCAGAGCCGGTATGGGGCGAATGGATTTGGAGAGCCGTCTTATGCTGTCGGATCCGGCTGTCCCTGTGCTGGAGAAATATGAGGCAGCATGTGAGAAATGGGAGGATGCGCTGCTGCTTTTGGATGCATCAAAAACGGACGGGGATATCATGTCAGCTCTTCTGGAAGATTTTGAATTGATGTGTCCTGAGAATGTACAGATAACGGAATTTGGATTTCAGGAGAACGAGGTGCGTTTATCGGCTGTTGCTCCGGGAAAAGAGGAGGCGGCAGAGTTTATCAGGATAGTTCGGGAAATACCGGAAGTTGAGGAGATTGAACTGCGCTCTCTGTATGATGATTACAGTGTCGACAATAAAGGCGTGCAGTTTTCCCTTATCTGTGGTCTGCAAGAGGGACAGGAGGAGAATGAATGAAAGTGACATCGGCTGACCGCGAAAGAGCTGCTATGCTTATGGTTGTCGGAATTATGTTTTTATCCTGGTTTGGCGGTGCCAGAATCCTGAATCAGAAAGCGACGGGGATAGAGGAAGAGATAGCAGTTCTGGAAGAAGAATATAACAGACGGCAAAATGTGCTTGGCCGGGAGGAAGCGTATATAAATGAGAGTGAGGAGTATACCAGATTTTATGAGGAAATATTGAAGGGTTTTCCTGAAAATATCACAGAGGAAGGACAGCTTCTTTTTGCAGCAGAGCTGGAGAGGGAATTCAAACTTCAGATTTCTTCAATCACATTTTTGGAACCCTTTGAAGTGGCATCACTGTCAGTGCCTTCAGAAAATGGACGTGAGCGTGTTCTCATGTGCTATCCTGTTCAATTCCCGATTCATTTAGAACGCGGGGAATGGAAAAGATTTATGGAATTTGTCGCAAAATACCCGGAGAAAAGCAGAATTGCAGAAGCAGAGGGCAGAATAGACGAAGCAACCGGGGCCCTGGATGGTTCTGTGACAATTTACAGGTATGGAATTGCTGAGAGGGAACAGGAAAAAACTGACACAGAGCAGGAGGACAGATGAGCGGAGAAAATGCGGAAAAAGGCAGAGTGTTCTGTCGGAGAAATGAGGGATTTTCTCTGTTGGAATTGCTGATTTCCTTTACAGTTTTAAGTGTTCTGACGGGTGTTCTTTTACAGATATTTGTTACCGGAAGACGGATACAGATGTCTACAGGAGAAGAGGAACATCTGATGGATGCCGCCGGGCAGGTTATGGAGGAGATAAAAGGCTTCAGCCTGGGAAATTTGAGGCGGGAACTCCGGGAGCTTCCTGAGCCGGAGAAAACATTGAAACTGACGGATTCCGGGGTGGAGTACACCTGTGTTCTGCGCGAGGACGGAGCGCTGGAGATAGAAGGGCAGTATGGAGAAGTTCTTTCGGAAAACAAACGGAAGATCTGTGTCAGTGCGATCATTCTGCCGTGGGTTCAGAATCCCGGGAGCACACGGGAAAAGGGAATCGAAAAGGAAAAAGGCAATTTTGAAAATGAACATATTCACATAGGAGATATTGCAGCGGATTGTAATATTGTGCTGATGTCTGATGTGCTGGCGGAAGAAAAAAGTCAGGATGAAGAGTCTGAACCGGAAGAGGAACAGGAGAGAAAATATTCTTTGGATATTCATGTGGAGGAGAGGGATATTCTTCGCGTGACGGTGTATCTTACAGAGAATACAGAATCAGATTTGTCAGAAAATCAGGAAGAAGAGGATGAGGCCGGAGAAGAAATCCGCAGGAAGGTGCTTTCAGAGGAAAGAAAAAGAATCATAGATGAAAATGGAGAGCTGGCAAATCGGATTTACCTTTTTCTTTCGGAGGAGAATATGCCGGAACAGATATTCCTGTCGGGAAATCTGAAATCATCCTGTCAGGTTTACATTATTGACGGAGGAAAGACTATGAATCCGGAGGATATTTTTGTAAATGATGTATCTGCTTTGCACTACCGGGGAAAAGATTTTCTGCTGTATACAAATCTGGACGGAGATATTCCTGTGGCATCAAAACCGGAAGAAAGCTGTCTGTATCAGATTTCTGTCTGTGCATGGATAGAAGACAGAGGAGAAGGAGATGAAGCCGGACAGCGGGCAGAACTTTCTTCATTCAAAAGAGAAAACAGGGAGGCTGTTGTGTATGAATAAAAAGCAGGAGCAACAGTCCGGTACTGAAAGAGACGTCAAAAAACTCTGGAGTGAAAATGAGGGTTCTGCGCTGGTTGTAACGCTTGCGGTGTGCGCGATTGTTCTGGTTATGGGGGCAACTGTTCTGGGAGTGGCAGTGTCAGACAGGAGACTGGGGCGGTATAACACAGGAGATACTGAGCTTTTTTACCGGCTGGAAGGCTGCGTGGAAGAAATGAGGGCAGCACTGGAGTTTGCTGCAGAGGATAAGATGAGCATGGCCTATGGAGAGGCACTTCTTTATATGAGCAATAATCCATCGGGCAGTAATCAGGAGATCAATGCATGCTTTGCCGAAGCGGCAGCAGACGGACTTGAAACATTGTTTGGGATTGGAGAGTGGCAGGACAGCTTTCTGTACTCTGAAACGGCATCAGAAGAACGGGAAGAGGACAATGAAAAAGAGGAAATGTGCGATGCTGCGGCAAAGAGTCTCCTTTCATATGTCACTCTCCGGGAGGAGGACAGTATTTCACTGTGTCTGAAAGATGTTTTTGTGGAATTCGGGTATTATGACGGCAATGACAGCAGGATGGTTCTGAGAGATGTTTCTTTTATGGCAAGAGACCTGGACTCAGGAGTATCAGTTGATATCACAGTTGATTTGTCCATACGGATTCCGTATTTTATATTTGTTCCGGAATCAGGGAAAGAAGGAGTCTGCGGATCTGAGGGGGATTTTGTACAGACAGAACGGTGGAGAACAGGATAGAGTTCTGGGGAGATAAAATGGATGGAGATAACAGTGGATTTACGATTTTGGAACTTTTGATAGGTCTTTCTGTTTTTGTGGTCGCCGGAGGCATGATTCTGACTCTTTTAACATCAGCATCAGGGATGTACCGCAATGCCGCCCAAAATGCCAGGCTGCAGTCGGAAAGCAGACGGGCGGAAGCCAGACTCAGAGAGGCAGTTATGGATGCTTCTGTTTTATATGCAGAAAATGGAGAGAAGGAGCTTTTGTTTTTTGCGGGGGAAGCGGAGGAGGAAGGGGGAATGAAAACGTATGCCGGAACTGTATTTTTGTGGAATGGAGAGACAGAAACTCTCTATGGAACAGAGCTGATAATTCGGGACAGTGTCGGGGACGGAAAGTTTCCCGGCGGCAGAGTAAGAGACTGGATAGCTGATTCGGATAATCTGAGCAATGGAGAAGTGCTCAGTGACAATGTGGAGGATTTTAAACTCGAATTTTACGGAACAGGGAACGCTTCGCCATCACAGGCTGACAGTGACAGACAAAAGATGCGTGATGGAAAAAGGATTACAGTCTGCTATTTCCTGAAATTTTCTTTTGAAACGGGCAGCGACTGGGAAATTTCTTCCTGTGTTACAACAAGAAATACAGCCATACAGATTGGAATGGAAGATAAAAAGAAATCCTGTGCACTTCTGCTGCGGGAAGCAGTCTGTACACAGGATTTTATCTAAAACAATATCAATGCTTATTGAAAGCTGTCATTTAGAATTCAGGTTCGATCAGTCCGTAGGTATTTCCTTTCCTCTTATATACTACGTTGACCTGATCTGTCTCGGAATTGAGGAATACATAGAAGGCATGTCCGAGGAGTTCCATCTGAACACAGGCCTCTTCTGCATCCATGGGCTTCATGGCAAATTTTTTGACTTTTACAATGTCGATTTCATCGCCGGTCTCATATTCTTCATTGATAAACAGATCAGAGAAGGCAACTGCAGCCTGTTTTTTGTCGATAATTTTATTTTTATATTTTTTGAGCTGCCGCTCGATAATCTCTTCTACAAGATCGATAGATACATACATATCACTGCTTTCCTGTTCTGCACGGATAATAGTGCCTTTTACGGGAATTGTGACTTCGATTTTCTGTCTGTCCTTTTCGACACTTAAGGTAATGAGCGCTTCGGTGTCCTGATTAAAATATCTCTCCAGTTTTCCGATTTTTTCCTGTACGGCATCTTTTAAACCCTGGGTAACATTGATATTTCTTCCAACAATTGTATAACGCATAATCATCGCTCCTTTTTCTTGGGATGACTTAAGTATACCACTTTTATTTGGTAAACTCAACTGGAAATGTAAAATTGTCGAGACAATTATTATAAATTCTTTGTAAAGATTCTAAAATGTTGTTTCTCATTGTAATTATTGAAATGAAAGTGTTGGCAGAACGGGATGATATCAGGCATTGCAGGTTCTTTATTTTACTGCATATCATGCGCATGTTTTTGTCAAGAGAAGGAATTGTATTTTTTGTCGAAATATTGAAGTTTATGAGATCTATACAAAAATGTGAATGTTGAACTTCCGATGGGGAAAGTCGTTGATAAACAGCAAAAAGTTGTGGATAATGTGGATAAGTCGGTGTATAACTACTTTTTCCCTTAAAATGGACAGGCTTCAATGTGAATATCTTTTCAACAACTTGGAGGAAAAAGTGTGGATAATGTGGATAAACTAAGAATAGAACAAGTTTTTTGTGCAATTTGCCAGGTTTACCATAATTTAAAGTTTTATGTCAAACGGTGAAATGTTAAATATTTATGAAGTCGTTGAATAAAATCAGGGTTAGTGATAGAATAAATAAGATTGTATAACTGAAAGTATACGTTTTTGAAGATATGGAATGTAAAGTAGGAGAGTAAAGAATGAAGCTGATAGAGAAAGTATTTGGAACTCACAGCGAACGGGAACTGAAGCTGATCTATCCCATTGTGGATAAGATTGTTGCGCTGCGTCCCCAGATGATGGAACTTACAGACGATGAGCTGAAAGACAATACAAGAAAATTTAAAGAGCGTCTGGAAAATGGCGAGACGCTGGATGATATTCTCCCGGAGGCATTTGCCACTGTGAGGGAGGCGGCAAGACGTGTTCTTAATATGGAGCATTACCCGGTTCAGCTGATTGGAGGAATCGTGCTTCATCAGGGGCGTATTGCGGAGATGAAGACAGGCGAAGGAAAAACACTTGTCTCCACAGCTCCGGCATATCTTAATGCTCTGGCCGGAAAAGGCGTGTTTATTGTAACAGTCAATGATTATCTTGCAAAAAGAGATGCGGAGTGGATGGGAGAAATCCACCGTTTCCTGGGACTTACTGTCGGAGTTGTTCTGAATTCCATGAATTCAGACGAGAGGCGGGAGGCATATAACTGCGATATCACGTATGTTACCAACAATGAGCTGGGTTTCGACTATCTGCGTGACAATATGGCTATCTATAAAGAGCAGATGGTTCTGCGCAATCTTGACTATGCCATTATTGATGAGGTCGATTCTGTTCTGATTGATGAGGCGAGAACGCCGCTCATTATTTCCGGACAGAGCGGAAAATCCACAAAGCTCTATGAAGTATGCGATATTCTGGCAAGACAGCTGGTGCGCGGCGAGGAGTCAGCCGAATTTACCAAGATTGCAGCTATCATGGGCGAGGAAATTGAAGAGACAGGAGACTTTATCGTCAATGAAAAAGATAAGGTTGTCAATCTGACAGCGGACGGCGTGAAGAAAGTAGAGGATTTCTTCCATATTGAGAATCTGGCTGATCCGCAGAATCTGGAGATTCAGCATAATATCATTCTGGCTCTGCGCGCCAATTATCTGATGTTCAGAGATAAGGATTATGTTGTCAAGGATGATGAGGTTCTGATCGTGGATGAGTTTACGGGACGTATTATGCCCGGCCGCCGTTATTCCGACGGACTTCATCAGGCCATAGAGGCGAAGGAGCATGTGAATGTGCGCCGTGAGAGCCGGACTCTGGCCACCATTACATTCCAGAACTTCTTCAATAAATTTAAAAAGAAAGCCGGCATGACTGGTACGGCTCAGACAGAGGAGAAGGAGTTCCGTAACATCTATCAGATGGATGTTATTGTTATTCCGACCAATAAACCGGTAATCCGTATTGATTACAATGATGCTGTATATAAGACGAAAAAAGAGAAATTCCATGCTGTTGTGGAAGAGGTCGTTGAGGCACATGAGAAAGGACAGCCCGTTCTCGTGGGTACGATTACCATTGAGACTTCTGAACTTCTCAGCAAGATGCTGACAAGACGGGGGATTCCCCACAAGGTGCTGAATGCCAAATATCATGAGCTGGAGGCGGAAATTGTAGCGGATGCGGGCGTTCACGGCGCGGTTACCATTGCCACCAATATGGCCGGCCGTGGTACGGACATCAAGCTGGATGATATCTCCAGAGAGCTGGGCGGACTTAAGATTATCGGTACAGAGCGTCATGAGTCAAGACGTATCGACAATCAGTTGCGCGGACGTTCCGGACGTCAGGGTGATCCGGGAGAGTCTCGGTTCTATATTTCACTGGAAGACGATCTGATGCGCCTTTTCGGTTCTGAGAAGCTGATGAATATGTTCAATGCACTGGGAGTTCCGGAAAATGAGCAGATCGAGCACAAGATGCTTTCCAATGCCATTGAGAAGGCCCAGATGAAGATTGAGAACAATAACTACGGAATCCGTGAGAATCTTCTCAAGTATGACGAAGTCATGAATGAGCAGAGAGAGACGATCTATGAAGAGCGCCGCCGCGTTCTGGACGGCGAAAATATGCGGTCTGTAGTTATGAAGATGGTTACGGATATTGTTGAAAATGCGGTTGACATGTCCATTGCCGAGGATCAGGGACCGGAGGAATGGGATCTGGCAGAACTCAATTCTCTTCTTCTTCCCATTGTTCCGCTTGAGCCCATCAAGCTCACGGAAGAACAGACGAATATGAAGAAGAACGAGCTTAAGCATATGCTCAAGGAGCAGGCGATAAAGCTCTATGAGGCGAAGGAGGCGGAATTCCCGTCTGCTGAACAGATCCGGGAGATCGAGCGGGTTATTCTTCTGAAAGTAATCGATGCAAAGTGGATGGCTCACATTGACGATATGGATCAGCTCCGTGAGGGAATTGGTCTTCAGGCTTACGGACAGAGAGATCCGCTGGTTGAATATAAAATGAGCGGTTATGACATGTTTGAGAGTATGGCGGCGGCTATCCGGGAAGATACTGTGCGTATTCTCTTCCATATCCGCGTGGAGCAGAAGGTAGAGAGAGAACCGGCAGCCAAGGTAACAGGAACCAATAAAGATGATACCTCGGCTCAGGCACCGAAGCGCCGGGATGCCAAAAAGATTTATCCCAACGATCCGTGCCCCTGCGGTTCAGGTAAAAAATATAAGCAGTGCTGCGGACGTAAGCTTCTGGCAAAAGAATAAAGAGTTTTTGTCTGCAGGTTTTGATTTTGTGAAGAATGCCGGCCCTGCGGCCGGATAAAAAGTCCTGAGAACAGGAACAGATAAAATAACAGAAAGCGGGTGAAGCTATGGTTGAGCTGGATCAGTTCAAATATACGTTATCAACGTATGATACAACTTTAGTGGAAGTGAGGGATTCACTTTGACCTGGACAGTAAGGTAAAGCGAATCGCAGAGCTGGATAAGTCCATGGAGGAGCCGGGATTCTGGGATGATCCCGACAGATCCACGAAGACGGTCCGGGAAGCTAAAAATTTAAAGGATACGGTAGATACCTACCGGCGCCTGGAGCAGCAGTATGAAGATATTCAGGTCATGATCGAGATGGGATATGAGGAGAATGATCCTTCTGTTATCCCGGAAATACAGGAGATGCTGGACGATTTTGTGAGTCAGCTGGAAGCGATCCGGACGAGAACACTGCTGTCAGGCGAATATGACGGATGCAATGCTATCCTGAAGCTGAATGCGGGAGCAGGCGGCACAGAGGCTATGGACTGGTGCAGTATGCTTTACCGTATGTATCAGAGGTGGGCTGACAAAAAAGGTTACAGTACGGAAGTGCTGGATTTTCTTGACGGCGATGAGGCGGGACTGAAGTCCATTACCATACAGATAAACGGGGAAAATGCCTACGGATATCTTAAATCGGAAAAGGGTGTTCACCGCCTGGTAAGAATTTCTCCGTTCAATGCGGCGGGAAAACGCCAGACATCCTTTGTTTCCTGCGATGTTATGCCGGATATTGAGGAAGATCTTGATGTGGAGATAAATCCTGATGATCTGCGGATTGATACGTACCGCTCCAGCGGAGCAGGCGGACAGCATATTAACAAGACATCCTCCGCTATCCGAATCACGCATATTCCTACAGGAATTGTAGTGCAGTGTCAGAATGAGCGTTCTCAGTTCCAGAACAAAGATAAGGCGATGCAGATGCTCAAGGCCAAGCTCTATATGCTGAAGCAGCAGGAAAATGCGGAGAAGCTGTCAGATATCAGGGGAGATGTGAAGGACATCAACTTTGGAAATCAGATCCGTTCCTATGTAATGCAGCCGTACACGCTGGTTAAAGATCACAGAACCAACGCAGAGAATGGCAATGTAAATGCGGTAATGGACGGAGATATAGATTTATTTATCAGCGCATATCTGAAATGGATCAGCTTGAAGCAGCAGACTCCCACCGAGCAGTAATGTCCGGACGGGCAGATGGCGGGGCTGAACACATAAGAAATGGAATACATGAAACAGGCCGGATAAGGGAATTGCCTGAAGCAGTTCCCCTGTCCGGCTTTTGCGTAAGGGGAATCAGAGGGAGAAAAGCTTCTCCTGATCCATAAAATGGATTATATATGTGTGTGATACAGAGCCGGGACATGTTTTTTTGAAAATACAATCTTTGACTGAAGAAAAAAATGATTGCACCATTGTGGTAAATGTGCTAATATCTTCCCTGTGAAAACAAATGTGTTTCTGATGCATACACCTATAACTGAATACAGAGTACAGGGATACCGGTGGTGTATCGGATGACACACGCAGGAGTGTAGAGATGGAAGAAAAAACGAAGTATTTTGTTTTAAAGCAAAAGGCTGTTCCGGAAGTGCTTCTGAAAGTGGTGGAAGCAAAAAAACTGATCGAGTCGGAGCGGGCACTGACGATCCAGGAGGCCACAGAACGGATGGGGATCAGCAGGAGCTCATTTTACAAATACAAGGATGATATCTTTCCTTTTTATGATAATGCAAAAGGGAAAACGATTACTTTGGTGCTCCAGATGGATGATGAGCGCGGGCTTTTGTCGGATCTTCTTCACATCGTGGCACTTTGCAAGGCAAATATTCTGACAATTCATCAGAGTATTCCGGTTAATAATGTGGCGACATTGACACTGAGTGTGGAGGTTCGCCAGGATACGGGAAACGTCTCCCGGATGGTAGAGGAGATGGAAGAAAAAGCAGGCGTGCATTACGTTAAAATTATAGCCAGGGAGTAGGAATTATGATTCAGGTAGCAGTAATGGGCTACGGAACAATCGGTTCCGGAGTCGTGGAAGTATTAGAGGTAAACAGAGACAGAATTGCGGAAAAGACAGGGCAGGAGATAGCCGTAAAATACATTCTCGATTTGCGGGAGTTCCCGGGCGATCCTCATGAAGAAAAACTTGTGCATGACTTTTCTGTTATCGAGAAGGATGAAGAGGTACAGGTTGTTGTTGAGACCATGGGCGGTGTAAATCCTGCATTTGCATTTGTAAAAGCGTGTCTTATGTCAGGTAAACATGTGGTCACATCCAACAAGGCTCTGGTTGCGGCACACGGAACGGAGCTGCTGGAAATTGCCCGTGAAAAAAACATAAACTTTCTGTTTGAGGCCAGTGTAGGCGGCGGAATCCCGCTGATTCGTCCGCTGACGCAGTCTCTGGCCGGGGAGCAGATTCAGGAGATAAGCGGTATATTAAACGGAACAACAAATTATATTCTCTCCAAGATGGCAAAAGAGGGACAGAATTTTGAAACAGCACTCAGGAAGGCACAGGAACTGGGATATGCGGAACGCAATCCTGAGGCGGACGTGGAAGGTTTTGATACCTGCCGCAAAATAACAATCCTGACGGCTCTGGCAACCGGCCGTGAAGTAAATTATGAAGAAGTATCCACAGAAGGAATTACCTGGATTACCGATACGGATTTTAAATATGCGTCTGTGCTCAATACTTCAATTAAGCTTTTCGGAACAAGCCGCGTGGAAGGAGATAACGTAAGCGTTTATGTGTGTCCTATGATGATAGGTCCTGATCATCCTCTGTTTGGAGTAAATGACGTATATAATGGAGTAATGGTTCGGGGAAATACAGTTGGAACAGTAATGTTTTACGGAAGCGGGGCCGGAAAGCTTCCCACAGCCAGTGCTGTAGTCAGTGATATTGTGGAGATTGCGGGCCATTTGGCGGACAACATTGCGATTGGATGGACAGAGAGAAAACAGGAACTGATGCCCATGGAGGCATTGTCATACCGGTATTTTATCCGTTTTGCCGGAACAGCAAAAGAAAAACTGCCGGATATTCAGGCGGCTTTTGGAAAGGTCGAGACGGCAGAGCTTCCGGGTATGGATGAGTTTGCGGTTTTGACAGAGAAAATGCCGGAGAAGCGGTACCGCAAACTTGCGGCAGCGTTTACTGATATCCGGCAGATGATCAGATGTGATCTGTAAGGAGCGGGAATGGCAGAGATTATTGACAGAGTGCTTGCGTGGATAGCGGACGGACTTTTAAGATCTGCTGTTGAATCGGTAAGAGCGGCAGGGCAGGGATATGTGCCCTGCCTTTTCCATACATTGACGGGGCTTTACTGTCCGGGCTGCGGCGGAACGCGGGCTGCCGAAGCACTGCTGCGCGGAGATATTATATCCAGTATTCTTCTTCATCCGCTGGTACCGTTCCTGGCAATATGTGTTCCGTCACTTTTGGCATGGTATGTCTATTGCCGCAAAAAGAAAAAAACGTTTTCACAGAAGATCTGGAAAAACGTTTTGTGGTTCAGTGTGTTTCTTATCACTGCAAATTTTGTGGTTAAAAATGCGTTTCTCATTCTAAGCGGACAGGATATACTGACGGCAATTGCCGGAAAGTAGGTGTTCCGGGAAAACTTCCGTCATTTTTCTGAAGAGAAGAAATCCTGTTTATTCAACAGGCATGAGCTCCTGGTACTGTTCCATAACTTCGTCGAAAAACGGAGCCCATTGGGGATCGCGCAGGAGCATGTTTACTGCCATGAGATAGACAAATTCCGCAATACCCAGAAGAAGGGCAAAAATACCCAGAATCAGTCCTGCTATGGCATAGCCGGAGAATGGTTCGCCTTTCCGTGAAAGTATGGCAAGTGTAATTGCGGCAACGCCCAGAATAATGGAAAGAGGAAATGCAACACAGCAGCAGAGCAGCAGAATTCCCACAATTCCGCAGACCATGGATACGATAGCCATACGGTTGGGGTCATTGGGGGAGGAAGCTGGCTGCTGTTTTTCGTTTTGTGCTTCATTTTCTTTATTAGAATCACTGTCATAATATTCCATAATGGTGTACCTCCTTGTATTTTCCGATTGTAGCACGGATTTGTCTGCTTGTCCAGAAGGAAGGCTGTCAAACGGGGCAGCACGGAATATTCACTGTACTTGACTTTCCGACAGGCTGGATGTTATGATGAAAATTACTGTTATATGAATCAGTGGACTGATCTGTCCGAAAATGCAGAAAAGAACGGGGATATGATGAAAAAGGCTGCAGAACTTTGGGACAGGATGGAAATGGAGTGAGAAAGATGGATATTATCGAGGTGTTGAAGGATGAGCTTCATATAAAAAGAAGCCAGGCGGAAGCCGCGGTAAAGCTAATAGATGAGGGAAATACCATACCGTTTATTGCACGGTACAGAAAAGAAGCGACCGGCTCTCTGAATGATGAGGTGCTGAGAAATCTGGATGAAAGACTTCGATATCTGCGCAACCTTGAGGAGCGCAAGGAGCAGGTTATAAATTCTGTTAAAGAACAGGAAAAGCTGACACCGGATCTGGAAAAGAAAATCCGTGAGGCTGTGACACTGGTTGCGGTGGAAGATCTGTACCTTCCTTACCGGCCCAAACGCAGAACGCGGGCAGGAATAGCCAGAGAAAAGGGACTGGAACCGCTGGCGGACTGCATCTGGGGACAGGAACTGGAGGGGGATGTTCTGGAGGCAGCTGCTGCGTACATTTCGGAAGAAAAAGGAGTTGCCGCGGCTCAGGATGCCCTTGACGGTGCGAAGGACATACTGGCGGAGCGGATCAGTGAGACGGCTGAGTACAGAACTTATATCCGCAAAACAACATTCCAGGAGGGAATTCTGGAGACCTCTGCCAGGGATGAAGAGGTCGATTCTGTCTATGAAATGTATTACCACTTTTCGGAACCTGTGAAGAAGCTGGCGGGTCATCGGATTCTTGCCGTCAACAGGGGAGAAAAGGAGAAGATTCTTACCGTAAAGCTGACGGCTCCCGAGGAGAAGATTCTGCGTTATCTGGAGAAAAAGATTATTTCCCGTGGAAGCGATCAGGTAAAGGAGATACTTTTACAGGTTATCGGGGACAGTTATTCCCGCCTTATTGCTCCGGCTATTGAAAGGGAAATCCGCAGCGAGCTGACGGAAAGTGCTGAAGCCGGTGCTATTCAGGTTTTTGGAAAAAATCTGGAGCAGCTCCTTATGCAGCCGCCGATTGTGGGGCATGTGGTACTGGGGTGGGATCCGGCTTTCCGAACCGGCTGCAAGCTCGCTGTGGTGGATGCTACAGGAAAAGTGCTGGATACGGTGGTTATTTACCCCACCGCACCGCAGAACCGGGTGGAGGAGTCTAAACGGACAGTAAAACAGCTGATCAGAAAATATGGAATTTCTCTGATATCAGTTGGAAATGGAACGGCATCCCGTGAATCGGAACAGATTATTGTTGAAATACTGAAAGAAATTCCGGAGCCGGTTCAGTATGTTATAGTCAGTGAGGCGGGAGCTTCCGTATATTCTGCCAGCAAACTGGCTACAGAGGAATTTCCGGAATTTGACGTGGGGCAGAGGAGTGCCGTATCGATAGCCAGAAGACTGCAGGATCCGCTGTCAGAGCTGGTAAAGATCGATCCCAGATCAATAGGTGTAGGGCAGTATCAGCATGATATGAATCAGAAAAATTTAAGCGAAGCACTGCAGGGAGTTGTGGAAACGTGTGTGAACAGGGTCGGAGTTGATCTGAATACGGCTTCGGCATCTCTGCTGGAATACATCTCCGGTATAAATAAGACCATTGCTAAGAATATTGTAGCTTACCGGGAAGAAAACGGAGCCTTTGCAGATAGGCGTCAGCTTCTGAAGGTGCCAAAGCTTGGGCCCAAGGCATTTGAACAATGTGCGGGATTTGCCCGGATTCAGGGCGGGAAAAATCCTCTGGACGGTACAAGTGTGCATCCGGAAAGTTATGGTGCCGCACAGGCTCTTCTGGAGAAGCTGGGCTTTGAACTGTCAGAACTTGCATCCGGCGGGATAGCCGGGATAGGAAAACGTATTACCGATTATGAGAAGCTTTCCAGAGAACTGGGGATAGGCGAGCCGACACTTCGCGATATTGTCGGAGAGCTTGAAAAACCGGCAAGAGATCCGAGAGATGAGATGCCAAGGCCGATTCTTCGTACGGATGTCATGGAGATGAAAGATCTTAAGCCGGGAATGATTCTGAAGGGAACAGTCCGGAATGTGATAGATTTTGGCGTTTTCGTTGATATCGGGGTTCATCAGGACGGTCTGGTTCATATTTCTCAGATTACAGAGCGATATATTCGTCATCCCCTGGAGGCCGTAAGTGTGGGTGATGTGGTGGAGGTTAAGGTTCTGAGTGTGGATCTCCAGAAAAAGAGAATTTCACTTACGATGAAAATATAGGAAAGAGGGAAAAGTAAGATGGAGCTGCGTTTTAAAATCACTGCAAGAGAAATATTTGTTTTTTCGGTCAATAATTACTACCGGAGTGTTTCGGGAATCGTAAGTGTGCTCTGTACAATTGCGGCATTGATCTTTATTGTATTTAACAGAGAAAGAATTGGAATAAAGGTAGCAGATCTGCTTTTTATGGTTATTTTGCTGGTTGCTGTCGGCCAGGTCTTTATTATGCGCCAGCGTGCGGCAAGACAGGCGGCAAATCCCGTGTCCTCTCAGGAAATGTTTTTTAAGATCAGTTCGGACGGGATCCGGGTACGGCAGGGAAAGGAAACGGGAAATGTTACCTGGGATCAGGTTTTGCGTGTCAAAAAGATTTCCGGAATTTTTATGCTTTATCTGTCCAGAAACCAGGCATATCTGATCCCGGAGCGTGCCTTTCGCGGAGCGGGAAAGCAGCGTTTTCTTCAGCTGATTGAAAAAAATGTGCCCGCTAAAAAGAGAAAGGGGATAAAAATATGATGGTGGAGACATACAGCCCGGAAGAGACTTTCCATCTGGGGGAGGAAATGGGGAAAAAAGCATTTCCCGGAATGATCCTCTGTCTCAGCGGAGATTTGGGAGCAGGAAAAACGCTGTTTTCCCAGGGGTTTGCAAAAGGGCTGGGTATAGATGAGCCGGTAAACAGTCCTACGTTTACAATTCTGCAGCAGTATGATGAGGGGAGACTTCCGCTCTACCATTTTGATGTTTACCGGATAGGAGATGTCAGTGAGATGGATGAAATCGGCTACGAAGACTGTTTTTACGGCGAGGGTGTCTGTCTGATAGAATGGCCGCAGCGGATTCGGGAAATTCTTCCGGAAAAAATTACAGAGGTAAAAATTGAAAAGGATCTGGAAAAGGGAACGGATTACAGGCGTATTACAGTGGAGGCGGAAAGATGAAAATTTTGGGGATTGAAAGCGCGTCGCTGGTCGCTTCAGTTGCTGTTGTGACAGATGATACGGTAATGGCGGAGTATACGGCAAATCTGAAGAAAACACACTCTCAGACGCTGCTGCCGATGATTGATGAGATGATGCGGCTTTTGGAGATGGATATATCTGAAATAGATGCAATTGCAGTTTCCGGAGGCCCGGGCTCTTTTACAGGACTCCGTATAGGTTCCGCTACTGCCAAAGGTCTGGGACTGGCATTGGGAAAACCGCTTATTCATGTCCCCACCATGGATGCAATGGCATACTGCCTCTATGGAAGTTCTTCTCTTATATGTCCGCTTCTGGACGCCAGACGCAGCCAGGTGTACACAGGACTTTACCGGTTTGAGAATTCTTTTGAGGTTGTTAAAGAGCAGTGGGCTGCTGACCTGCATAAACTTATAGAGGAGCTGAATGCGCGCGGGGAAAAGGTAATTTTTCTTGGAGACGGAGTTCCTGTTAATCAGCATATACTGGAAGAAGAAATGAAGGTTCCGTTTCAGATTGCTCCTGCCCATGTAAATCGTCAGCGTGCGGCAGCAGTGGCATCTCTGGGAGCCGTTTATTACAGACAGGGGCGTATTGAGACAGCTGCGGAACATAAGCCGGATTATCTGCGGAAATCCCAGGCAGAGAGAGAGCGTGAAGTGGCGGAGCGTCAGGGAGAGCTTGAAAAACTTGCAGCTGGAATAGTGGTAGTGGAACATTAGAGCCGGGAACGGGTAAAAAGGTGGGGAATGGATGATAGTTGTGCGTGAGATGCTTCCGGAGGATCTTGAGAGTGTGGCTTTTCTGGAAAAAAAGAGTTTTTCTGTTCCGTGGTCCCGGGAAGCGATAGCGGATGCTGCTGAAAGTCCTCTGGATCAGATATGGGTGCTTATGGCGGATGGAAAGATAGCAGGATACTGCGATTTTCGCATAATAGCAGGAGAGGGAGAACTGATGAGGATTGCAGTTGAGCCTTCCCTGAGAGGCCGGGGGTTTGGAAGGAAACTGATGGAAGTTCTGACGGAAACTGCCAGGAAAAAAGGGGTGGAGGAAATAACCCTTGAGGTAAGAGTTTCCAATGCGACAGCCGTCGCTCTGTATAAATCCTTCGGTTTCAGAATTGAAGCAGTCAGAAAAAGGTATTACACGAATCCTGTGGAGGATGCATTCATCATGTGGCGCCGTCGGGATTGAAATTATTTCCACTTAAAATCATGTATAATCAGAGATATAATGTAGGAGTATCGCGGACGGCGGTGCTCCTGTTTTAGTTTAGAAGAGAATTATCTGGGAGAGAAAAAGAAAGGCGAGGATAAAATGAGAAAGTACAATGAGAATGGACAGCTGGGAGCTGTTTGCTGTAATATGTGCGGGAAGAAAATGATTGTAAAAGAGGGGATACTCCGTGAGGGAGCAGCCTGCTTTGATCAGGCATGGGGATATTTTTCTGAAAAGGATGGAGAAGTGCACCATTTTGACCTGTGTGAGGAGTGCTACGACAGACTCACAGCTGAGTTCTGCCTGCCGGTCGATGTGGAGGAGTGCCTTGAATACCTGTAAGTCGTGTTTTCTGTGAACGGATACAGAATGTGAAAACAGATTTTTATGTAATACTTGCAACTGCATTCCTTTTTATGGTATGATTTGGAAACAGTAGCGGACAGGCGGCATTCTTTTATGTGGAGTGTATGAAGAAAGAAAAATGTCCGTGTATAGAGAAAAGAGGATTTTGCATGTTGGATGTATGTTTGCTCGGAACAGGAGGAATGATGCCGCTGCCCTACCGGTGGCTGACATCTCTGATGGTTCGCTGTTCGGGGAGCAATCTGCTGATAGACTGCGGTGAGGGAACGCAGGTGGCCCTGAAGGAAAAGGGATGGAGCCCCAAGCCTTTGGATGTCATATGTTTTACCCATTATCATGCGGATCATATCAGCGGACTTCCCGGACTTTTATTAACAATGGGAAATGCGGAAAGAACAGAGCCGGTAACGATGATAGGGCCCAGAGGGCTTGAACGCGTCGTGTCGGCTCTTCGGACGATTGCCCCAGAGCTTCCGTTTGAGCTTCGCTATGTGGAGCTTTCAGAGCCTCGGGAGCAGTTTCGTATGGGTCCGTATGTGATAGATGCCTATCGTGTTAATCACAATGTAGTTTGCTACGGTTATTCTGTTTCTATTCCCCGAAAGGGGCGGTTTGATGCAGAGCGTGCCAGACAGCAGGATATACCGCAGTGTTTCTGGAGCAGGCTGCAGAAGGGAGAGACGATCGCGGACGGGGACAGAATACTTACGCCGGATATGGTTCTGGGAGCGGAGAGAAGGGGTATAAAGGTAACGTACTGTACGGATACGCGACCTGTTCCCGTTATCGCGGAATATGCGAAGGATGCAGATCTGTTTATCTGCGAAGGAATGTACGGCGAGGAGGGAAAAGAGGCAAAGGCCAGAGAATACAAGCACATGACATTTGCAGAGGCTGCCTGCCTTGCGAAGGATGCTCAGCCCAGAGAAATGTGGCTGACACATTACAGCCCCTCTCTCACTCGTCCGGAAGAATATATGGATAAGGTACGCTCTGTTTTCCCAAGGGCAAAGGCAGCCAGAGACGGATGGACCGCAGAGCTGGGATTTGAGGATGAGCAGGGAGGAAAAACAAATGAAGGGCAATGACATGGAAGATGTTTATATTCTTGCAATAGAAAGTTCCTGTGATGAGACGGCCGCCGCAGTAGTAAAAAATGGGAGAACCGTTCTTTCCAACATTATTTCATCTCAGATTGCACTGCACACAATGTTTGGAGGAGTGGTGCCGGAGATTGCATCCCGAAAACATATAGAAAAGATCAATCAGGTTATTGAAGATGCACTTAAAGGGGCCGACATGAAGCTCGAGGATATGACTGCCATTGCGGTTACTTATGGGCCGGGACTTATCGGCGCTCTTCTGGTCGGTGTTGCCGAGGCAAAGGCAATTGCCTACGCTGCAAAAAAACCGCTGATAGGAGTCCACCACATAGAAGGGCATGTGTCAGCTAATTTTATAGAAAATCCTGATCTGGAACCGCCTTTTGTGTGCCTGATTGTATCGGGCGGTCATACCCATCTTGTCATTGTGCGGGATTACGGAGAGTTTTCCATAATTGGAAGAACAAGAGATGATGCTGCGGGAGAGGCCTTTGACAAGGTGGCCCGTGCTGTGGGGCTGGGATATCCGGGAGGGCCTAAAATTGATCGTGCAGCCCGGGACGGCAATCCGGGGGCGATGACATTTCCGAGGGCTAAAGTGGGAGACAATCCTTACGATTTCAGTTTCAGCGGTCTTAAGTCAGCAGTTCTCAATTATATTAATCATGCAAAAATGACGGGAGAAGAGATATGTGTTCCTGATCTGGCTGCTTCATTTCAAAATGCTGTCGTAGAGGTCCTTGTTTCAAGAACAGTGGAAGCAGCGAAAGAGTATGGATTCAGTAAGGTGGCGATTGCGGGTGGTGTGGCCTCCAATACCGCGCTGCGTGAGGCGATGCAGCATGCGTGTATGGATGCCGGACTGTCATTTTATTATCCGTCTCCTGTTTTCTGCACAGATAATGCAGCGATGATTGGGACGGCCGCGTATTATGAATACCGGAAAGGCGTGCGTGCCGGCTGGGATTTGAATGCAGTTGCAAATTTGCGGCTGGGAGAAAGATAAGATCGCATTAATTTACAGAGTGACGGGGAAAATGGAAAAGATGGAAAAAGTGTCACAGGGTCGTTTCGCGGCGATTGTTCTGGCGGCCGGACGTGGAAAAAGAATGAAAAGTGCGGTTCAGAAGCAGTTCATGCTTCTGAGAGACAGGCCTGTTTTATGGTATTCTCTCCAGGCTTTTGAGGAAAGCGGCATAGACGATATTATTCTGGTAACGGCAGAGGCTGACAGAGAATACTGTATTCATGAATATGTTGAAAAATATGGATTTTCCCGCATCAGAGCAGTGGTATCAGGCGGAAAAGAGCGATACCATTCTGTTTATGAGGGACTGTGCGGTCTGGAAAATCTTCTCGGGTATGGGGATAATGATGCTGTGCTTATTCACGATGGAGCAAGGCCGTTCGTGGATCAGGAAATTATTTTGCGCATTCGCCGGGATATACTCCGATATGGGGCGTGCGTGGCGGGAATGCCTTCAAAAGATACGGTAAAGCTGGCAGACCGCGAGGGGTTTTCACATATCACGCCTGACAGAGATTCTGTATGGATGATTCAGACTCCCCAGGGATTTTCATACCCGCTGATTAAAGCAGCCTATGATAAAATGATGAGCTGTGATGAATACCAGCGTGGAGTGACGGATGATGCTATGGTGGTAGAATCTATGACGAATCACAGAGTCAGGCTGACAGAGGGGTCTTATAAAAATATTAAGGTAACAACACCGGAGGATATGTATATCGCGGAAGCATTTTTGCGGGGCTGATGGAGCGGCCGGGCTGCTTTTTTGAAACACGGCCGGCCTGTTTCCCGGCAAAATGATTTCCGGTTACAGGTTGCCTATCTTTACAGAAGGAGAGGACAGAAGATGGTACTGCCGGAATTATTTATTATTGTACCATGTTATAACGAAGAAAAAGTGTTGCCTGTCACAGCGGGTATGTTTTTGAAAAAGCTCACACAGATGATTGCCGATGGAGAGGTGGGGGAAAACAGCCGCATACTGTTTGTAAATGATGGCTCAAAGGACGGAACCTGGGAGTATATCTGCGGATTGGCAAAACAGGATAAACATTTTATGGGTATAGCCCAGAGTCGTAATCGCGGACATCAGAATGCTGTTCTGGCCGGCCTGATGTATGCCAAGGAACGCTGTGATATAACAATTTCCATTGACTGTGACGGCCAGGATGATATGGATGCGATGAGTGAGATGGTTGCCGCATATAGAAATGGTGCGGAAGTTGTGTACGGAGTTCGAAGCAGCAGAGAGACAGATCGTTTTTTTAAACGGTTTACGGCAGAAAACTTTTACCGTCTCATGAACTGGATGGGTGTGGAGATTGTATTTAATCACGCAGATTACCGTCTCCTCAGCAGCAGAGTCCTTAATGAACTGGAAAAGTTTCAGGAAGTAAATATTTTTCTGCGGGGAATGATACCTCTTGTGGGCTTTCCCAGTGCAAAAGTATATTATGAACGCCACGAGCGTCTGGCGGGAGAGAGTCATTATCCTTTGAAAAAAATGCTTGCACTGGCGGCAGACGGGATCACAAGTCTTTCAGTTAAACCGATACGCCTGATAACGGGATTCGGATTTTTTGTAGCTATTTTAAGTTTCGTGGGAGTTGTCTGGTCGGTTGTGCAGGCGTTTTTAGGCAAGACAGTGCCTGGCTGGAGTTCTACTGTCAGTATACTGTGCTTTCTGAGCGGCATTCAGCTTTTATCACTGGGGATAATTGGCGAATATATTGGAAAAATATATATGGAGACAAAGCGCAGACCGCGTTATATCATAAGTGAGACGACGGAAGACGGAAAACAGGGAGATTGAGATATTCAGAAGAGCATCCGAAACAGAATAGCAGTGTATCTGTGTATATATTTTTCTAGTATGTAACAGTTCTGCCCTATGAAGATTTTCCTGTCCAAATCTTCGCAGGGCAGAACTGTTACTCCCAATAAATTTTATAAAAAAAAGAATAAAAAAGTGGTTGACATTGGAAGATGAGAGTGATAGAATAGCTCATGTTGCGGCTGAGACAGCAGCATCTAAAACGGAAAAGACAAAAAGGAAACAGACTTGTCCGTTTTGTGGCTATGGGAAATCCGTTTTAAAATAAAAACATTTTAAAATGGAAAATACTTGACAAGAAGCTTGTACTGAGATATAATGTGTAAGCACATTTTTGGAGAGATATCGAAGTGGTCATAACGAGGCGGTCTTGAAAACCGTTTGTCCGAAAGGGCGCGTGGGTTCGAATCCCACTCTCTCCGTTTCATAATTGGTATGAAGTCAACCATGCAGAAGTACCCAAGTGGTTGAAGGGGCTCCCCTGGAAAGGGAGTAGGTCGTTAGTAGCGGCGCGAGGGTTCAAATCCCTCCTTCTGCGTTTGCTCTTAAAATGAGCATGAACCTTGAAAACTGAACAGTATGTAAAACCCTGAAAATTCTAAGAACAAACAGGCTTGTTGGTAAGCCTTGAAGTT
>CALWSF010000026.1 GCA_944384125.1 uncultured Lachnospiraceae bacterium | reverse complement strand
AATCTCTGTTTGTCTAACATACGTTCGATAAACAGAGATTCTTTTTATCCTTAAAAAAATCGAAATTTCCTATAAAGCAAAAAAGAGGAAGAACTTCCCGGTCTCCGGGAAGAACTTCCTCTTTAAATTTACTCCATGCAATTATAAAATTAGTCGCAGGTGTAGGGCATCAGTGCAAGATGTCTTGCTCTCTTGATTGCTACAGTAAGAGCTCTCTGATGCTTTGCGCAGTTTCCTGTGATTCTTCTGGGAAGGATTTTTCCTCTCTCAGATACGTATCTTTTTAACTTGTTTACATCCTTGTAATCGATCACTCCATTTTTCTCACCACAGAATACACAAACTTTTTTTCTTCTGCGCACACCGCCTCTTCTGATCTTGGAAGCGTCTGCCTTATCGCCTTTATTGAATGCCATTGGTCTTTCCTCCTTCACAAACCAGCTTTTCGCTGTTTCACATGTCTCCGTTCCTACGGCAGGGGACCGATTCCCGCCTGTTAGTTGAACGGCAGACCCTCATCTTCAACGCCGTCAGGAATATTCATAAATCCATCGCCAATCGCGCTGGACGGAGCCGGACGCTCCGCCGGACGGAAACCGCCGTCCATGGAACCGCCGGAAGATGCATTCTTACTCTCCGCAAATTCCTGATCCTCAACAATCACTTCTGTTGTATATACTTTCTGACCGTCTCTATTGGTATAGCTGCCAGTCTGAATTCTTCCGGTTACCACAACTTTGGTTCCCTGATGAAAATACTTCTCCGCAAATTCTCCCGCCCGGTCGAACGCAACGCAGGGGATAAAATCTGCCGTCTGCGTACCGTCATCTCCGCCGCTTCTGCGGCCCCGGCGGTCAACGGCCAGCGTATATCTGGCAATTGCCATGGCACGCTCGCCCTGTGAATATCTGACTTCCGGATCTCTGGTCAGTCTGCCCATTAGAATTACTTTGTTCATACGATCACTCTTTCTTTATTTTACGCGTCCTGTCTTACGCATAAGTATCTGATAACCGGCTCCATAATGCGGATATGAGCTTCCACCTCATTGGGGCATACGGAATCAGACTCGAAGTGTACGAAGTAATAAAATCCCTCTTTCATCTTCTGAATCTCGTAAGCCAGTCTCTTCTTACCCCACTCATCAATATCTGTTACTGTGCCGCCGAAACGGGTAATATAACCTGTTACCTTTTCCATTGCTGCGGCTCTCTCTTCGTCCTCAAGTTTTGCATTAAGGACAACTGCCAACTCGTATTTGTTCATTGTCTTTCTTACCTCCTTGTGGTCTCTGACCCCCTGACTGAAGCAGGGAGTAAGGATTGCTGTTAAAATATATTACCGAATATCCATAATACCAGAAATTTCAGGGCTTGGCAAGCATTTTTTCTCTGTGCTTACCGCCTGTTTTCACAAATTTTCTTTTCTGACATCCTGTGCCTGTTCTTTTTTCCTGAGACCCTTCGTACTTTTCTCCACAAGTGTTCTTGCCATCATAACCTGATGCCCGCACCCTGTACATCTCAGACGGAAATCTGCTCCCACACGAAGAATCTCCCATTCATGACTTCCGCACGGATGGGGTTTTTTAAGCTTTACAATGTCTCCCACTTCATATATCACACTCATGAGTACCTCACTGCTCTTTTTATTTGTCAGACGCCAACCGCGCTGCCAAGAACACTGCCAATGCTCTCGCTGATAACGAGATTTGCCTGTTTATCCCGTGAAGTAACGGAACGGTTAATGAGAACAAGCTTACTTCCCTGATAGTAATCAATCAGTCCGGCTGCCGGATAAACCACCAGAGAAGTCCCGCCGATAATCAGCATATCCGCATGCTGAATGTGATACACCGCACGGGTCAGCACATCTGTGTCAAGACTTTCTTCATATAGTACCACATCCGGTTTAATAATCCCGCCGCAGCTGCATCTGGGCACCCCGGAAGACGCAAGCACATCCTCCAGACTGTAAAACTTTCCGCAGCGCATGCAATGGTTGCGCAAAACAGAGCCGTGAAGCTCCAGGACCTCTCTGCTGCCTGCTTTCTGATGCAGACCATCAATATTCTGTGTAATGACAGCCTTAAGTTTTCCCTGCTGTTCCAGCTTTGCCAGAGCCAGATGTGCCCGGTTGGGTTCAGCATCGGGAAACAGCATCTTATTCCGGTAAAACCGGTAAAATTCCTCCGGTTTTTTCAGATAAAAACTATGGCTTAAAATTGTCTCAGGGGGATAATCATACTCCTGATTATATAGTCCGTCAGTGCTCCTGAAATCAGGAATGCTGCTCTCTGTAGACACCCCCGCTCCGCCGAAAAATATAATATATGATGATTCCTCTATCCATTTTCTTAATGTATCCACATCCTGCATATAGCTTGTCCCCCTCTCACAGATGCCCGAAAGCCTCACACTATCTCATCAAGAAAAACTCCCTGCACCGTATCAATCTGCCCCAGCAGGAAACCTGCTTTTTCGTCAAGCTCCGGCCATATCTCCTCTTTTTTTCTATATCCAAACAGCCAGCTGACCAGTTCTTCCGGCGTGGCTGAAAGCTGCATATCCGCTATTTCCCCGGACTGTCCGGTTATGCTGGCCGCTTCCTCCAGTCTGACAAGTTGGGATATCCCTTTTTGTACTGTCCACAGAAAATTTCCCGAATTCTGCTCAATAAGCGGATCCTCCATATGAATTCCTATCCGTACCGGCATGACACTTTCAGCTTTTTCTTCCAGGCAGAAACTCTCAAGAAATGATGTGATATTTGTCAGGCGCGCCATATTCCAGGGTTTTTCCCCCGTTCTGACCACATACTTTTCATTTGTGTACAGAAGACGCTGCTCCCGGATCTCTGTTCCCCACTCTGCCCGAAGCCCGGCCAGTTCATTGCCGCACCACAGAAACTCCATGTATCCGTTCTCGGAAGCCAACTCCTTTAAAAGACGGCTGACATAGCCCGCATCTCGACGGGTGTACATCTCATATCGGGCCGAAAGCCATTCTTCCATATAGACAGCAGCCCGTTCACAATCCTCCAAAACATCCCGGCATTTGGTTGCTTTAAGCTCCCTCTCTGCCTCTTCTGTAAGCTTTGTCACAGGAAGATTTCCAATAAAAGTGAATCCCATCGGCGCATACACAGCCGGGTTTACCGGCACCAGATATGTGATTGGTTTTTTCTCCGCCTCCATATCTGCCAGCATCTTCCGGAATATTTCCCGGAAATGCCCTTCCCGTCGCCGGCTTTCTTCCGTAGAAACTCCGACCAGATAGTACAGTTCCCAATCCCGGTTTTTCATGCGGATTCTGTATGGATTATACTGAACCATGGAGATAACAATCCCATTGTCTTTTTTTACAAGAATTCTGTTATCCCGCGTTTTTTCCTTATAGTAATATTGAACAAAACTTTCTGAATCCTCAGAAAAACAGGAACGCCACAGTCTCTCTGTCTCCTGTTTATCAGTATCACAAAGATATTCCACCGCACTCCCCGGTTTCGTGTTTTCGATCTGCTCCGCCCAATGATAGCCCTTTTTTCCGTCCAGAAGCTGCTCTACCAGATATTTTCTTGCATAGTCAGCCGGATTGTAACTCATCTTTGCTCTGCGAAGACCTTCCAGTCCCATATCATCTTCTCTGTTGACCCACTCCACATCCGGGAACTCCTCCAGAAGGAACTGCTGATTAATATACTGATAAAGACCGTTTATCTCAGGATTGGCTTTTTCAATATGGATTACCGCCATATTTTCTATGGGATTGTAGCTTCCAATTGAGAATGCCTCCAGCTGTCCGTCAATATAGACACCTCCCATATGAATAGAAAGCTGGGAACAGTTTTTCAGAATATCATGGATGCCTCTTACTTCATAGTCCAGATGTTCCTCAACATCCTCTCCCTTCTGCTGCCTCCATTTATCCAGAAATACCCACACATCATGACTGTCAGAACAGCAGAGACGGCGATATTCATATCTTCCCTCATATTCTCTCCTGAACGCATTTACCCTGTTCTTTTTCTTATGAAGCTTTTTCCCGGCCAGAGTGCGCATCGCTTCGCCGCTGTAAAGATAATCCCGCGAATCCGTCTGTTCCTCCACCAGGTACCTGTTCTCCGGCAGTTTCAGATACTCAACGGCGAACTCATCAGCCAGATTGATTACCAGCGGAAATCCGAGTTCTTCATTGAAATACTGTTCAATGGCCCGAAAAGCATCCGGCAAATCCTCCTCACGGCACAGCGGCATGGCAGAAAAACACCTTCCATTGTTTTCCATAAGCCAAAGCAATGCTTTTCCTTCCCATATTGCATATCGTACGCGATAATATTCCTTCCAGATAAAACTTTCCAGAAATACACTGTCACACGTTTTATTGTGGCGCATGGTATAAAAAGGATATATCTCATTTATGCTGTCAGTGTCTATCTCTTTAAATTCCAGATTCATATGTCCTCCTTGGAGATTAGGCGCTTTGCAAATACAGTCCTGTATCTCTCCGAACGGGAAATACAGGACTTCTCCACCAAAGCAGTCTTTGCCGATACTATAACACAATGACAGCACCGGAATCAAGCTTGTATTATACGAATCAGAAACCTCTTCTGAAGCGTTTCGCTCTGTTATTTTCTATTGCGCTCCAGTTCCAGATGACCCGGACACTTTTCCGAATCCACCTTCCACATACAGAGGGCACAGTTTCTGCATTTCCCCGGATTCCTGCCTGCCTTAACATCATTTCCCCAATTATAATTTACCAGAGAGCCGCGTCCTATAACTGCCATGTCCACATTGGTATCCTCCAGTATAGCCTCTGCCTGTTCCCCGGAAGAAATTCCATATACCGCAAACACCGGAAGTGAAACAGATTCTTTTACACGCTTTGCACCGTAAATTGAAGCATGGAAGGGATATCCCTCCGGTTTTATCATATCCATCTCCCAGTCGCAGCCGATAAAAGAATCTATAAAATCTGCACCTTCCTGCTCAAACCAGCGTGCAATCTCAATCCCTTCCTCAATTCCCGGTTCAAAAGCGCCCAGACGCGCTCCTATAATAAACTTCTGCGATGTTGCCGCCCGAATCCCTCTCATAATATTTTTGAAAAAGAGCCTGTCCTTCGCGTTATATGCATCTGCCCTCTGATTCAGCCTGCTGTTCAGAAGCTCGCTGAGAAGATAACCGTGAGAAGCATGCAGTTCTATTCCGTCATACCCCGCCTTATAGGCCCGTTCAGCCCCGTCAATAAATCTTTGCTCCAGAACACGCAGCTCTTCCTCTGTCAGCTCTCTTGCCACTCTCTCTTCCCCATTTCCAAAGCAGCGATATTCACTGGGAGCAACCTGGTTTTCCCTTCCATCAGCCAGAATACCGGCATGACTCAGCTGCAGAATCGCCGGCATATCCGCCTTGTGAAACACTTCAGCCAGACGTTTTAATCCCTCAATCTGGCCATCTTCCCATATTCCAAGCATAGTTTTTGTCAGCCTTCCCTCGGGACAGACACTGGTGGCCTCCTGTATAACCAGCCCCGCACCTCCTCTGGTAAGCGCTTCATAATGCTTTAAACTTTTCTCGCTTACTCTTCCTGTTCCATTGCCCCAGTTATATATAACCAGCGGCGGAACACAGATTCTGCTGCGTATTGTAAAATTTTTCAGCTCCCATGACTCAAAAAGTCTCCTGTAGTTCTGCATACTATATCTCCGTTTTCCCCGTCCATACCTTCCGGAAAATTCCTGTTCTCCGGCATTTAAACAGGACAGATTATCATCTTTTCCACAGCCGTGCCGTGCCTTCTCTCATGTCCCGATCGTAGCACTTTCATAATCATTAGTCAATTAATCGCATCCCTTCAAAATAAATAATAATATTTATTCTTTTTTTCATTTACTTATTTACTTTCATATACTATAATGAAATCAATCTACAGAAAATAAAAAGGAGGAATCATATGAACGAAAAAACAATGTTTAATCTGACCTATGGCCTGTTTGTCCTCACTGCCAGACAGGGAGAAAAGGACAGCGGATGCATCATCAATACAGCCGGCCAGGTAACAGCCGTACCCAACCGTATCAGTATCGCTGTCAATAAAACGAATTACACCCACGATATGGTTCTGGGAACCGGCAAATTTAACGTATCAATTCTCAGCGAAGCGGCTGATTTCTCCATTTTCAAACGCTTTGGATTTCAGTCAGGACGGGATGTAAACAAATTTGACGGCTATGCAAATATGAAACGCAGCGAAAACGGCATTTACTATATTACGGAAGGAACCAACGGGTATATTTCTGCTTCTGTTGAACAGACTCTGGATCTCGGAACACATACTCTGTTTATAGCCTCCGTTGAAGATATGGATGTGCTCAGTTCAGTTCCCTCCACTACCTATACTTATTATCAGAACAATATCAAACCGAAGCCGCAGCCAAAACCGGAGACAGAAAAGGGAAAAACCATCTGGCGCTGCCGGATATGCGGATATGAATATGTGGGCGAAGAACTCCCGGCAGATTTCATCTGTCCTATCTGCAAGCATCCCGCTTCAGATTTTGAAAAAATAACAGGCTAAAGACCCTGGGGAGCTCTGGCTCTGAAACACCTGTATAAAGCCGCATATTTACATATTTTTTAATTTAACCTGTTAAGGCTGATAAACCGGAGCCTGATTTGGACACTCCGGTCTATCAGCCCTTTTGTTTTTCATAAAAAACTGCCCGCTTATGGCAGATTTCGGTTCACACCGGCACAGAATAAGCTGCCCGTTGACCGCATCAATCAAGCCAAACAGCATCAACAACGTCAATATCAACTTTAACAAATTTTTCGTCTATAAAAACGGCAGCCCAACCATGTTCTTCCTCCCAGGGACAATTAAGCTGCAATACTACACATACATGCGCCTGTAATCCATATGAGCCGTCCCTGCCATATCCATATACTGCGTCTTCTAAAGCATAAAGAGTAACATCTGTTCCGGTGTACTTTATGAGGTCTGCAGGCAGTTTTATTTCCGGCCAGTATGCTTTGCTTTCTTCCTCATCATCAGGCCCCCAGTTTTCATACATATCATCATAATAAAGCTGTATAAAGGCCCCCAGCATTTCACTTTCCAGTTCAGGTGTCCATTTCTCTATCAGCCTTTTACAGTAAACGGCACCATCCTTCCCGCTTACAGCAGTCTCATCAATTTTAAATTCCTTTGGATTTAGCAGCAAATTATTATCTTTCCCAAATTCCAGATCCATTTTGTATCTCCATTTACACATCAAACTCCCTGCTGTATTCAGCCACATAGGAATGCTGGTAAAAAGTCTCCGGGGTTTCTCCAAAAACCTCAGCAAGTCGGGGGATTGCCTCTGACTGGAAACGATCAAGAACTGCCTGGAATACCTGAAATGCGGCTTCATCCGCAGGAGCATCCCAACGTGCCCCCAAATCACGGTGGAGAGAACAGTTATATTCTGCACGGAAATTGGTGCCATAACAGGTAATTCCAATGGATACCGGCCCTGCGAACCGGGCCGTGGGGTTGACGGATAAAGTAAGGTAAAGCCAGTAACCATGCATCAGCCGTTTACACCAGCCATTATCATCCCACCGGCATAGATCATGGCGGACAAATCCGTTGCGCTCTACAAACCGTTTCGTCAGTGTTTTACCGGCCTGCCCAGACGGGCAGAAAAGCGCTCCACCACTGCCAATGCCTCTTCCATAGGATGCTGATCAGTAATTTCCACCCGTATTTCCAGCTCCGGCCCTGTACTGAATTCGTTTGACAAAATCAGACAATTGCTCTGATATCCCACACAGCACTCATAGAAATCATGCTGATCTGCCCATTCCCCCGGTTCAAAATTTTCCAGGCCATGACGCCACTGAACATAGCGGAGTGCCGGTTTAAGGTTACTGTCCGAATACCATGGAATACCATCCCACACTGCAATAGCAGAGTAAAAAGAACAGGGCCGCGGTACAGCGGCACAAATTCCCTCTAACAGATCCATATCAACCGCTGAATCGTCCGGAAAAAACACCGCCTCCCCGTCTTTTCGTCCGGGAAAATTTGAGAAAAAACCATACCCATAAGATCTGGTCTTCAAAGCAGGTTCCTGTTCCGGACTGAGAACAGACTTTTGATTCATCTCTGCAAAATGCTGAGAAGTATTATGCCAGTAAGGCTGAAGCTGCGGGAATCGCCTGAGCAGAATAGCGTGAGGCGTACGCCCCTCGCTGGCCGCCTCGTTAATATCATACAGATCAAATAAAAACCGTTTCGGCACCCAGGAGTTTTCTTTCAGCACTTCCCGCAGAACAGGGGGCACCGTAACAAAGGCCCTGTCTTTTGGTTTAAAATCAAAAACCGCATTAAGAAACATCCGCAAAATTATTACTCTCCCTTTTCACGCTCAAAACTTCAGGACTCTGTTAATCTCCCATCACTCGGGAAGCCTTTTGATTATTTCATAGCAGTAAGTGTCCGCTATCATCCCGGCTAAAAGAACAACCCGTTCAATCTGGGCTGTCTGTTCCCAGTCAGTTCCGTATATATACTGAGACGCACGCACTGTAAGTGCACCCGTCTGCGGATCCATCTGAATAACTCCCATCTTAAGAGGATAATTAAGTTCTGTCAGAATGGACGCTGCCGCTGTCCGTCCCTGTTCTTTGATTCGGATGTTCAGGTCTATTACCACCGTAAAAAGCCTCTCCTCCTCCATGCACAGGCCAAAGCTGTCATAATTTCCCTTTTCCCCTCTGATTTTAAACGAATAAAGACACTCGTTCTCTGCCTCCGATTCACTTTTCACAGAAAGGCTGTGGGCCTTTGCAAAAGTCCTGAATCCTTCACTAAGCATCATTACATTTTCCTCCTGTCTTCCCGGGCCAACCCTGCGGTCATTCTTCTTTATCTTTATTCATCTGCTGAATAAGTTTTTCTGCCTTTTCAATATTCTCTTCCTGCTTCTTCTGTTCCTGATCCGCCGAATTCAACATCTCAGGTACTTTATCCTGATCCTGCTGGGCAGGCGTCAGAACCTGATCAATATACTGATTTACTCCGCTGTCCGAATCTCCGAATATGGACTCCGGATTCTGTATGGCTTTTTCAGCACCCTGCACAACCTCATAACATTTCTGGGCCTGTTCAACCAGATTTACAACGAACTCCTGGCATTCTTTTACCGGCTTCTCCCATTCTTCCACAAGCTCCTGATAATGGGTACGCCGCTCCGTTTCATAAGAGGTCAGCTCATCTGCCATCGCCTGCGGATCCGCGGTCAATGTTCCCATCAATTCCATGTACTGTGCTACTACTGCATCCTTTGAAACACTGAACCGGCTTCCATTATACGCAGCTACCCTCTCTTCCTCCGTTTTCGACGCATCGCCCAGAATTTCCAGCCTCTCTCTGTGAGCAGCCGTTTTGGCTCCGATTTTTTCCGTCTCCATGAGTATCAGGTCTTCGGGCGAGAGCGCCAGTGATGCATCGCTTCCCTCTTTTTCATACAACCCGGAAGCAAGAGCATATTCTCTGGCAACCTCTCTCTGTTCTTCCGGAGGAAGCAGTTCTCCCTCCCGAAGCATCTTGATTCGATCATCATGCTTCTTTGAAAGTACTCCCATTCTTCCCTGCTCATAATCAAGAATCATCTGCGGTGTTACCCACTCGGGCGCTTTCTCCTGCAAATAAGAAAGGTAAGAATCCTTACGTCCAAATTGTTCATAGGTTTTCAGCATATCTGCATAGGATATACTGTCATCTCCATACATCTGTTTCATGCGCAGATAAATGGTTCCCTCTGAAACGGTTCTGTCACTTCCGCGCGTAATACGGCCGGCACGTCCCAGCTCATACTCATAACTTCTCAGCAAATCCTCCTCTGTGTACTCGCGGGGGCCCAGACTCTTCATATATTTTTCCAGCAGTGCACGGTTTGTACCCTTTCTCTTTCTCGCATTTGTCTTTTTTCCTCCGAAAGTTCCGAGCGCATCTCTCAGCGGCAGATCACTCTCTTCCAGCGCCTTTATCTCATCGGTATCGAGTGCTTTAAATGCATCCTGAGAAAAATATTTCTGTACAGAAAAGTCTTCTTTTTCAGCTCTCCTCAGAATTTCTCCCAGCATGGCCCTTCCTTCTCCGCCCTGTCCGCCAATGCCGAACAGATACTTTTCCAGAGCCTGTCCGATAAATTTGGCACGCTCCATTCCCTTCATTGTTTCCGCCGCAGCAACAGCCTGTTCCAGTTCTCTCTTCTTTGCCTCATGCTGCATTTTTTCTATTCCGGTAAGAGCCGCGGCCATACGGGTCTCATATTCAATACAATCCTCAAGGGTCAGGTTATCGCGGACAGAAAAATACAGTGAGCGCAGATCATCTCCGCCCGTAGTTTTATTGTTTTCTTTCATCTCCCGCATTTTGTTTTTGATAACTGCCGCCCGTTTTTCCGCCCGGAGAGCATCCGCAAAGTTCTCCCGCGTTGCTGTCATATATACCGACTTTTTATTATTTTTGAGCTGCACTAGCTGCTGAGCAATCCCTGTATTAATTTCAGCCAGTTCCTTCTCTTCCTCTTCTGTCCGGGCGTTTTTCTCTTCCAGTTGTCTTTTTCTTTCCCTCTTCTGTTCAAAGACAGCCAGTTCCTGTTCTTTCTCTGACAGTCCCCCGTTAGCTCTTCTCTTCTGTTCCTCAAGCTGCATAATATGCTGTTTGCCCGCAAACTGCGCCAGCGAGCGGTTGAAACCTCCTGCCCCCAGCTCTTTTACGTAATACGCATAAAAAGCCGGGTTTATTTTATCTGTGCCCGCCGGATTCTGCGCCAGAAAACTGTTCAGCTGCTCAACACGTGATTTATGTTTCTGATATGATTTGTTTCCCCCAAGAAGCTGTGCCTGCCTATTTTCTTCCCACTCCCTGAGCACAGACAGAGGTGTAAACTCTGCTTTCCTGAGCATTTTTCCTCCCAGTTCCCGATACCGTTTCGCCAGGATTTCACCCTTTGTCCTGTCAGTCTCTCCTATTCCATTGTTCTGCGCAAACTCACGAATCGCCGCGATCCGGGCATTTCCTGAACGGCTCAGTTCTTCAATTCTTTTCTGTTCATACTCTGTAAGCCTTTCTACTGTTACCGCATCTTTCTCTGCCCGTTTTAACAGATGCTTTTTAAAGCCTTTTCCGCCTCCGGTGCTGAGCTTATAAGCCTCCAGCACCTGGCTGCCCGACGCATTTTGGGCGTTCAGGGACATAACCTGTGCGACATCTGTCTGAATCTGATTGATTCTCGCATCATGCTTCTCCACACCGGCCTTAAACGTGGTTCCCGCCTTCTGATACTCCCCATCATTCTTTAATTTTTCAATTCCTCTTCTGTAAAATTCGATGGCATCCTGCTGTTTCATAAGCTCATTATAAAAGACGAATTCCACCTCTTTTACAGCTTCATTCATATCCATAAACCCGGACTGTCCGTTTTCTGTTCCGATCATGACAGGCTGTGTTTTCCTGCTGTACATGAGCAGAAGTTCTTTTGCGTTTTCCAGTGAACTCTTGCTCGCATCATATATATCCTGGCTTACCTTTTTCCTCTCCACCATCTTGCGCAGTGCTTCCTTGGACATTGCCATTCCGGATATCCGGCCTGCCAGGAGTCTGTAGTTGGCGGATGCACTGGCCTTCCATTTTCCTCCCCTCTCATAATTTGCACCTATCGCTGCCTCTATTGCTCCCAGCTCCCACTCTCCGAATGTATAGGTATAAAGCTCCTTTTCCCATCCGAGCACTTTTACCCCGACAGAGCCCTCTATGGCCGCTTTCAATGCAATACCGCCCTCTGCATTTAATTCAGCAGCCTTCACATGAGGCATGCCGCGATTTCCTTTTTCAAGATCGATTTTAACATTTCCATTCAGAAGTTTCCCGTCCTCCAGATTTCCGCCCAGACGCATCAGCGCCTTAAGGTAAGCTCCCAGATTCAGGAAAAAGTTAGGTCCCGCTACCAGTCCGACCCCTACTCCAGCCTGCGCCATTCCCTTAATATACGCTCCCAGTCCAACTGAAAATCCGCCCGCATCTTTTTTTCCGATAAGTCCTGCTATGTTTTCCAGCTGTGCATTCAATCCATATCCAACACTTGCTTTCGCTGAGAATTCTCCCTCCAGAGACAGAACACCCGGAAAAATAGGAACAGCCATGAAAGGGATCGACATCTTGAAGTTATTTTCATCCTCCTTCTTGTCCTCATCCTCTTCATCTGAGCCGAAAAATTCATCGTAAATTGTTGTTAAGAGGTCCAGATAACTGTCATCCTCATCCTCCTTACCCAGCAAGTCCCCGCTTGTTCCAAGGCGTATATCATTTCCCAGACCTATGCTCATATCATCAAATTCCAGCTCCAGCCCGGAATTTCGCATGGACTCGAATGTGATTCCCTCATTTCCGATTGTAAGGCCCTTCAGTACTATACTGACTGTACTCTCCTTCATATCCTTTTTTCCGGCAATGTGTACACTCATACCACGGATTATGTTTAAAATTTCATTGGCCGCTTTGGTGGGGATTGTCATTTCTTCCCCCCTGAACGTTCCGTCCTGATTCTCTGTCACATCTTCTATAAGAACCTGAGTGTCTCCGAACTGAACCAATGCCGTAAGACCTTCGCCGCTTGAAAATATCTGTACCTGATCATAGTGTCTGATCGGCATCTTTCCATTAAGCCGGCGAATCCCGCCTCCGGGAAATACGAGCGTTCCGGCCAATGCAGCAGGCGCCCCCGTCTCATCAGTTTCCTGAACACTTTCTGCCAGTGTCTCTCCCGGTAAAAAATTCATCTGAAGTGCCAGTTCAATCTCCCTGGGATGAAAACCATTCTCATCAATCTCCATCTCATCTGGCAGAGGAACTCTGACTCCGCTGTCCGGATCTCCGAAAATCTGTTTTGAACCTGTGAAGCGCACTTTCTCGCGGCTGATCTCTACCTTTTCTCCTGTAAACATAATATCCTGTCCGCGAAAACCGGCGCGATCATTCAGTGTGAGCTCTCCCTCAACAAAATCTTCCTGAAGCCTTAACCTGTCAAGAGGAAGAAGAATCCCGACACTGCTTCCTTTTGGCATCAGAGCAAGCATTCCGCCTACGCCCTCCGCTTTTGGAGGTTTCATGAACTTCTTCTCTCCGATTAACGCTGCATTTTCCAGATTCAGGGCCGCCCCCTCAAACAGAGGAATCGTTCCGGCTCTCAGCTGCTCCCGGGCAGCGCCATATATGGGACTGCCGTTTACAGAGAAAAACTTCCGGTTTGTCCGGGATCTTTTGCCGACTCCCATCAGAAATTCCCGTTTATTTTTCTGTTCATCAAGAAGCATTTCCGCACTGGTATCAAATGTACCGCTTTTCAGTCCGCCTTCATATGCCGGCTGAACTGCCAGATCAACCGCACTGTCCCGCCTTCTGATTTCCTCATAGCCCGCCATGACGGCACCTCCCTCTCTCATCTAGTTCAAATATCCGAAATCCTCCCGCGTCAGCTGTTTACCATACTTTGCATAGTTTAATGCGAGCGATTCCTTGATTGCTTCATTATCCAGTACCCTTCCTTCCGATACTGCTATAAATGCTGCATTGACAATAATCTCTTTAATCTGACTTCCCGAAAGCTCAAATCGCTCCGCAAAAAAGTCAAGATCCGTTCCGTCTTCCACCGGAGCAGTCTCAGGAATCAGAGATTTCCACAGAATGCGCCTGGTATCAGCATCCGGAAAACGAAACGGTATCATAAAGCGTATTCTCCGCTTGAACGCATCATCTATCTGTTCTGCCAGATTCGTTGCCAGAATAACGATTCCCTCATACGACTCCAGCTTTTGCAGAAGATGAGCCGTCTCCGCATTGGCATTGCGATCGTTGGCATCTTTTACCTCTGAACGTTTTGTAAAGAGAGAATCTGCTTCATCAAAAAACAGTATCACATTCATCTGACTGGCCCGCTCAAACAGCGCTGATATGTTTTTTTCTGTTTCTCCTACGTATTTGCTGACCATTCTGGATAAATCGACCCGGTACAGATCAAGCCCCAGCTCCGCAGCCATAACCTGTGCGGCCATCGTCTTCCCTGTTCCGGGCGGCCCGTAAAATAAAGCGCTGATACCGCGGCCGTATGGCGTTTTTCTGAAAAATCCCCACTCATCTCCCACGGTACTCCGATATCTTACCTGGCTGCATATATGCCGGAGGCGGCGTTTTACCGTCTCCTCCACTATCAAATCATCCCAGACAAATGCACTTTCAATATGCTCCGCATATTCTCCCAGTGTTCCCCGTCCCAGCTGATGCACAGCTTCCTGAACATCAGATTCGCCGGCACAGGTTCGCCCGTCTGCTCTGGCAAGAAGAGATGCAGTACGGAACACATTTTCAACTTCTCCGGGAGTCATTACGTACCGGTTTCCATTGAATTCCACATCTATTTTACCGTCTCCATCAAAACGGTCGCGGTAATACTGCCATACAGAAGCTTTTTTCCGCCCTGACGGGCGTGCAAGTGCAAAAGAAAGGCAGGAAGTCCCGGAAAGAATGGGAAGATCCCTCTTCCCGCTGCCGGTCACAGCCAGAAACGTGCCGGGAACAGCCAGCCTCTCCAGAAATTTTCTGATGAGGAAGGTGTCCTCTCCCCGCTCCTCCCTGTCTGCAGGCAAATCGCACATACAGAAAAATCCCCCCGTAAGACGCTGTTCAAGCACAAGCTCTTCCCAGAATGCCTCTCTCTCTTTTTTTTCCATTCTCATAACCGCATGACAGGAGAAAAAAAGCGGTTTCATTCCCAGCTGTTTTCCGAGATGCGACAGCAGTAACTTTTTTCCGGATCCCTTTTCTCCGTAGAAATAAAAGATAAGCGGAGAATCTGAACATGGCCTTTTATGAACTGCACTGAGTGCACTCTGCAAAACGGACTCATACAAAAGGAGCGGCGGCAGTTTCTGAGGCTGACTGATTCTTTCTCCTCCAGGAACAAAATCTCCTCCCATAATCCATGCCGACAGAGATCGTGACAGGCGAACCGGCGTATCATGCCACTCTGCCTGCTGCAATCCCGAATTCTCCAGACAAAATCGAATATCTCCGCTGCGCCCGATATAACCGGCAGTTTCCGAAAATGAAGTCTCTTTTATAAATTGTTCCATCAAAAATACAAGTCCTGCTGTCGGACATCCTTTTGCCCATTCATTCTCCATTTTTTTCAGCTGTTCCTGAAGTATGGGATCAACAGAGGCAGCTACTGCCAGAACGATGCACAGTTTTTCAAAATCATTCAGCTGAAAAGCAGAAAAAAGCTTTGTTATCCGAATTGAAACTCCTCCGAAAGCCGAGCCGGCCGCTCTCTTCCGAATGACCTGTGAGGCATGTTCCACCTCACTTTTCACACTCATTTGAAGAGCCAGAAGCGCTCCCTTTGCCTCTGTTCCCATTTCATCCAGTATACTTTTTCTCTCTGAAAGGGCTGTGGCCAGGAAACGCATAACCGCACACAGATCTTCCCAGATTTCTTCATCCCGAAGATACGGCATTCTCATATTTCCGCTTTCTGTGAGCTCAATCCGATTCATAAGACATCTCCTCCGCATATTCATCACAAAGTGAAAAATAAACGCCTGCCGGCTGATCATGTATATCCTCTCTCAGTACCGCCGCAAAATTTTCTCTGGCCTCACGCCATTTTCTTCTTCCAAACAGCTGAATTCCCTGCTCAAACCATTCTTTCGTCTTCTCCTTTTTCTCTCTGTTAGCGGAAGTTTCATCTGCATATACCTGATAAAAACGAAGCACAGGCGGCTCATATTCTTCATCTGCTCCATCCGCCTCTCTTCTCCAAATCAGGAGACGGCTTAACTCTCTGCCCGCCGGATTTTCTCCATCCAGGAAAGCTCCCTCTGAGACCAGACAGCCGGCTCCCAGATATTCTCCAACTTTTTTAAGATATACCGACTCCTCCAGACATCCACCGTCTGTCACAATCTCCATCCGGCTCCCCGTTCCGACAGCCGTCAGTACAAGTTCTCCCTCTGCAATTCCGGCTGAAAATTTTACAGCACTGCCGCCGAGCTCCAGCCTCTCCTCCCGAAGTCTTTGCAGAATCCTGCATACCGCCTGTCTTCCGTTCTTTGCTCCTCCGGGAAAGATTACCTTTATATTTGCCTGAGAAAAACCACCAAGGATACCGCCGTTCTGCTCTGCAATCAGAACAGCCGTTTTTAAGTACCGGGATAAAAATTCAAATATTTCTTCCGTTCCCACATGTGACTGTATTCTTTCAAAATCACAGACTCCAAGCGTCGCCACTGCGGCCCGTATTCGGTTTCGGTCCCCGGGATATACAAAACGGACATCTTCTTTCCCCAGAAGCCGGATCATAGCCCGCGGCACAAATGGCTCATATGTATTCTTCAGATGTTCCATTTTTTCCAGATTACTGCTGATATTATTTGACATCCGGTTGAAAATCTGACGCATCTGCGCCATCTCATCCTGCCCTTTCAGTGCCACCTTTACCTGGACTCTTCCCTCTCTCATCTGTCGTACTGCTTTCTCCATCTTCCGTATAGAGTGAATTGAGACCGTTGAGATTACAAACAGGAGCGCGATCATAACTACGAGATAAGTAGCAACTGATCTCCTTATTATCAATGTCTTCATTTTTGCAATCGGAAGAACCGTCTGGGCAGAAACCATGGCTCTTATTGCCCCCACACATTCGTCGTCCTGAAAAAGCGGGAAATAGAATGCCAGTATTTCTCCTTCCTGAATGGTGTCCTCATGGATACAAACTACCTGCTTTTCAGACACGCATCTTGACAGTGCTTCCGCATCCTGACCGTAAACTGTGTAGCTTACCGGTGCACAGGACAGATACTGATACGAGATTGGATACATTTCTCCATCATAATATCTGTAAAAATTATATAAAATACTATTTCTGTTTATTTTAAAATCGGATTTACCGCCAACTTCCGCAATAGTCTCCTCCCACGGATAATCTTTCGCAAAGGCTTTTTCCAGCGCATCGGCATAGGTTGGATTCATTGCACTGCTTGAATAAAGAGACAAATCGATTCGGCTCACATACGAACTGACAACCGCCTCCATTCTCTTTTCTTCCTGAAGCCACAGCTGATCCTCAAATACTTTGTCCGCCTGACGGGAAATAATAAAATAGCCGATACCCGCCATCGGAAAGACAATACACACGATTTTAAGCGCTGTGGGAAATACACCGCGATTCATCATACGAATCAGGTAATAAAACACATAAAGCGTAAACCCGGCCAGATAAACGAATGAAAAAATCTGAAATCCAAGGATTATTCTGCCCAGAGCAGACAGGCTGACCTCTTCAATTACCCGTTCATTACTGCCCAACACCACCGGAATACAATGAAAATTTTCCTGCATCACAGTCGCAGCAAAACCGCCATCTTCCATAGAAATCATCTGAACGATGTTTCCGAACTTTTCTCTGGAATCCCCCAGCTGGTCCTCCGTCATTTTCAGTTCCTGATCTTCATAGGAAATCTGACAACTGCGTTTGGTGTCAAGATTATAGAAGGATACTCCCTCAGAGCCCAGATAATAATTTACATTATGATTTTCCAGTCCCTGATTGGAGTATATACAGCATTCCACATTCGGATCTGAAACCTGCCATACCGATCCATCGCTTGTCAGATACACAAGACTTCCGTCTTCGATTCTTTCCCCCTGGAAAAAGGGCACATGAACCATATACTGCCCCGTCTCTTCTGAAATCTTTCCTCCGGCTATCTTATTTACAGAAACACGGGCCATCTGTGAAGTAACTTTATCGGCAGTCATGACATAAAGCGCCTTTTCTCCCCCGCTTTCTGACAGAGAAAAAGCAAAGTAATTCTCTGTTTCCTTCAGCGGAATAAAATAGCGCTCCTGTTCCCGATGATGCACAAGGTCATAGTGGATTATTTCAAGGCGAAGAGATCTTTCTTTATTTTCCGGACGAACCGCATAGCAGACATAAACCTCTTCCGGGCCGAAAGCTTCCAGATCCATGACATAAAAGGTGTCTTTGTTTCCTGAATTTGTCCAGGGCTGCGAAAGCCAGTCACTTTTTCCTGTATCAAGATCCTTCATAAACACGCGATATTCTTTATTCACGGAATCTATCCCGTAATAAATCCGGTCCTGCTCTGTAAATGCCATGATTGTTTCCAGACGAATACGGTCTGAAAAACCAACGCCCGCTACAGCAATTATCAGACATACCGCTGCCCAGGCAATCCAGGCGCAGGCCCTTTTCACTCTTTTGTTCATCGCTATTCTCCCGTCAATATGTATCCAGACAGCATATCGTCTGCAGACTTTCTCCCGCTACACGCTGATCGCACAGATCAACATATCTCTTCGCTGCCCCATCCTCACGGTTTTCATCTATAATCCACACAAAGTACCGCCTTGCTTCCAGAAAATTCCCGGACATAAATGCTGCAACTCCGGCTTCAAAATTTTCTTTTGTATTTTTCTTATGTAATCCCCGTTCCTCCGGTTCCCCGTCTAAAATCTCATAAATCTTTTCCAGGCGCTCTGTCAGATTCAGATATATATATCCCAAAACCCGCACATTATATGTGGAAGCCCGGGCACCAAGCCTCCGGAAGAATCGATCCGTTACCAAAAGTGTGGCATTATATTCTTCTGCCTTTCGACACAGAAAGCCCGACAGTCCTTCCCCCTCTGAAACCAGAACCGGAACCGCCCGCCGCTCTGTTCCAAGAACACCCAGACGTATACGGCCGTATACCAGACTGATTACCGCAGGAGAACCTGTATTTTCCTGCAAAAAAGTAATGGCATCGTCAAGAGTTTCCTTCTCATTACCCGGATAAAGACATTCCATGCCGCCGGTCTCCAGCTTGTGCACAATCCCCCGGCAGTTCCATTCTGAAAGATTTTCCTGGCGGAGTGTCATAAGAGCAGTCTCCACTTCTCCCCAGTCTCCTACTTTTATTTCCGTTGCATCTTTATTCCCCATCAGGCAGAATTCCTGCTCCGGCACAAAGGCTCTGTATTTTTTCTGGAATTCTTCCAAATCCCTCATATGTGAGCCTATATCCTTCAGCATCTCATTAAATGCTCTGCCAAGGCCGGCCGCCTCACTGCTTCCTCTTGCCCGTACATATGACTCCAGATTACCGTTTCCTGCAGAAAAGAGAGCTGCTTTTACGTGGCTGAGCAGACGCATGTTTAAAATGATAATCAGAAATATCAATCCCAGAAGCGCCAGCGAAACCTGCAGTATCAGATTCTGAATTTCCTCAATATATTTCTCCCCCTCCTGCGCCGCTCCGCGCAGATCCAGAGAAGACTCCAGCACCGCCACAGTTTCCCCTGATGAATCTCTGACCGGAATAAAAACATTGGACAGAGCTTCTCCTTTGCGGTTCCAGCGGATATGGACAGGGGTACCGGATGAGAGTACCTGTTCCATAGCGTGTATTACGTACGCCGGTGCCTGCAGACTCATTGGCAAATCCTGATCATACTCCTGAGAGGCACTGTAGATTTCCCCGTTCTTTTTATAAAACAGACGCAGATTTTCACTGTAATCAAAATAATCTGTGGCATTCTCCCCCATCTGATTTACCAGACTTTCCAGCCATTCAGAATCCATCTCATAAAGCTGCGCTTTTCCGAAATCCGTTACCAGCAAAATCTCATTTTCCTCAATCTGCTTTTCCATCTGACTTCGAATCACATTATTCAGCGCAACAGAACCCGCAAGAAAAACAGGTGCAACAATGAGAACCATTTTGCCCCACAGAGGAAATCCTCCCTCTCTCTTTCTGAATATCCATATAAGTCCGAAATACGCTCCGGCTGCCAGAATTCCCAGGGCACCATATAAAATCGTGTCCTTTATCCAGAATCCCAGCGGAAGAGAAAGTTCTGAAAATGTTTTTTCAAAGCTTCCAAAACATGCCGGCACCTGCCTTCCGTCCTCCAGCATCCGTATCCCCGCATACAGATCTTCATCGCCGTAATAACGTACATCGGTCATATCGCTCAAAGAAAATGATGACGGCTCTGCCAATATTTCTTCCGGCACTTCTCCGTCTTCCTCTGACACAATATTCCATCCATTTTCGTCTTTCTCCAGCACAAGAGAATCCATTCCATAACTGTCAAGATTTACGGGAAGACGCACCACTTCATTATCCTCCCCGTTCAGAGACACACGAAACAAATAAAAAATATTGTTGTTAAGATCCAGGCCATAAACAGCCCCATCCCGATACTGTATCTGATATGTCTGCTGTACCTTATACCGTGAATGCGCCATTCCATATATAAAAGCACCTATTACAACGCATAGGAATGTAAGAACAAGCGCCGGAAAAAAAATCTGCCGTCTATGCATACATTTTCCCTGCCATTTTTGATTTTATTCTGCCATACGGACAGATGGATATTATCTCTGTCCGCCCATTACTTTTTATTTTACCTGAATATTCGTCGTTCCCGGATTAGAAATCTGAATTACGCCGCCGTACGCACACATCAGTTTGGAACTGTTATTAAGTGCCGGTTTTCCGCCAATGAGCACGGTAGGCGACCCCGGTGCCCATGGTCCTGCAATAACCGGCACACACGGCATCGGCGTGAGCGCCCCGAGAGCAGCGGCTGTTGCGGACGCAACCGTCGGATTTGCAAGAGAAGAGCACATTCCGAAAGGCATTATATTAACCATGGGAACATTATCCATGATAGTTGCCAGCGGCATCGCTGACATAACTCTGGCCGCAGGCAGAACATTCATTGTGGAAGGCGCCATTCCAAAGCTGCACGCCAGCACAGCTCCGCCGCACACACAAAATCCCATTTACTTATCCTCCCTCTTCCCGGCTTTTTTTCCAGTTTCATATGCAGAAAATCTGTTCCGAATCCCCGGCTGAATCTGTTCTTTATACTCTCTGATAATCTCTCCGTTTTTTTCAGTCAGAATCACACACTCACATCCCGAATCCGGTATCCTGTTCAGCCACAGATAAAAGTTTCCTCTGTCGTCCGTCTTTATTTCCTGCACGCAGTAAATTCCCGTTCCGGCCCGCCTGTATATTTTTTTTACCGGCTGTTCCAGTACAGAGAATCCTTCATCCTCATACACGACCCGAACGGCCTCAGAAAATTTTCCTTTTTCAAAAAAGGCAATCGTACGGCCCCCCAGCTCCTCTCCATGTTCCCGGTAAATCTGTATTTTTTCCCCCTGTGCATCTTTCAGCAGTTTCATTTCAGAAGCCGGATAAATACATATAACCATCACTCGGGTTCCGGGTTCTTCCTTTCCTTCCAGAACCGTCGTCCCCGGCGGAACCGGCATGGAAGCAGAGGGCGTCATTCTTACCCGGATGCATGGACATTCGCCAGATGCAACAGGCAGCTCACAGAAAAAAGATTCATATACAGGACTCTTCAGTTCTATCACACATTTTCCTGAATTCTGATCAGGTACAAGCCCTCCAAGCACATAAATTCCGTTTTCTTTGGCAACCATCCATGCATTCTGCGGCAGCACCGGACGCACCATTCCCGCACCTACCGCTTTACCTGAAAAATCATCAAATATCTGAATTACAGCCTGCGCTCTGATATGAATTCCGCTCACACGTGGTCACGCTCCTTCTCCTCAACAGTCATGTCAATAGATGTTACGCGGCGAACATGTCGGCTCTTCTCAGACTCCAGCTCCACCGGGGTAACCCGGTAAAAGAGTGATGTTCTGTATGGTACATCTGAAGCATTCCAGATTTCTCTCTGCTCATGAATCTCCGGACTTATTTTTTCAATACGCATGTCAATTCCGGCAGGGACAGGCATCACACTGTTATCATAAAAAAGCTGCATCGCTTTTCCCAGTATCCTCTGCTCCTGTTCAGCACGAAACTTGATATCACTGGAAGAGTATGCCGTCAGCATAATATAAAGAGTCAGATACATAGGGGGATATTTCTGTCTGTCCAGTCCCTGACTCTGCATTCCGCTTACACGTATCTCCTCACTCTCACGGATATCATAAACCCATATTCCCAGGGACAGATCGCCCCGCTCAGACGGACTTGCAAGCCCGATTCCATGCGGATCGGCAATCAGTTCCGGAACCAGCCCTCTCCTCAATATCTCAACCAGTTTTTCTCCTGTATCCGCAATCACTGAATAACTGCCCACCCTGCTCATCTTCCTTTCCTGACTGTCCATCTTTGCCGCTGCTTTCGCATTATATTCCGGCTGCTGACTCCTCCGACACACTGTCCGAAGTTTCTTTGACATCATCTGAAGCTCCCGGCCCGGCCTCTGAAGCTTTTGTCTCCTCCCCGGCCTCCAGCTCCTCTTTTGACGTTACAAGAACACCATTGCGGAATTCTCCTTCCTGCAAAATTTTTCCCGTTGCCCCATCATAAACAGTTCCCGAACCGTGATAAGCTCCCAGCTGAAAATTTCCTTTATAAATCACAGCTCCCGCATCATCATAAAGTGTTCCTTCTCCGTCATATAATCCGTCTCTGAAATTCCCCTCATAGCGAAGAAATTTCGTCTGCGGATCATAGGCTGTCCCTGCACCTGAGTACTGCCCCTGAAGAAAGCTTCCTGCATAGACCAGATTTCCCGTTACAGGATCATATTCTTTTCCCTCTCCTTCAGGGAATCCGGCCACAAAGCTGCCCTCTATATATTTTTTTTCATCCTGGTAAAGAGTGCCCGTTCCTTCATACATTCCATCCGCAAATTCTCCCTGATAAAGAATCCGTCCCTCTTCATCATACAAAATTCCTTTTCCCTCATAGACGCCGCCTGCAAACTGGCCTATATAAATAATTCCTCCGTCCTCACGGTATAAAATGCCGTCTCCCTCGTATTTCTCATCCTGATAACCGCCCTCATACAGAAGATTTCCATTCTCATCTTTCAGTACGACTTTTCCGCCCACAAAGCTGTCTGCCTCATATGTCCCATCCTGGATCAGCTTTCCATCCTGATAATACTTTCCTTCCCCCTGTGCGGATCCGTCAGAAAAACCGCCTGCATATACCAGAGAACCATTTTCATAGAGTTTCCCCTCGCCGTTATAAAGACCGGAAGCAAATTCCCCGTCATAAAGAAGTACTCCCCCGCTGTCATAAAGGCGTCCCTTGCCTTCATAAAGACCGGAGGCAAAACTGCCTTCATAAAGCAGTTTTCCGTCCTCTCCGTAGAGCTTTCCCTGCCCCTCATATACTCCGGAAGCAAAACCTCCCTCATAAACGAGTTTTCCATTTTCCGCATAAAGACTTCCCTCGCCGTCATACAATCCTGAAACAAACTGACCGGAATAACAGATTCCGCCTCCCTGGTAATAAGAAACTCCCTGGCCTTCATAGAGGTTCATGGAAAAATCTCCCTTATAACAGGCGCTCCCGTCCTCATAGAACAGTTCTCCATAACCGTCATACATTTCCATCTGCATGCCGCCCTCATAAAGCCGGTTCCCATTATACCCGTATACTACGGTATTTCCGCTGATTCTTCCCTCTTCCAGGCGTCCCTTTACCAGAATCTGGCCTGTTGCACGGTCCGTCAGCTTTACACGTCCCGTATAGTTCTGAATATCTGCAGAATCCACCGGCATTGTTCTTGTCAGGAAATGGGACTGGATAACCGGAAAAGCGAAATTTAAAAACAGCGCCGGAAGCAGAATTACTGCCAGCACAAGCAGAAAAAGAAGTCGTTTCGCCACATAATGTTCCCCAAAAACCACGTATGCCTTAAGCGTTCTTGGCGGCTCCTTGAGCTTCTTCATCTCCTGCAGAACATCGTTGCTGGCCTTGCGCGCGATGGTATTTGGCTGAACCATTGTGCGGGCCGTCCGGAACAGAATTGTTACCGGCATGAAAATCATACGCCCTGCCCGCGTTATATAATTATTCATGCTTTTTTTCAAGTCCGGCGAATCATTAAATTTCATTCCTGCATCTCCCCATTTTCTGTTTCCGGCTGACGCACTGTCAGTGTTCCGATTTTCTGATAATTTACATGTACTTCCGGTTCTTTCAGGAAATCCCTGACAGAAATAACAAGATAAACCGCCGCAAGCACAAGAATTCCCGCAAGAATCAGATTTTTAAGGAATTTCACTCCCTGTTTTATTTTTTCCCAGAGACGGAAAGACGCCTTTTCCGGCTTCAGATCTGCCTCCGTTTTTTTCTCCCATATTTCAAAAATACGGTTAAATGACTCATGAATTTCCAGATATTCTCCAAATTCGCCGTGCTTTAAACCGTATGCCAGTCTTTCCATTTCAGGAAAAGCCCGGAGTTTTATCTCCTCAGCAAACAGACGTTCCAGCACATCTCCAAGACGTCCGCACCCGGAATCGAAACTGAACTTCCCATACTCGCAGATCTGAGCCAGATCATAATCCAGCATTATATCCCCGGCTTCAGACACATGAATGAGTTTTTCATCCATAGCTGCACAGAAGAAAAACGGAGCCGGTGCAACCAGAACAAGCCTTTCTATCAGTCCGTGAGCCATCCAGAGCCGCTCTCTCAGGCTTACTTTTTCCTGAGAAAGTTTCTCCCCAAGCGTTCCTGCATCAGTAAGCCTCATTACCACGAACAGATACGCATCATCTGTAAAATAATCCTCCAGATCCTCAAACTCCTCACGTTTCAGCTCTCCCAGCAAAAAGGCAATCAGATGACCATCCACCGCATCCAGAGGAATGCGCGCCAGCCTGTGCCAGCTGTCATTCCCATTTTCTGTGCTCTGGCACAAAAACTGAGTAATATCGCCTTCCCCCTCAAACTTCTTTATAACTGTATAATCTCTTTCCAGGTTGCGAATAACCATGTTTTATTCCCTCACTACAATAAACAGAGACGAGCGGAGCTCCGGTGCATCCTGGCACTGAGCTGTTACCTCATATACACCGCTCATATTTGGAGCCGTATAAAGGCCATCCCCCGTTACCGTGCCGCCGTCCGGCGTTTTTACGCGCCATATGACTGTCATACCCGGGTAGTCCTCACATACAGCTTCAAGATAAACACTCTCCCGGACCTTCATTTCAACATGTCCCGGCCTGATATAAAGTCTCCTGTCCTGATGTTCTTTTTCCTCTGCTTTGGAGAATCGTTCTGCCGTCCAGTGCACCTGCATTGTCTGAATGCTTGTAGCTTCTATCATCCGGACACCGATAACAAAACATCCTCTGGACATATCCAGACTGGCTGCCAGTTCTGCTTTTGGCTCCACATCCTCAAATATTTCCTGAGAGCCATAAACCGCTCTTTTTCCATCCGTCAGAGAAAGTGTTATTCTTACATTCCCCAGCCCCAGTCCGTGGAAAATTTCGTGGGAAAAAAATCTCTGTCCCCGCTTTCCGCCAATCCCCAGCCGGATTTCCACCGTTCCTTCTGCACGCCATCCGTCAGAGCCCTCTGCCTGTGTGCTGCGCCTGGAAGAATTTTCCTCCGTTCCGTTCGGCAGAGAAACGTCCTTTCTCAGCTGCTCAATCTCTTTCCTTGTCCAATGAAGCATTCCCGCCATGAGGCTGCCGCTGTAGACATACTGACTGAATGGCATCGCATCTATCCGATCTATCAGATATGTCTTGCCTGTACCGACCAGATAAATCCGTGCAAGATAAATACCCTGGGGATAATTCTCCCGGATTGCATCCTCCATGACATCCTGATAATATCTGCTTTTCAATTCCTCAAACACAGCCGCAGCACCGATAGAGGCTGTCAGAAGTACTTCTTTTTCAGGATGCATTCCTGACCGCTCTCCGGATATTTCCAGATTCTCCGGCCGGATCCGGAAAGAAGCTTCTCCGTCTGTAATCCCCTGAGTTTTCAGCGAAAAAGTGCGCTCTGTACTTCCTCCCCGCTCCAATGAAGTCTCATCGAGAATAAATTCAAGTTCTTTTTTCCCGGCACAGGATACGCAGGACAGTTCCTCCCGCAGCCGCATGCTGACAGTTGTATCCGCCCCGAAATTTTCCAGTCGTATTTTCGTTTCAAAAGCGGTCCCCTCCTGAATATACAGAGGAATAGTCTGTGTCAGAAGCAGGGAAGCATCCCTGTAGAGTACCCTTGTCTGTTCATAAAATTCATCAGGTGCAGATGATACGGAATCCGGTTCCTGATCAGTAAGATACAGGCGGTATCCCTCCTGATATTTGTCATACTCCTGCTTCTGTTCCAGTGTATCTCCCGCCACATTATGCGCCGGCGATATCTCCTTCTCATCATACTCAATGCACAGATAAACGTAATTCTTTACGGAACGTTCCATAATGGAATCGAACCCATCTACTGTTGACAGACGCCTCGTGACCGGAGTATCCACCACAAGTTCACGGCCGGAAAAATCATATGCCAGTCCCGCCTCAACCGAAATACTTTTTTCATCCACCAGAACCACATTCAGTCCGGCAGCCACACCGACCCCCTGAAGAAACCGATTTCCGAGACGGCGTTTATCGTTCAGATATTTCTGTTCATTTATAAAGTCCTGCTCTGTTAATAATTTCCCGTAATAATATCTGTTTCTCTCAAAGGGAAAATATTTTAAATTTTTCACGTTTCTCCTCCTTGTGTACCTGTAATTGCCGTAAACGGCAGCCTTGAGCGTCCGTCAAGCCGCAGCGGTCTGTAATGTCCCAGCCGGCTGTTAATTCCCAGATAAGAATGATTCCCCAGGTATAAAATAGACTTCAAAGGAATAATAACTACCTGAAGATGTGCCGGTGCTGTGTCCTTTATCAGTCTGATAACCGTCTGATATTCCTGAGGAGACGAGAGATACTGCTCCGGAATCAGGAGCGCCGCGCTCCCCTCATCCAGATTGTAGAGCCTGGACATTTGTTTTCCCTTTTCTCCCTCGTTCCTGTATTTTTCAAGTTCAAAATTTTCTACTAAAATCGGCTTTTCTCCAAAATACAGAGTCAGAAAACGAAGAAAGCCTCTCCGTGTCCCGCGCTGTACAAACAGTGGAACTGCTTCCTCCAGCAAAAGCCTCAGCTTGTCTCCCTGCCACAGGTGGATGTCCGGCAGGCCAATCCACCCGGCCATCCATCGAAGAAATTCCTCATTTTCCGTCCCCAGATCCAGATAAGATGCCGATATGCGTATCTCTCTCTCCATATCCTGATAAACGGACTGAAAAACTCCCAGATATCTCTCCAGGAAATCCTGCGAGGCGGGATCCTGGCGGTATACAGCCGGCAGGTACTTACTCCAGCTTTCCATCGGAAAATCTATTCGAACTGTTCTGATTTCCGGAGTCTCACTTCCCTGGCCCAGAAGTTCAGCCCAGAACCACAGATACTGTCCCCGTACATCATAGAGAAGCGCATCCGCCGGATTAAGTTCAAGGCGGACTCTGTACGGAGCAAAGGCTTCTCTTTTCTCCTCAGAAGTAAGATCCGGTTCGGCGATCAGATCCTGTATTTTCCATTTACGTCCCTTAAATACAGTCTGTTCGTCGTCTGACGCATAAAATGTGAACTGAAGCGATGCATCCCCGAGCGCATCAGCCTCCATGACAATCCGATGCCACCTCGTTCCTTTCTCCCGGCTGTCCAGCAGACGGGAAATGTAGCTTCCGCTCTCAAAACCCGGAAGAAGTCTTACACTTTTTCCGTCATAGATGCATCCCCTGAAAAAACCTCTCTCATAATCAGTGCTTTTATTAAAAATAAAATATTTCATGAGGCTCCTATCCGTTTACTGCATTACACTGTACTGTCTGCAAAAATAACACTCCATTCTGCGGAACATATACATCTCCGCTTTTACTTCGGTTTATCCTGTCTCCACGCGCCTCTATATTCAATGTCAAAAGCTCTTCCACACAGGACAGACTGTCAATTCGGCCATATAGTCTGCCACGCAGAACCGGTTTTCCAAATTCCTGTTCCTGCTCCCGGAAAAATTCTCTGATTTCTCTTTCCACAGTTTCCCGGGCTTCCAGATAATGCCCCTGGATCCGCACCTCTGCATATACACGAATCTCCACATATTCAGGCGGCAAAATAACTATTTTAGTTCCTATCAGGCGCCTCTTATCCAGATATATCTCAATATTTTTTCTGTATGCCTCGCTGAGAGAAGCCTTGCCTCCCTCAGAAAACGGCCGCACCGCAATCCGGACACAGCTGTTGTCCGAGTCATCCATAACACGGCAGGACTGAATCATCAGTCCCGGTACCTGCCTTACCAGCCGTTCATAATCCTGTGCGCTGACAGCTCTGTCTGATTTCTCCATCTGTCTGCAGAACCGCTTAAAGCAGTTCTGGGCATTTTCTCTGTCGCAGCCGCCGGAAGCATCCATAAAACTTACGATCCGCACACCTGAAAGCTCTGAATCAGCTGCCGTTATCTGATGACTCCGCACATTTCCCTGTTTGCCCATTGTAAAACAGAGATCCGTAATCCGGATATTCCCCTCCGGAATCATACCGTGAATTCCATTTCCGAAACGAAGTGTCCTGCTTTCAGAATCAAGAACATAATGAAGAGAATCCGGCTTTGAACTGTCAAAATCCTCCACCCGCTCCCATCGGCGGAAGGCTCCCGGTTCCAGAATATCTTCTACCAATATCCCAAAACGGGAAGGAATAAGAAAAGACTCTTCAATGGGATACTCCTGATCAGGAAATCCGGTCGCCTCTATCTCCAGCCTGTCATCACATTCAGGATCTGATGCAGTAATAAAGAATGTATCTCCTTCCTGCGCATCGCTGCCGAGGATGAACCGCATTCTCTCGTCATCTCCCATCTCCTTCATCACTGAATCATACGGATAATACCTGGCTCCTATTCTCCGATAAAAATGAATATTTTTATCGGTCAGAGACAGCTGGTTCCGGCACAGAATTCTTCCTCTTTCATCTTTCTCCGCCTTTACATGACAGGATGCCGCCCTTGTTTTTCTCTGACAGAGACATATATGGGATGCACTGATCCCCGTTATGGCCGGAGCAACGTCATACTCCCCGTCCTTTAATACAAACCTGAGCCAGTATCCCGCTCCCCCGTACATCTCTGCCTTTTTCATGCGGCCGGAAACCCTCATCTCAATTCTGCCGCTCTGTAAAAATCCCTGTGTCTCGTCAGACATTACAGAGACAGAACTCCAGCCGCTGTCCGTCAGCACCTCCGCTTCCACATCCGTCAGGCAAACCGGCATATTTTCTTCAATCCGGTTTCTCCGGACTGCATACCCATCATACAGAAGCACGGATAACCGGTAACGAATCCCGGAAATAAACGGATTTTCCATGCAGAGATAAAAAACATTTCCCGGCTCCGGCCGCCGGCCGAACGGATAAAACCGAAGTCTCCCGTCATAGGGAAGCTGCCTGCCGTCAATTGAGACGCTCCCTTCCCGTCCTTCGCTTACTCCAAGACGTATTCTCCCTCCGGGTGTCTGCTCTTCCACTTCCGTTTCAAAGCAGACATCACCCGCATAAAACCGTGCTCCTTCCCGGAGAAAAACCGGTTTGGGACTGGCAAGATACAGCTTCATCCTGGAAGGCCCTGCCTCTTTTGGCGTTATATGTAACAGCTTCAGAAATTTCTGTATATGAAGAGGCCCCACCTGATCCATATGAAATTGCTGTATTTCTTTCAGCCAGGCAAAAAGCTCCAGAATGGTAATTCCCGGATCATGATAATTAAAATCTGTCCACTCAGGGCAGATTCCGGAAATTCTGCTCCTGGCCTCCTCCATTATCTGCTCAAAATTTTCCTGATCAAGCTCAATTTGGGGCAGCATTGCTTTCTACCTCCTACTCCACATGGATTTTTATCCTGTGCTGTCCGGACATGGGAAGCGCATAGAAAAATTTTCCTGCTTCCTCCAGACCAATCTCAATGTTTTCTCCTCCACGGCATACAAAACCAGTTATAATCAGATCCCGCTGTCTCAATACTTCCGGAACACTCTTCAATATAGTGTCAATCTGGCTTCGATTCGGAAGACGGCCAATCGGCCATCCCTTCCCGTTAAAATTTCCTGTTACCGGATGAAGAAACGCCTCCAGCTTTTGCAGTATTTCCGCCCTGCACTGGAAAACCTGATTAAAATCCGATACCCATATCTCAGCACTCACACATATTTCCACCAGCACAGGCTTCTCAATATGAAACCGTCCGCTCTCCGCCAGACCCACAGGCAGCCTGCCGCGAAGATATCCCATAACCTGCTCTTTAAGCTCTGTAAAAAACGGAAGGCTGTTCTCAAAATTCGCCGGAAGCAGCACTAATGTCACATGCCCGCTTTTTATTTCGCCGTTCTGATCCCTCCCGCCGAAGCAGGATGCCTTTTCCACCGTTCCGGATGCCTCCCGAGCCAGCCGCTCATAATCCGAAATTGTGACAGCTCTGAACCGGTGGCAGATTTCCCCCGCAGTTCGCTCCATCGCTTCATCAGCCGTCTCCCGATCACTGCCTCCGAAAAAGGCCCTGGGATTTTCCACTCTGCTGATAAATCCTACGGCGGTATCAAGTCCGTTTATTGCCCCTGCCGGAACATTTCCCTCTCCGCCGCAGCCAATCCGATAGCGCACCCATATGCCGTTAATGAGCCCGGGAGCCGGAATCCTGCCGCGAATTCCATCTCCAAAACTTAGAATTCCACTGTTGGCATCGAGAAGGTAGTGTCTGTCTCCCGGTCCGGAATCAAATAAATTTTCCTGTTCTTCCCATTTTACCCAAATTTCCCTGGCTTTTCCATTTTCATCCTTCTGCTCCCACAGCCTGTTCTCCTCCATAAGCTGTGCGTACTCAGCTCTTGACAGAGTCCCGGACTGAAGTTCCCACATCTCCAGACTGTATATACTTCCATTCATCAGCTGAAGGCGTGCATCCGGAAGAAACCGTTCCATCGTAAGGTATTCCTCCTGGCCCGAACGGACTGTCCACGCTTTTACACCATTTTCCCAGATTCCCTCAATAAATGGACGGAGCATATCATGCCTTCTGACATACTCTCCCTCCCGGTCCCTGACGCGTATCCAGTATAATTCCCGGCCAAATCTGACTCTCTTATCCTGTGCTTCCGGTCCTGAAAAAGTGATCAGACCACTGTGTGAAAAATATTCCGTCTCATCTGCCGGATTGAGCTCACGCCATTTTCCTCCGCTTTCATACTCCCACTGAAGAGGCGGAAGACGATCTTCCCCGCTTTCTCTTACCAGAAACAGAAGTCTCAGCGGTCCGTTCTCCCAGGGCTTTTCCGTTCCGATATACAGCGTCGGATTCTTATCTCCGGTCTGACAGATCGGAAAAAAAGGATACATATTATTCAGGCACTGTCCTGATGGAAAAAGCCGGTACTCCATATTGTTGACAGTCACGAAGAAAGCAGGCTGTACGCCTCCATCCGGATAATCATAAGCCAGCCTCGTCTCTGTCAGGACCGGGCTTATATAATTTCCCTGTGTCTTCAGTGCATTATTAACTTTCAGAATTCTGGCCCTGATATACCGGTTTTCCATTCCATTTACAATAGCAGGACTCAAATCACGGGGACACTTAAATTCCACCCTGATCCTGCGGCGGTATGTTCCTTTTCTGATGCCAAACACATCACTGTATTCCTTCGCCGGAAAAAGACGAACCCAGCCGCTGCCGTTAAAATATTCCCATATTACTTCTTCAATGGAAATATCATATTCCCTTTCCACCTGAATGCTCTTTTTAGGCATAATCAGTTTCCAGTCCATCTCATAACCCCAATCCCGGCCGCTCAGGGGAATCTTTACAAAATCCAGCCAGAAGGACAGAGTTATGGACGCACCCACTTTATCAAATACCTCATCAGATGCAAAATACACCTCATTATAAACAGAAAACTGCTCACCAAAAGGAAAATACTGCATGAGGCTGCAGTCCATTCCATTGGCCGTTATACTGTCAGGAGGAAGTGCTCCGCTTTGTGCAGAAATCTTTACCCCTCTGAATCCCCAGTCAGAAAGAGAAGAGCCGTTTTTTACAGAAATACACATCCAGTACATCCGCACTCCCTGTATCTCCTGCATCTGCCATGGTTCCTGAGCCGCGGCTTTCTCAAGGACCAGCACGCCATTCTCTTCCCGGCATTCTCTGAATGGTACAAAAGACTCTTCTGCTGAATATGAGACAGTACAGAAAGACGGATCTGCCAGACACTCCACAAAAAACCGTTCCGCCAGTTTTTCATTTCTCTCAAAAAAACGAAGCTGAAGACAGCCATGACTTTGTATGTGAAAAACAGAGGGATGTCCGATATAAAATTCATGTCGCTGGAGATTATCTCTTTCAAAACAGAACAGCGGAAATTCTCTCTTCCCATCGCCCTCATACAGACATCCTATGTAATCATTTCCGTCGAAACTCTCATATACCGCCTGTATTCCCACAGGACTTACATACACATCATCCCGCGTTTCCACCGGAACAGGATCGCCGTTTTTCTGAACAGCACTCGTCGTAAGCAATGTGCCGGCCTTAAGCTCAGCCCCCTCCACAGAATCATTGACAGTGCCAAATACTACATATCCCCCGGCAGGCGCCGCCGGCTTCATCGAAGTATGCACAGCATTAAAAAACTCTGTCTGATACTTTAAAAACAGACGGTTGAAATTTCGAATAGCTCCATGCTGCATACCCGCAAAAGCGCTGGCAATTGCCGCAGCCGCATCCGGTTCCCGCATATCAAAACGCCATTCCGGAACATAGGATGCCGCTCTGCGCTGCAGCTGTGCCAGCAGCTCCTCCTCTGTTCTGTTGTCCACCGCCGGAATTTTATCCACGACGCCTCCTCCTTTCTGTCTGCTCCTGTATGAATATAATTACAGCTCCATTCCTTCGCTTATATAAAAGGGAAATACAAGATTATAGGGATTGTTGGTTGTTCGCACCACATAACTGATACTGATATCCAGCACACCCTCCCCGCGGCCGATCTTTGCATCCACTTCCACATCCCGTATCCGCGGTTCCCATAAAATCAACGCATCCTTTACACTTTTCTCTATCTGGGAAAGCGTGGCATAATCCATTGTGGAAAATGCAAAATCATGAATACCGCATCCGAACTCCGGCCGCATGACCCGCTCTCCCCGGCGTGTCATCAGAATAATGCGAATCGCCTCTTTTATATCTTCCTCATAACCCGACATTCTGAGAACACCCGTAACCGGATCGGGACGAGGCGGGAAATGAATGCCGCATCCCAAAAAGTCTTTTCCATAATTTCTGTCTTCCATTGTCTTCCTTTTCCGGAACCGTGTCAATTTATTTTGACCATGGAACCTTTAAACTCCGCAATTCCTCCTGACTCCGCCTTTAAACTTCCGTCTGCCTTCAGCTGCATGGAACTTCCCTTCAGATTCATGCTCTGCCCCTCCAGACTCATACTCTGTGTCGCCTTCTCCTGTATTTTCCCGGCGGACAGGCTGACCGAATCCTTCTCCAGAGAAACAAGGGCCTTTCCTCCGACCTTCAGCTCCAGCTTTTTCTCCGCTTCAAGTGAAAGACTTCCCTCCTTGGCATTGAGAAGAATCCTGTTTTTCCCATCTTTATCTGTAACTGAAGCGCACTGCTGCTCATCATCCAGAGTAACACTGATACCGCCCTTTGTCTGAATTGTAATTTTCTGTTTATCCGGTTCTCCGGAAAAAATAATCTCCTGGCCGTTTTTCGTCCGGATTTTTTTCACATTATTATCTTTTTCAGCTGTCTGTTCCGGAAGCTTTACCTTCTGGTTCCACAGCGAACCCATGACAACAGGACAGTTCCTGTCCCCCAGAAGAAAAGCGATCACAACCTCCGTCCCTATTTCGGGCAGAAAATACATGCCGGATTTGTCCGATACATACGGCATTGCCACAGGAACCCAGCCGCTGATATTTTTTCCGTCTTCTCCAAGAAAATATTCTACCTTCACTTTTCCCGGATAATTTTCATCCCAGTTTTCCTTTACAATTCCGGATATAACGCTATATACGCGATCATTTTCTTTCGGTATGTCGATCAGCTCATCAAACACTCCCATATCAGCTCCACCCTTCCATCTCAATCTTCGTGGTAAAACCGGATCGGTTATACTCATGTATCACTTCCGTGATATAGTATGATCGGTTTACCGTACTGTCAAGGCGCTCTATCTTCAGATAACGTCCCGGAACAATTTCCGGAATCCCCACGCATACCGCACTGGCCTGCTGATTTTTTGCTTTTTCCCGGTCTGCCAAAGCTGCGGCCCTTGCCTTCAGTTCTCCCTGTACATGACAGTCAGGCGCAGCCATCTGATAAATCCCCGGCTCGCTCAGTGCTGCAACCTGCTGATCCGCTGCTTTTGCCGTACTCTCTCCCACCAGAATTTTATGGGTGCCTTCTTCCCGTCCGATAACCTGAATTTTCTCATTCAGATATATGGAATTTTTCTGAAAAGACTTTAAACCGCTCCCCACTCCCAGCGTAACCACCGGACTTGAGCTGCCCCGCGGCTTCCGGAAATAAGCCTTGTCGGCCACGATAAAAAATTCCCTGTCAGCCTTTCCCTCTCCTATAATTTTATTAACAATAAAATCATAATCAGAAGAAGACTGCGCCAGCGGATGGCCTTCCAGATTTTCAGTCGTTGCATCCACCACAGGAGTGCAAAGCTTCTTGTAACGCTTTAACACCTCCGAAACCGCATCTGAATAATGCTTTACATTGTAACGGATAATTCGCAGATTGTCCGTCTGCATTAAGCGCCTGGCATCCATGGCGGTAATTGAATAGCTGACGCCGGTGTCCACGTCAAATTCAGTTCCCACAGCCGCAACAAATCCTTTGAACACTGTGACCAGAGAAGAACCGTATCCCAGTTCAACTGATACTTCCTTTCCCAGCACTACTTTGCTTTTAAGTGCGCTGTCAAAAGAGCCATTTTTGTAGTCATATCCGCTGGTAACATAAAAATACGCACAGCCCGCTGCTTTCAGCGACAGTGTAATCTGAATACTTTCAACCATAACTCCCGTAAGCTCCAGCAAATTGCTGCCGCCTATTTTCAGCTTTGCTGCCGGAATCAGGAAATTTCCATATTTTTTCTGCAAAACCTCGAAGCTGTAGCTTCCGCTCATCAGATCCATGTTTGTTCCCTTCTGCGACTATAATGCCGGAATTTTCAGTTTTTGTCCCGGCCGGATATCCAGCGGATTCATCAGATGATTCGCCCTCGCAATTTCCCGCCATTTTTCACAGTCGCCGTACTCTTCATAAGCGAGCTGCCACAGACTCATTCCCTCAATGATCGTCGTAACCTTCGTCCGATCCGGAGATTCAAATGGCTCTGAAAGCTTCGCTGTTTTCAGATCCTCCTCCGCTTTCAGCGTCATGTCTACCTTCGCCCGGATAGGCTTCCCAAAAGGATCAAACATCGTAAAAGTTTCCGTCAGCGAAGTGATAACTCCTTTAAAAAGAAGGTTGCCCCACTGAAAAGCCACCTGCGGCGGGCGGTGCTGACTTCCTTCCACACGCATCGCTTTTACAAGCTGCTCTGTCTTGTCTGTAACAGCACTGGCCGCCGCGTCCTTGGCAATACCGGCCACCATCAACTCCTGCCCGTCATCTGTGGCACTGTCAAAATACAGAGTCAGCGACAGCTCACTTTTATTTCCGGATAAATATAAAAGACGCGATAAATCAGCACCCAGCTCCTGCTCTTCTTTATAATTTACCGAATTTTTAATTACATATTGAGACGGGTTAAATGTACAGCTTACCGTCTTTTTGGCCAGACCATTTTCTCCGTAAATTAAAATTTTAGCCCGTACAAGCTTTCCCAGCCCCATCTCAATCCCTCCTTACAGTCCTCTTCGCATTTTTTCAAGCCTCAGCCTGCGCTCCAGCTGACGAAGCACCTCTTCCGTCAGCCTGTCCGCACTCGTTGTCGATATCAGCTTTGTCTGTATTTTTTTCATATTTTCCAGCTCATTCTGCTGCTCTTTTACCTGCTGCCTCAGCCCGCGAATCTCTTTATCATACTCTTCAGAAGCCATGGACATCTTTGCCTTTTTTGCTGTAATATGGCGAATATCTCCCAGTTCTTCCTTTACATGACTTTCAACTGTTTTTTCAATCTGTCTTTCAATATCAGGAGTCGGCAGAGCACTCGGATTCAGACTGGTGTTTCCCGGCGGCTGAGGACGGGTCAGAACGAGAGAAGCCGGCCGGTAAATAAAAACATCATCCCGGATGTCCCCATGCACCTCCGGCACCTGGCCTGCTCTGCCCGCACCCGTATGCCTGTATATCGGCATTCCCTGTTCCGGTACTGTCTCCCCCGCATCTGAAAGCAGGACTGCTCCGTCATTTTCCTTATACTCACTGTTCCCGACAGAGAGAAACTCCGTTTTTCCGGTTTGGATCTGCTTTGCCGACCCGCCGTCGGAAGCATTGTCCGCCGAGCCGAAAATTTCCTTCTCCCCGCCTGACATTTCCCGTTCTTCCCTGTGAAGAAGCGTTCTGTAAAAAGAAATTTCTTCATACGAGAATCTGCTCTCTTCAAATCTGCCGCTCTCCGGAGCCTGCAAATCTGCCCGCAATGATTCATTTGTACCCGCATTTTCGGAAGTTTTGCCGGCCTTTTCATTTGCCCTCCGGACTGCAGAATTCTCTCCTGATATTTCTCCATATTTTTCTTTTGCCCCGGATCTCAGGTAAACATCTCTGTGAAAAGTATTCCAGAATGTCCTGCTTTCTTCCGCCCCCATCACATGGAACAAATCATCAAAATAAGATAACACCCGGATTCTTCTCTCCGCCGCCTCTGTTGATTTCCCGGGACCCATTCTTTCCGAATCATCAGTCCGAAGCCATTCTCTCTGTGACCGCAAAAGGTCACTGTTTTCTGCAGCAAGATTCAAAAGCACCCGGACAGTCTCCGGCTCTTTTACCTTCTTTATTTTTTCTGTAAGACCATTTTTGAGAAGAAGCCGTTCTGCCTGTGTCCTGTTTTTGTATTTGCTGTATTCCAGAACAGGCGCTTCCCCCTCTGACGGTGCAAGACTGCCAATCCAGTATTCCATCAGATTACGGCGGTCACGTTTTGCTGATGAAAGCTTCTCACTTCCTTCTGCTGAACCCTCTTTATTCTCCGTTTTCCGGCTTTCTTTCTCATCATCTTTACGGAGAATCATAAATGCAAACTCATCCCAAAGAGATGGCTCCATATACGTTATCCAGTTGATCAGATCCTGTTTCTGCTCCTCAAACTCAGCATTTTCATTTTCGGTATCGGGTAAACTTTCGCTCTCTTTCTGACCAACATAACGGCCCGAAACATATGTCTCCAGAGCAGCTATATCACTGTCATCAGCTTCTTTCTGCAGCCATAAATAAAACTGCTCTGACAGTATCCCCGCATCCGCTTTTTCCATCTCGTTCTGTTGAGCGGACAGCAGAACAGCGCTCATGGCGTGAACCGTGTTTTTCTGCAGCACCTGTCCGCGGAGCGTTTTTTGTATTTTCAGCAGCTGATTTTTCACAGCACTTTTCTCCTCCCGGGAGAGCCCCGTGATTTTTTCTATCAGCTGCGTTTTTTCCGAATCAGAATTTTTCTGCTCAGCCGCACCTGCATTTCCCCACTCACGTACAGAGGCTTTCATGGCCTCACTTCCGCCGTCTGCTGCCAGAACAAGCAATTTCTCTATCTGCCGGGGGCTGTCGCACTCATATATTCTCTGAATTATGTGATTCTTCAGCATCAGGCGCCCCGAATCATTCCTCCCCAGAAATTCTTTCAAAGAAAGCTGTTTCTCCGGCATGTCCGAAACGGTAAAGCATTCTCTCCAGTATTCCGCTTTATCTTCTCCTCCAGAGGGCCGGACCAGAATCTGCTGAACCAGCTCATCCCATAACGGCGGTTCCATATACGCAATCCAGTCAGCTGTCTCCTGTTTTCTTTCTTCAAGAAAAGTTCCGGGATTTTTCTCGTCTGCTTTCCCCTCATCAGACCCAGTGTTTTCCCTGTAAGGGTCTCCACTGTTCACGAGATTCAGCAAAAATCGAATCTCCGCCTCATTGGCTGTTTCATTCAGCCATGGCAGAAATTCATCCGACACCAGATCCGGCATATGAAGCAGCATATCTTTTTCACTGTTTTTCAGAGCACTTTCCTTTGCACTGCCCTGACTCAAAACCGTTTTTTCCAGCTGCCGCCATTCCGCAGCGGACATTGTTTCCAGGATTTTTCTTATCTTCAGGTATATGTCTTGCCCTGTCTCCTGTGTGTGCAAAACCGCTCCGCCATCCTTTAAATGTTCCTCTCTGTTTCCCAGAAGGATTCTTGACTGCAGGAAATCAGATAAGGCTTCTGCTTCATCTTCCGGAATTTTTTCAGCCCAACGCAGGATCTGCTCTCTTTCCTCCGAAAACGGTTCTTTACCTGTCCATGTTTCATGATTTTCCCGCCAGAACCGATTGAATAAAACACGAATCTGATTTATTGTGCTTTGCATCGTTTCTGTGCTGTTTTCCTCTTTTCTGCGGGTTACTGAAACATTATCCTCTGTTTCCTGACGGGAATCAGGATACAGAAGTACCGGCACACTCTCTGTCCCGCTTCGGAAGTCATCCTGATAATCCGCAAAAGCCCCAAAATTTTCAGCCTTTTTAATTCGTCTTTTCAGCACGGAGATAAAACTTTTCTGTACGGTCTTCCAGCGAATTTCCTTCATGGAACTCAGTTCCCGGCGGTATGTCTCCTCCGAAAGTCCGGCCGCACTTAACAGTTCCTGTCGAACAGCACCATCAAGACTCTCCAGATAAGGTATCGCTTCTTTTGCCGCTGCCGCTCTTCTCTGCGTTACGCTCTGATGCCATATCTCCCGGTATCCAGGCAGTCTGAAACGTGCCAGGGACGCATCCTTCGACTCCTGCACACCAGGTTTCATTTTCCGGATGGCAGATATCTCTTTCCCAACACTTTGCCGCTCCTCCCGTGTCGTTCCCGGAGTCCGATGCATTTCAGCCTGCGGCACACTCTCCCAAAGAAACGATTTCCGGGCCTGACGCACCGCCGATATCATCTCCCGCCCGCCCGTCAAAGCCGGATTTCGCGGCCCGGCACTCTCACGCCATATCTCCCTGTAATCCGGCAGCTTCGCATGCCCGAATATTTTTTTCTGCCATTCCCAGGACATGCGTTCTCTCTCGAAAATGGTGCTGCCGCCTGTCTCCATTCTCTCCTGTTTTCGAATTGTCTGAAAATCACAGGCCCTGCTCCGCCAGACGCCCTCTTGCCGCTTTTCAGTCAGCGCTTTCTGCAGAAGGAGCAGTTTCTGCTCTCTCTGCTTCTGAATTTCGTGATGACGGCCATCCTGCACGGCACGGCGAAAATATTGTTTCATTTCACTGTATATCCGTTCAGTTTCGCGGAGCAGCTGACCGTCCGCCCTTCTGGCCCTCTCAACCAAGCCTGCTATCATTATCAGATACCGGTTGATCCAGACAGATTCCAGGTAAGACCGATACTCTTTCTGTTCAAAACGATTAACTGTCAGGAGGAGAGTGACAGCCTCCTCAAGCGCTTCAGATGCCGCCTCCGCTTCCTCGTCCTGCTCCTGTTCCAGAAAAACCATCAGCGCCTCAGGAAAATCAAAAAAACCTTCCGCCGTATGGTGCCCGATAATGTCCATCGCAAAACGGCTGTCTCTCCATATTCTGTTTTTCAGAATCGAAGGGGTGTGGACTCCTGCCCGAAGCGGGCGAAAAGAATCCAGTCTTCTGGCGCTCGTCTTCATATCATGCGTTTCCTCCGTGCTGTCCGGCCGTTAAACCTCATAAAGTCCGCTGTGCGATATCTCCAGCTTTTTTATCAAAATATCTTTTCCCAGTGCATCCAGCTCTCCGACTTCCCATTTTGTGACCATTCCGCTCTCAAAATAGTATGTTTTGGCAACAGAGCGATCCTGCCCCATTACCATAATCGTCACAACATTTACCCTGTTTCCCAGTCCCAGCATCATCTGCAGGCCCATTTCGGAAATTCCCGTCTGAATCCCTCGTTCCAGCACTATCTTCTCCGGCGCTGTCCGGGGTTTCAGATATACTGATGATGACCAGTTATTGCCGCCATCCGGAATCACTTCCGTCTCCAGCTCGCGGGATATATTAGTCACTTTTGAAAAACTCAGAAGAAGGGGACCCACACTCACAAGAAATCTGTTGTTTGCCAGCAGTTTTTCCCGCTCTGTCATTACGTGATTACCCCCCTGTCCTTTTTTCGCATTTTACCAAATCAAATTTTAAAGACATTCTCCGGCTCATCATTCAAACGCCGGTTAATTGCGGATATCTCATTACACCACCGGATTCTTTCCAGATGACTGAACTGCATTATTTCATCATGGCTCCAGTGCATGTAATACGCGATAAACGCCGCTTCCTCATAAATTTTTTCAGCCGGATATGTTTTTATTCTCCGGCTTCCATAAAATTTACAGGGACAGATATTTCCTTCCCACAGTGGGGGCATACCGCCTTGTATTCCGGCATCTCCATCGTATTAATCCGCTGGTAAAGATCCTGAAGATATGCCAGATCCATCGTAAAGAGATTCTCTATCACACGGGTATCCACGGCCGGGAGACTTCCCAGTTTTGTCACAACCCTCGCAAGAAGGATAATTGTCAGATAACCCGGATTCTGCTGAACACGCGGGTCCTTCAGAGGTAGAATCTCATCTGCCGCATTTGCAAGCCGCATTTTTCCCTCTCTGTGTAAATTCCCGTCCCGATCGATGTAACCCCTGGGGAGAGTAAAATCAAATTCCGTCTGAAATGCCATTTTTCTCTACCTTTCCGTATATTTTTCGACAAAAGGGCATCTGCCATATGCAAATGCCCCCTTTTCCCATATCAGGATACTCTTGTCATTCCCTCGTGCACAATTTCAAGTGTCTCAATTGCAATTTCTGAGGCTGTCGCATTAAAATCCGGAGCCGTGTATTTGGTCGGCCAGGCATTAATAATCTGCCATGAAGCAGCGGGAGCCTGTGTCTCATTAAGAAGAGTAATCGTCAGTGTTTTTCTCTCAATCTCCCCGTTAATTCCCGTTGTAATCCAGTCATACAGCACTCTTGAATCAGTAACTCCCTGCTTCAGAGTAATATTTCCGTATTTTTTAAGTCCCGGAACCTTCATCGGCGTTTCAGCCGTCATATCGCCTTCCCTGTATTCAATCGGCTCAATGGTTGCATCAAATCCCGTAACCTCTGAAAAGCCGCCTGCCTCCAGACCGTCAATTTCCACTTTGTATCTAAACTTCGCATTAGGATACATGCTTTTTTCTCCTTCCCTCAATATGCCGCTTTATTCGCTGAATCCCTTTAAAAGGAATGTATCTGCCGCCAAAACAGCCTTATTATTCTATTCCGCATCCGCAGTCTTCTGAGAAATCCGGAAGATAACAAACTCTGCCGGTTTTACTGGTGCAACACCAATCACGCAGATCAGCCGTCCATTGTCAATATCGTCCTGACTCATGGTATTTCTTCCGATATTTACGAAAAATGCTTCCTCCGGGGATGTACCCGCAAGAGAACCGTTTCTCCACAGATTAGTCAGGAATACGCTGATTGTTCTCTGAACCCGAACCCAGAGAACTTCATCATTCGGCTCAAATACCGCCCAGTTGGTATTTGCCTTGATAGACTCCTCAATAAATATAAACAGACGGCGTACATTGACATACTTCCAGCTGCTGTTGCTTGTTGCAGTTCTGGCTCCCCATACACGGATTCCCTGGCCCGGGAATGAACGAATCAGATTGATTCCCTTGGGGTTCAGAATATCCTGCTCTCCCTTGTTAAACTGGCATTCCAGCCCGACACAGCCTCTTACTACTTCATTGGCAGGCGCTTTATGTACACCTCTGGTGTTATCACTTCTGGCATAAATGCCCAGCATGGAGCCTGACGGCGGGATTGAAATGTTCTTTTTGTCAAGAGGATCAAACACTGTCAGCCACGGATGATACAGCGCTGCATAGTTGCTGTCAAAAATATCCCTATGTGTAATTAACTCATCTACCTTCTTCAGATCTTTCGGCATATCAAGAACAGCAAAACGGCTTCCCAGATTCTCACAATGCGCTACAAGTGTAAGCTGTACATTCGGATCTGTCACACCGGGAACAGCCATCAGAGAAACCATATCATTGTCCAGGAAAGACTGAATTCCTGTTCTCTTTCCTGCACCGCGATCCTCTCCGATAAAGTCAGCTGCTGAGAGACTGGTTACGCTTCCGTTGCTTCCGCCGGACATGGAAACAGAAGCAACCGCCTCTCCCTCTCCTGCAATCTGAACAAACGGCGGTACAATTTCCGCACCGGGCGTTCCTGTGTAATGAGCCTCTACCAGCTCAGATTTGGCCATTTTTTTATCGATATAATTGGATGCCTCAATATTAAAGGACATGTTTTCATAAAACTCAACGATGTCTCCATAGCTTACTTCCACACTGAATTCACATACGGAAACGATCTGTGTCGGCACCAGCTTTTTATCAACAACGCCTTCCTCAAATTCTTCTTTAAAAGAAATGATATTATCCTGATTTTTCACTACCTGATTGTACACAACCGAAGTCTGATCTGTGTACATCACAATATCTCCCGGATTGAATCCGGCACCATTTTTCACAAGATACTTCTTGCCTTCCGCAGTCTCAATCACTTCCAAAATCTGCGTTTTTGCCTTGCTGGCCGGCGTTATCACAATCCGGATATTATCGCCCCAGCATCCCGGGTTTTTTGCATAGAAAGTTATAACCGGTGCTTCTTTTGAAGGTGCACTTCCCTCTGAACACTTTGCATCTTTGGGCGCCACACGTGAAATAAAGCAGCGTGAACCGCCATTCAGGAAAAACTGATCTACCGCATATGCCAGATAGCGGTACTCCCCAAATTCATTTTCCGACAGATAACCGCCATAGCTCCGTCTGAAATCAGCCGGATTCGTGACAAGCTGGGGGACGCCCTCCACAGGTCCTCTCTCAGCCAGGCCGATAAAGCCAGCGGTACTGGTACTCACACCCTCCATCGGTTTCGAACCGGACTCAAACTCTTCCACATAGACACCTGGTGATAAATATTCTGCCATGCTTCATCCAGTCTCCTGCTTCAGACAGATGTCTGCCGGAAACTGGTTCCTCCTTTCTTCCTGCTTTCTTTTTCAGGTAAATTTTATCCCTGATACTCCTGATATAAAATTATACAACATCGTTATATACAAATCTATATACAAATTGACAGTTTACGACTTTGCACCTGATATTTTTTTATCAATCCACTGTCTCATCCGTATTTAAGCCATAAAAATTTTCATCCTCCTCTGTTTCTGTACCTCTTGGTATACTCTCTTTTTCCTGTTGTTCCGAACCAAACAATCTTTTTTGCAGAAGCCACAGCTGCCCCTCTTCTGTTTCTTTCATTTTCTTCTCTTTGCGGCTTTCTTCCACTGTCCTTTTCAAATTTTCTTCCATATGACGAAAATAGGAAGAATGGCCATGCACTGCTGCTTCTCTGTCTGCTTCCGGCGTCATTTCACACAAAGTCTTCTGGGATAAACTGACAGACAGCCGCCGGAGCTCATTCATAATCCTTTTTTCAGATAACTCTGATGATTCTGTCCATCGAAATGCACTTTTATCCGCCATGCTTCCTTCTACATATCCACGGCCGCCTTCCATTCCGAAACACACACTTTTTCCGACATTCAGGCTTTTTCTCCCTTCCATCCGTTCCTCTTCTCCGAAAAAGGAACTGCGCGCCATCTCAATTCCCACTCTCCCTTTTCCATCTGTCAAAAACGACACTCTTCCATATGTGTTTTCCAGCCTGCGTCTTTCAACATACAGATCTTTTCCCGCAATCTGTCCCTTTAATTCTCCCGTCCCTGCCTCTTTTGTTTCCTTTTCCCTTTTTGTGCTATCCCGCTTTTCTTTTATCCGGTATACGGCCCCTGACTGTTCCCAGAAACCGGCTTCCGGTTCAGATGCTCTTTTATCGGAACTCCTCCACATCCATACCATAAATGCCAGCCTCCTGTTTTGATAATACTTTTCCGTTCTTTTCATACTCATCCGCCACTGCCCGCATCAGCATGCCCATAGTTATGGGCTGTCCGGCAGCTGCCGCCTGAAATGCTGCCTGATACACGACATTTCTTATGCCGCTTCCGGACAGTTCAAACCGTTCCGCAAGGAATCTAAAATCCAGTTCCTCCGACGGCATGGCGGATGGTATGGAATGTTTCCATATTTCAAATCTCTCAGCCTTACCGGGAAATGGAAACTCCACAATCAGCTTCATTCTTCTGCGGAATGCTTCATCCATATTTTTGAGAAGATTGGTAGCAAGAATCGTGAGCCCCTCAAATTCTTCTATTTTCTGAAGAAGAAAAGCCGCTTCCAGATTACTGTATTTGTCATTGGCCTCCTTTACCTCCGTTCGTCTTCCAAACAGCACGTCCGCCTCGTCAAAAAACAGCGCAGCCTGACTCTTATCCGCCCGTTCAAAAATCTGTTCCAGATTCTTTTCTGTTTCTCCAATATATTTGCTCACAACTGCCGGCAGGCATACTCTGTAGAGCTCCACCCCCAGCTCTCCCGCCATTATGCCGGCTGCCATCGTTTTCCCGGTTCCGGGAGGTCCCGAAAAAATAACCGAAACTCCTGTTCCATAGGGCATCTGCTTTTTCAGCCCCCATTCCTCCAGAACTTTATGTCTGTATTTAAGCTGATAACATACCTCCCGCAGCCGCCTTTTCTGACGTTCGGGCAGAATCAAATCATCCCAGGATCCTCCTCTTTTTATCTGAACAGCCAGATTTCCGAATTCGTTTCTCAGAAGCCTGTGACAGGCTTCCTGCAAATCCATCAGAGACAGCTGTGCCTTTCCCCCATATCTTACCTGCTTCCATGCCAGTTCCGCTATCCTTCGAATCTGTCCGTAAGAAAGTCTGTACTGGTTTGAAAGGCTCTGCACATCCAGTTCCTGTTCCGCCGGATATTCAGAAAGTACCTGTTTCCAGATTCTACTGCTCTTTGCCATATCAGGAAAACCAATATAAATTTCAAGTGCCGGAACTGACAGCAGAAGTTCCCGGTTCTCTTCCCCGACAAAAAACAAAACTGTTGTGAGTTTGAGAGCATCCTCACAAAAGCTCCGGATTTCTGAAATATCTTCACAATCCAATTCCACGCACAGGCAAAAATGGCTTAAAACCGCCTCCCGTAGCAAAGCATCTCTGTCTTCCTCCGGCATTTCCCGCAGTTTCTGCTCTTTAATAAAAATAACAGAACTGCAGACTGCTTTTGCTGCGCGGCGTACACATTCTCTTTTTCCAACACCATCCGGCCCTGAAATGACAATACATTCTTTTTCTTCTGATTTTTTCCCCTCCTGCAGATATTGAAAAAGCTTTCCGGCAACATCATCCTCCACAAAAGGCATATTTCCGGAAGCTTCTTTCATTAAAGACATGTTGAAAGTTATTTCTGTCGGTGTCTCCTGTAATAAAAACTGCACAATCCTGTCTTCCAGAATCAGCTCATTACTCAATGTATGCTTCCGGAAAAAGAAACGCCGAAGAAAGCTCCAGCGGACAGAAACTTTTTTCGGCTCCTTATTATGGCAATAAGCCCACACTCTTTCCAAAATATGACACTCTGCCTCTCCGCTCCTGCTCCCCAGAGCCCGATAAGCCGCATAAAAACCATCATCAGCTTTTGTCAGGCCAGCCATATATAACATATAAATTTCTTCTTCATTTAAATCAAACAGCTCCTTCAGCAGCGAAAGACGCTCCCACTCTTCCCCCGCCCTTCCCTGGCCCCCGGAAATATTCACTGAAAAGCTGCACCTGTTCTTTATTTCTTCCAAAGACTGTTCCGGAAACGGATTCCAGTCATTCTGTCTTCCTTCTTCAAATAAATACTTTGCATATGCTGCCAGATCCAAAAAACCTGACTGAAGCCATCCTGATCTATCCTCGTTATTTTTCATTCGTCTCCTTTCGATTTTTCGGTACATTTCTCCAGCATCCGTGCAATTTTCTCATCACATGGAAAAAATTCCTGTGCTTTCTTAAGCATCTGATCCGCCCTGTCATATTCTTTCTGCGTCATAAAATACAGCCCCGCCTGATACATTCCGTCACAAAGACAGCGCTGATAATAATACTTGCTCTCCTCACACCAGCTGCTGTCAATATCCTGCATATATTCCCTGTCTGCAAAAATTTCCATAATCCAGGCATAATTTGTAATATTCCACTGGTTTCCTGTTCTTATGGATTCAATAATGGGATCCATTAAACTTAATTCCGTACAGATACATGACGTATCAATCCAGTACTGCCCATTCTGACTGCATAAAATATTACGACCGCCAAAAGGTTCCAGACTCTTGCGGATACTTGACAGAATATTATGCAGCATTAAAATCAATTTATCCGGTTCATCGTCTCCACTCCATAAAATATTTATGAGTGCATCACGGGAAACTGCTTTTCCTCTCATATGTATCAAATATGCAATGCATTCCTGGGCTTTATGTGTTCTCCACCTTACATTTTCTCCCGTTTCAATATCAAAAATCCGAAAATTGCCAAAACAGCAGGCAAACAGCGGCCTTCTTCTCTCCAAATCGAGATAACCGCCTTTCAGCAAGCTGTAAAACTGCCCCATTGATATTTTAACTGACGGGCTGACATTCAAACGGTCAAACCTGCCTTTTAATAAAAAGCTCATCCCCCGAATCAGATAGCGCCTTCCTTCACTCCATTTTCCCGTTCTGCACAGCCAGTATCCCAAAAGTGCTGAAAGACTTTCCCCGCACACAGTACCCGAAAACGAATCCAATTTTTCAATAAGCCCTGAGCATCTTCCCTCCAGAAACTCATATTGCTCAGCTTCCATAAGCCTGAGTGCCGCAACAAGCCGGTTAAGCTGTTCCGTTTTTTCTCCGTCATAAAACAGAGCCAGATGCTTCATATCCGTTTCCGTCAGAATATCAAAAAGCTGTTTGGCCCTTTCTTTGATTTCCAGAACTTCTCTTGATCGGAATCTCATTCCCGCTTCCGTATGCTCTGCCAGATCAAGAAGCTGGCGTTTTGCCGCCTGTTCCCTTCCATTTATCAGATAAACCTGAGCCTTTCGAAAGACAAGAAGAAACCACATTCTGCTATGAGGCTTCCCCCAGTCCTCAATTGCCTGTTCTACTGTCAATTCTGCAGACTCCGTCTCTTCCCTGCGCAAAAAATATTCCGATAAAAGCTCTGTTGCCGCATAAAATGCCGGTTCAATTCTCTGTTGCAATGCCAGTTCATATGCTTTTACAAAACACTCTCTGCCCTGTTCTTCCTGTTTCCACAGAATTTCATACTTTCCTATCAAAAGCCAGTTGGATACTCCAATCTCATCTTCCCTGGTTCGAAGAAAATCAATCCACCTGGCCAGCAAATTCCATTTTTCTTCCTCAAAAAACAGACTGCCAAACCGCCCTATCGCAGTTTCAGCCAGCTCATATTCTCCGGCACGGATTGCATACTCTATTCCCAGTTCCTTCTGAGATGTATTAAGAAGTACTCTGGCAGCACGTCCTAAAATCTGTTTCTGATCCGCCAGAGAAATCTGTTCCAAAAGAAAATTTTTAAACAGCAGATGATAGCGGTAAGTATCACGTTTACCCTTTATCTTCTGTGTAAAAATACCTTCCTGAACCAGATAATCCAAGACTCCTCCCATATCATGCACGCCCAACACAGCATTGCACAGCGCTGCTGTCATATAATCAAGAGGAGATGTACACTTCAGATAGTTCTGAATCTGATATGGCAGCCGTTTAAACAGCTCATGCATAATAAAATCATCAACCCGATACTCGCGGCATGCACTGGCAATTGTATCCCGATTTAACTCATTTTTTTCTTCACGCAGATATAAACCCAAAAAACGTACTCCGGCAGGCCACCCCTGTGTATAATCATAAACAAGTGCTGTCGTTTCCGGATCTATCATTCTGCCCGATATCTGCCCCAGAAGCTCTCCTGTCTCATCCAATGTAAAAGGCAACTGCTTTGAAGTTAATACCGATGCCTCATCACGCAAAATAAAACGCATTGCAAAAGAAGGGATTCTCCCTTTTGTAGTCAGGAAAAAACGAATCCCTTCTGGTGCATGATTTATCAAAAATGCCATCAATTCATCAATTTCAGAGGCATATATTTCCTGATAATCGTCAAAAAAAATATTAAGATGCTGCGGCTTTTCCATCTCCAGAGCCTTTACAAAAGCATACACTGCTTCCTGCACACTATGACTGCACCCCGGCGCAAAATCCGGAAACACACATCGAACAGCTGCCGTCAGATACTCCAGAAAAGTAGTGACATCGTTGTCGCCTTTCCCAAGCTGATACCATACACCAGGCGTTTCCGCCAGCCGCATATATGAGTTTATAAGAATTGTTTTACCATAGCCCGCCGGTGCATGGAGAACGAACAACCGCATTTTGGCATCATCCATATTGGAAATTAATCTCCTGCGTATGACAACATTCCGCTCCGCCTGGGGTCCATGTATTTTACTTTCTAATATCATTCTCTCAATACCATATCATTCCAACGATCTATGCGTATCTTTTTTTAATTTTATCAATGTCAAATTTTTATGTCAACAAGTAATAATTCACATTTTAAATTTTCCTCATTCACTATTGCTTTACAACGCAAAAAAGAGCCACATTTCTGTGACTCTCTTCAGAGGCGACAACCAGATTCGAACTGTATCAACAAAAATCAAAAAATCATTGACAAAACATAATTTCTTTTATTTTAAAGGATTTGTGGATATTTCTTTTTTCTTTTTATGATGGAGTTTTACATTTTAATATGCGATTTTTCAAACAAATGCAACACAAAATGCAACACGAATTATATCAAAACAGTATCCTCTTAGGGAGTAAAATTATGAACGAAAGAAAGCCAGTAATATCGCTGTACAGATTTTGGCCTACACTTGGGATAGACTTGGCATGATTTAGACTGTACTTACTACAGTACACTAGTTTTTTCGTCAACTGACGCATCCCTATAAATTGCATTAGAAATGATAAGCGTGGCGGGACAAAATCCCCGCCACATTCTTTATTCAACATTCAACATACCATATCTCCTGAGCACCATTTTCCCGGGAATGCCAGCAGGCCCCCTCCAGCGGGCCTCCGGCTGTATTATCCAGAAAATACCAGTCTCCCGGCTCATCTGGGGCAACTACCCGGCTGCCATTCCATTTCTGCCATCCGGTCAGCATATAACCGTCCGTCCCGAATAAATACCAGTGATGGTTGATGACAAGCCACTCATCTGCCGCGTATTCGCCATTTTCCTTCATATATCGGTATTTTGGCTGTCCATCATATTCCCACCCGGCACTGACTTTAGCCATCAGAGCTGCTTTGAAATCGTCCCAAGTGTGAGATGTGTGGTTATAGACATACGGATTGGGACATATTTTTCCTGTCACATCATAATGACGGAGCACGTGTTCCGCATCAATGTCATATTTCTTCATCAACATTTTTGTAAGCTCTATAGCTGTCTGAACTGTGGCATCCTCAAAATACCAGTCCCGGCTGTCCGCAGCCTGGCTACCGCGATTGCGCACGCACAGCTCAATACCGATGCTGTTGGAATTGCGGCATTCCGAGTGCTTATATGATTTCGCACCACAGTGCCATGCAATATTTTTGTCCTCTACCGACTGCCAGATTTCTCCCTCAAATCCCACAAAATAGTGGGCGCTGGCGCCAATGTATTTGTTGGCGTAGTATTCGCAATTGGCTCTTGCTCCGCCAGTGGCCCCCACATAGTGGATGACGATGTAGCGGATGCGGTCAACGGAACCGTTACTGTAATTGTACGGTGTCAGGAGCTGATTAATCTGCATCATCAATCCCCTCCTTCCCGTCTGGCCCCATTGCATCCGGATTAATAGCTGCTCTAAAATCTTCCAGTCCCTCTTTAGATGCCCCAGACACCTCTCCCTGGAGCTTTTCAAACCATTTATCTCCCAGTTCTTTTCTTTGTTCGCTTCCTATCATTTTTTCTCCCCCTCATCGTTTACTTTTGACTTTAATACCATAATATAATCGCATAACCATTTTGGTACATCCGCTCCCATCCGGCCGGCATTTTCAATAATTGACAGTATCTCATTCAGAAAATACCATATAGACACTAAAAGACCGAAAAATATATTTGCTGGCATATTAAATCCTAAACGCTGTGATGTAAGAGAGATTATGTAGTCAACCAAAACCGCAGCTGTAATCACACACGCATATCCAAACTTTTTCAATATTCCTTTTGCTCCTTTCTTACTGGACCATCCATAATTTGGATCGTCTGGATGATCAATTGCTTCTGCTTTACTGGCTGCCATTCCCGTTATATAATCAATTACCATGACTGCAATCAATGCACAAAGAACCGGATAAAGAATTCCCAGTCTATCGCTTAATAGTGCACCAACAGCTGCCACAGCTCCCTGAGCCATCATCGCATATTCTTTTTTCATGTCTTTCATCCCCCTTATCCTATATATTTTCTTTGAGCCATTTTTCAGTTTTTTCTCTCCAGAAAACAGGCACATCATTAATCATCATTTCTCCCCTACAAATTTTACTTCCATAAAAAGCTCCCATTACTGCACACCTCCTGCTAACTGACTTGTTACCTCTCCCAGATCACTGATGGCCGAATCCTGTATTGCCTGTCCATCTTCAAGCGCATCCAGACGCTTCTCCTCATCTGTTTTTTCCCGCATATGATAAGATGTGGATACTGCTCCAGACGATACATCCACAATAGACGTTTCCGACTCCAGAATTAAATCTTTGTATTCTGCTACCGTAAGGCCGACATCATTTTTGATTGTGACTGATTTAAGATTGTCTGGTGTAAATTTATCCCAAACACTCAACATAGCTTCCCGATTCTCGGATACAATCCGGATATCCGAAAGCGCTGCGCCAGCCTCCAACGCAATTTCTGTTCCATCTTTAATAATCATTTTGTCCATACTCTTCTTCCTTTCTTTTATTTTTGATTTTTATATAAAAAAAGAACCTTCGAAAATAACGAAGACTCTTTTCTTATTTCTTGTTAAATAGCGACATAGCTGCGCAATATTGGTCCGGAGTTGGAAATATTACGCCTGCAACACAATCCACATGGATTAATTCGGAAAAATCTATTACCTTTCCACCAGGCACCTACATCATAGGATATAAAGCAGATACAACTTGTGCAAACAGTATATATATTGATACAAGTATTGATACAATCAATACACCTGTTAGCCTATATGAAAAAACTCTAATAGTTCCTGTTTCAGGGTTGCCTGAAGAAACAACTAACAGATCCGTAAATAATGTAATGATGCGTTCTTTTGGCCAACAAACAACACTGCATTTCTTTGTTTGGTGTTCTAGGATTGGCTTAACTCTTCAATATGAACTATGGGCTATAAAAATAAAATAGCGATATTGGGTATTTTTTTAATTTTAGATACTGGAATTATCCAAATTGGTCTGATATAAAAGATGCTCCAACTGGATTTTATTTAGTTACTAGTGAAATTATAAATAATATTGATAACATACCAAATAATTTAAAATTGGGAGGTAGAACTTATATTTTAAAAACAGCAATATCCGATGAAGAATTTTGTCTATTAATTAATCCCTATAGTAAAAAGATGGGAATTGGATTTTTATATGGTTCAGATTTTATATGGAAAAATGTTACTCTTACTGAATTATAATAAAATAGCGAAATAGTGCTTACCCAAATTATTGCGCTGTTTCAAAACATATCAGATAATGAATTACATTCCTATAATCTGAATGGATATAAATATTTAATCATCAAAGCAACTTTCCCTAATGCAGGTTCATCTGTTATTGAGATATATATACCGTCTTTATCAAAATTTTCGAGAAACGTAACGTTATATAATGGATATTTTTCAAACTCTCAATATTACGCTGCACTTTTATTATCTGTTTCCGTTACGAGCATACAATTACTTACATCTAATCATGGCACCGGGTTAACTTATGAGCCATATTATGATGTGCTTGCAATTAAATAGCGAGTTACTATATGGAATAAAATTTATACAAAAACAATTTTTATCGTCAGGACAAGAATATTTTATTGCACTTCCTAATTACGGTAACTTTTTGTTAACCGTCGCAAATGACTACGCCGTAGGATGTGCGTATTTTATCTCGTCAGGTGCTTCGGGTGCTTCAAAAAATAGAATTTATACAATAGCAAAACAAGATGCTTATTTTGTTTTGACTGATAATGGAGACAAGACATTAAAAATTCAAACAGGCTCTGCCTCCGGACCTATGTATTTATATCAAATTTGCAATTTGGCCTGGTCATAAAATAGCGA
>CALWSF010000025.1 GCA_944384125.1 uncultured Lachnospiraceae bacterium | reverse complement strand
AGGGAACGCCGAATTTTTTGCAGTAACGAGCGGAAGTGCCGCTCAATCATCTATTTTGATGATTTTGCGACACTCCCCCTTTCTTTTTACAAAAAATATGTTACATGGACAGAACATATATTCTGTAATAGTACTATCGAAAACAAATTGTTCGCATTAGAACTTAGAAAGAGAGGATCCTTCTATGAGACATAAGGACCCGGAACTAATGAACAGGATAAAGCAGTATATCAGCGAATATTATCTGGAGAATGCTGGTGCGATGCCGACGATCACGCAGATTGCCAATGCGATGGAGGTTGTGCGTAGCACCGCTTACACCTATCTCGTAGCCATGGACAGGCAGGGACTGCTCCGTTATCAGGATGGAAAGGTATCTGTCCGGGAACAGGATAAGATCCTGGTTGATTCGGAACAGGTAGATGCTGTCGGAGAGATCAACTGTGGTAAGCCCGCTCTGGAAGAAGCAAACCTTCTTTACCGGACATCACTTTCAACAGCCATCCTTGGTAAAGGACCCTTTTATATTTTAAAGGCGAAAGGGGATTCCATGGTGGATGCAGGCATTGAATCCAGTGACATACTTATCATCAGAAAGAATGCAGAGCCGAAGCTTGGAGATATCGTGGTTGCACTGGATGAGAACAATGAGAACACGCTGAAGCGTTATGCAGGGATTAATAAGGAATCCAATAAAGTTGTTCTTGAGTATATGAACCAGGAGGTTTATCCGGATAAGAAGCTCCTGGTCAGCACACTGATCTGTCAGGGAGTTCTAAGTCATGTGATCAAGACGATGTAACTTTGAGGAGGGGTTAGTCGATGAAACAGTATGATGTAAAATGCCCCATATGTGGACACGTGAATCACAACCTCTATCTGGAAGAAACTGACGGCTGGATGGAGTGTGAAAAATGTGGTTCCATGACAAAGTCAAAACAATTCGGTAATACAATCCGAATTCCGGTATTCCGTATGGAGGAGCATTGCAGACCTGCAAAGACACATGTATGAGAATATCAGAAAGTTATTTGATCTGGAGGGGATGTGTATGGAAAAAGTGTACGTCAGCGTAGAAAGCATTACTTATGCTGATGGGTCTATCGTTCCGTTAAAGATATTCTGGAATGATGGACGAACCTGGGATATAAAAAGAGTCATCCATATGGCTGAGCCGGTCAACGATGAATTTGAAGGAATTCGTTACACCATATTGATAGGTAGTGCGGTAAAAAATATATATCGGCTGGGATCTTCATGGTATGTTTATACGATTGATGATCCAACACATACGGAGGCTGATTCATCTTGAAACAATTTATACCAAACAGAGAGCTGGATGAGCTCGGGACAGGGGTAGTTCTGACCTACCTGAAAAAGTCAGGAACTGCAGGCCTTCCAAGGTGTGTGGATATTGAAGGCATTGCAAACTCAATGGGACTTAACGTTGTATATGAAACTTTTGCAGAAGACGATTTTGATAAGATTGGATTTCTGTCAGACGGAATTACACCTTTGAAGATAAAAAGAGGAAACAGGACTGTTCCATTTCTTTTCCCTTTGGGAACAATCGTTGTGGAGGCTGATCTTCGAAAGGAAAGTGTGTATGTCAAATGCCGTAAGTGCAAATTTGAAGGACCACTCAGTCCTGCATATTTCCGCAGGATGAAACGCGCTCATGCTTATACCGGTCCGTGTAAGAAAAGAGGCATGAGGAAACGATAATTAAATAAAAAACAATACAAACTTTTAATCGAGCAAGCGGAGCCGGTCATTGATCGGATAATCTACCAAGCGCCGTACGAAGCAAGTCATTGAATAATGGGATAACCATATCCTTTTATTTGACTTATTTCGACGGCGCTTTTCTTTATGCTCAAAAATGCTTGTTTTGCTGCCAGCTCCAATCTCGATTGCTTTGTACGGTCAGTAGAAGTCCTGATCCCGGCAAATGCTTGGGAAAGGACTTTTATGATTTACAAATACGAAAGAATCTGCAGAAACGAGAACTTAACTGAGGAGCACATCAAAAAGATCGATAACGGACTCCACGCATTAACCCAGGCAAAATACAGAGAGGAACAGGCAAGAGAAAAATATGGTGTTGAGATTCTGTCATCGGATGCAATGATGGGACCGGACGGAGAGGTTGAAAGTTTTGAGATGGCTGATCCTGATATGGATGTCGAGGAGATTGTAATGCACAAGCTGCAGCTGGAACGCCTGCATGAGGTGTTAGCTATGCTTGACGAGGAAGACAGCTGCTTCATTATGGAATACTTTGAAGGCAAGGGAGAAGGGAAATTTTTGGATGCGCTCTGTGTCCGTTATGGACTTTCCAAAAAGCAAGCCAATACAAGAATGCACAAAATCGTAGGTTTGCTCCGAGAATTATTCTAAAAAGAAAAAAAGTTTTATAAAAGTGGAAATGCAGTCAAAAAAACGTGACCACAGATTATATAGAAGGTTTAACAACCTGGCAAGGATTCCGGAGGTATCGTAGTGTGGATACGAGGCTTCCGGTTCCAGGAACAATAACTGAGAAAGAGGTACATAGAATGGAAAAATTAATTAGCCGAAAAGAGGCTGCAAAAATATTGGGAATCAGTGTTACAGCACTGGATCAGGCACGTAGCTGTGGTCATATTACCTATGTGCAGTATGTGGAGAATGGTTGTGTGTATTTTACGGAGAGAGCCTTACAGGAATACGTTGCTCGCTGCACTCATCGTGCAAGACCTCTGGATAATACTCCAACCTACAGAAAGAGAAGAGTATAGAAATCGACAACATGGATAGAACTCCCGGCACATGTTAAACAATAATTACAGTGCTGGGAAGAATGGAGGGACATAATGGCTAGAAGACGTCAGATTCCGAAATACGGAACAGTAGTGCATAATGGAGTGACTTATTATAGAACCAGAATTCGAGATGCGGATGGAAAGAGAGTAGCTTTTTATGGAAAAACAAGGGAAGAGCTTTATGATAAGGTAGAAGAAGCGAAGCGACAGATTGAGGATAAGATCTTCAGGCAGAAGACACCAACGGTAAAGGAGTATGCTGAAAAATGGTTGTACATGCAGTCGGCCCATGTCAGATATACGACAATGTTAGATTACACGTCAAAGGTGAAAAACTACATCATTCAGCCGCTGGGCGATATGTACATGGCTGATGTGACGCAGGATGATATCAAGATGGCACTGGTGCCGGTTTCAAAGAAATCTGAATCGGTATATCATTCCGTGGTGATGCTGCTGAAGTGCATTTTCTATTCAGCAGAGGACAACCATTTAATAAGGGAGAATCCAACGAAGAGAATCCCTTCCAGGAGAGGTATTCCTGAGAAGGAGAAGCCACCATTGACAGATGAGCAGGTGGAAATGCTTTTGGATGCGATCAAGGGCCTGCCGCCCTATGTGTTTGTAATGCTTGGATTATATGCGGGACTCAGGCGAGAAGAAATCCTGGGACTTAAATGGGATTGTGTGTTTCTGGATGAAGAGGCGCCGTATCTTTCTGTGAAAAGAGCTTGGAACACAGAGCATAATCGTCCGGTTATTTCAGAACAGCTGAAAACGAAGGCCGCAAGAAGAGATATTCCACTTCCGGATCGTCTGACTGAATGCTTAAGAGAAGCAAAGGAGCAGTCGAAATCCGAGTTTGTGGTATGCAATAGAGATGGTAAGGCCCTTTCCTATACACAGTTTAGGAGAGTGTGGCAGTATATTGTGACACGATCAACCAAGGAGAGAACTTATGTGAGATATGTGAACGGTAAGAAAATCAAGCATACAGTTACGCCAGTGCTTGGAGAAAAGGCTAAGCATAACAACACGGTTGTATATACATTGGACTTTCAGGTAACACCGCATCAGCTGCGACATACTTATATTACAAACCTGATCGCAGCATCTGTGGACCCGAAAACAGTGCAGTATCTGGCTGGTCATGAGAGCAGCAAAATTACAATGGACATATACGCAAAAGTGAAGTATAATAGACCAAAGGAGTTGTACGCTGTTGTGAAGGGAGCATTCGAACAGAGACAACTCGAGTTATTAAAGACGGAATAGGCCCCTGGTTTGGGGTAAATCAAGGGGTAAAGAAATTAGCGAAATCGCTAAAAACCCCGGAAAATAGAGAAAGGGAACGTGAGGTCAGACAAAATACGGCTTAAAGGCTGCACGTCGCGCTCCGCAGTTCAGCAAGAGATAATCAGTTATCGAAAATGCTTACAAACCCCGGAAAATCAAGGTTTTCTGGGGTTTTTTATACTCTGATATACTCTGTCTGAAAATGGCTGTAAAATAGAGAGTGTTTGATTTCAGGTCTTAGGGGAGGGTTATATGATTGAAGCGCATAATGTAGGGGGAAGAGCTAAGAAGCGTTGTACACTGGCTGTACCTGGTATTGTGACAGTTACCAGATGTAAACGCAGAATAAACGATCCGGCTTCGAGTTATCATAAGCAGTTTGTTGAGTATTATGTAAAGGGAGAACAGTATGGCGGATGGATGTTTTTGTATGCGCAAAAAGGAGAGACAATGACGGTCCATGTAAACCCTGATAATCCTGCTGAGTTTTTTGTTTATCGTAAGGATATACATGGCAGGAAAAAGCGTCCGTGGCTGATTGTCATATCAGTCGGTGTTTTGCTGTGGGTTGTATTTTTACTTGTATATACCGCTATTATGATAGTCAGCATAATTTAAATTCGTATAAGGGCAGGACAGCAAATCATTTCAGATACTGATTTAATTTAAATTAAGTTTCTGTTTTAAGTCTGTTTAAGTGATAAGTGTTACATTGTGCCTGTAAAGCAAAATGTATGCAAAAAAACAGATGGGTGTCTGAAAGGAGGATGGCTTATGTATAACGAACGTAAATATAGGTCAGCGGGCAGTATATCAGAACTAAATTATCCTGTGTCTCCGGTCAGCAGAAAAAAACGGACAATGAAAAGAAGAATCTTCAGAAAAACTGCTGTGCTTGCTCTGAGTGCTGCGATTTTCGGCGGGATTGCCGGTGGGAGTTTTTATGGAGTGAATACTCTGCTGGGAGGCTCAAGCCTGGCGGAACCCTCAGAACAGCAGATGGTACAGGGCAGTGAAGTTTCTTTTTCTCAGATGGATTATATGCCTGACACATCATGTCAGTCTCTTGATGTTACAGAGATTGCGGCGCAAGGTCTTACTTCTGTTGTTTCAGTAACAAATATCTCGGTGCAGGAGGTAAAAAATTATTTTGGTCAGTTTGGAAGAAACGGCCGTGGTCCGGTGCAGCTTCAGGAAACGACAAGCTGCGGCTCAGGTGTGATTATTTATGAAAATGATTCGTATTTATATATGGTAACAAATTATCATGTTGTAGAAGGCGCAGCGACCCTGTCGGTAACATTTGTGGATGATCAGACATATGAGGCGGAGCTTTGCGGTTATGATGAGTCAATGGATATCGCATTGCTGAGAGTAGCTGTTGATAAAATGTCTTCAGATACACTTTCTCAGATTTCTGCAGTCACTGTTGGAAACTCTGATGAGCTGGTTGTGGGAGAACAGGTGGTTGCTATCGGAAATGCTCTCGGATATGGGCAGTCCGTGACTACGGGGATTGTCAGTGCACTGGATCGCTCGATCAGTACTTCTTCAGGGAATTCCACCTATATACAGACAGACGCGGCAATCAATCCGGGCAACAGCGGCGGTGCACTGCTCAATATGAGCGGGGAATTAGTTGGAATTAATACGGCAAAGGTTTCTTCGACAGATGTTGAGGGGATGGGATATGCAATACCCGTTTCGCAGATAATGGATTTTATAGAGTCTCTGATGAATTAAGCAGATATGGCACCTATAAGGAACTGGTTTATGATGAAAGTGAAGCTCTAAAAAGAGCATGATTGTGCTACAATTAAAGAATTTTAAGGAATCATATCTGAGAGAGTGTAGAATTGATTCTCTCCAATGGTTGAAGGAAAGATAAAAGATATGATTTTCCATAGAGATAGCTCTGCGGAGACATTGGCCGGATTTATGGTGTCTGGCATAAATTTCATAGCAATGACCGATCTGCCAGGATATCACGCAATGTACTTTCCGGGCCTTCGAGTCAGGAACCGGAAGTACATTGCCGCCGGTCCTGCCGCTGATTATCTGCGCTTTACGGACAAAAAATAAGCCAATGCACAATAGGTGTCATCACTGTCTATTAGAATATAGTAGCCGCTGTCTGATAAAAGTTGATTGCAAATTTCTATTTTTTCCTGCAGGTTATCTCTATCATCAATATCTACATATATATCCTGCAGATATTTTTGAATCCCGGCAAATATAGTTTCCGGCAGGTGTCCTTTCAGAAATGCAGACACCTTAGAGGTAGCATCTTCCTCATATCCGCCAATCAGCAGACTTTCGCCCTGTACTGTCGCGTAGTACAGCCAGAAAATATCTTCCTTCAAAAAATCTTCGTTTTTTAGATAGTCTTCAAATTTCTGCTGAGAATTGACAAGCAGCATTTCATTCAATGTTGCTGATTGAGTCTTATAAAGCTCAAGATACTTCTTTTCCAAAAATAAATCGTGAATGTGCTGTTTTTCCATTGTGTTCATTGCTTATTCTTACCTCCGGTTCTTCTTTTGACAAAATTGCAGTTTGTCGCTCTATCTCTCGTCTTCTTTCTGCATTTCAGATATTTCTTTATTGATATCTGTCTTAGCATTCTGACTGATATAACCCACTGTTTCGCGCTCGATATCTTCCAGCACTTGCTGGGTAATTTCTCTGCCTCTTTGAAGTATATTTTTAAAATATTCCCGGCTCACAGGTTTCACTTGCCAGAACCCCGGAGTGTCTCTGCGTTCTCCAAACAATTCCGTTTCAATGCGCATCTTATCAAATTCTCGCAACAGTTTTGCCATTCGGCGCTTACCATCGTATTGGTCTTTTTCCGTATCAGAAAGAAATACATAGTCATGCGCCTGGATTTTGGCCCGAAGTTCCGAAAAAGACAGAGCTGGAAAATATTTGCGGAGCAGTTTCAGAACTGCAGCATCTGCAGTAGCCTTTTTCAATTTGATTCCATACCTGTGTTCAAACATATCTGATCTCCATCTGTTTATTTTCTCATGTATTCTGACTCGCTGCTTTGTCCATTGGCCGTTTTGGCCTCCAGACCAGAAGCTGAAAGTGCATTGACGCCAACTTTGTTATCTGTTTTGTACCATATAATATATATTTTCTTCCTCTGTAAGCCGTGCCCATTTGCTCTATGTCAGGGAGGTTAGCCAAAATGCTTAAAATCATAACCTTCTTCGGGTTCGCCAATTTCATATCCTAAAACTTCTGTTAAGCGCTTTTTTAATAAAGCATACCAATCTTCCCAAATATTGCCAGGCATTGTTCCTGCAATCTGTATTCCGCTCGGTTCAACGGAGGCCCATAAATCTATATCTTTCCCCACCCATCGCGGCCCGTTTTTATCTCCCGCCCAGTATGGCATAGAATAATATACTGTATCGATTTTTTCCCAAACCTCTTTTGGTGCTGTATAATGAATATTTAAATTTATATCATGTTCCATTTCCGATACCTCATCTGAAAACTTCAGTTTATTTGTTTTATTGTACTTAAAAATCATGGACAATTCAACCACAGGAAGAGATGTGCCAGCCATTTATTATACTAAGACCAGATAGGCCGGATAAACCAGACCTGTGAGTGCGCTGTCCGGGAGAACAGCGTGATGACGATGGAGGAACGGGAGCTAACCGACGCTCAGACACAAGCTCTGTTAGAAGCGCCTGCGCTGTGGCTGTTCTGATGGCTTACTCCCGCAAAACGGACTGGTTCTGCTGGGAATTACGTTCCTGATCAGCCCATTTGGGCTGCTGAAACAGACCTTTTATCTGTCAGGTGCGGGGACTCAAATATGCGATACAGGAATAGATTTGCTCACAGTATTATGCTATACTATTTCTTAAAATAGACGATAAACCGGTAATAGACCGTACATTGAAATTTGGAGAACTGATTAAATGTGAAACAGAATATACCAAAAAATACTTGGGAAAAGAAAGTGTATAAGCTGCCGGGCGCTGTGTGACGCCTGACCGGGACAGGCAATACTGCTCTTAAAAACAAAGTCAGAAGTCAAAACTATGATAGGAGAAAGGGAACCATGAACAAAACAGTTAATTTAGCAATTGATGGACTGGGAATTGCATTGTTTTCAGCAAAAACAATGGATTATGTTGAACCAGAAAGCGATTTTTTTACTAATGAATTTATAGAACCACAGCAAATCGCAGAACATATAAGAAAAGGAGATATTACAGCATTCTGCACTGGAACGGGCGGAGATTTCAGTTTGCATTTTTTAACAGGTCAGCCTGCTGCTGATATAATGGAACAATTTCCTGTTTCGGTCAGATTAGGACTGGATGTGCGAGGCGGATCAGTACAGTTCTGTGACATATACTGGACATCTCGATGGAATACTGACTTTCCGGAGGAACAGGTAATTCCTCTTGAGGACGGTTTTTACAGCATTACGGTATGTACCCGTATGCCGGAGTCGGGATATTGGGGAGATAACCAGACTATTTATATTTATTTTGAGAAAGTAGACAAAATGCCTGAACTGACCTGGAGAGGAGTACCGTACCTGTGCACAGATGAATAATCTTTATATATCTTTCCTGCTTACCGACCCGGTACACAATAAAACTCCATAGATACCCACAGGGGCAGCCGGAAAAACGGCTGTCCTCTTTTTATGCTTGCAGGCTTTTGAGGCCCCGGGCCTCAAAAGCAGGATTGAAGAAAATTCCAAAATCAATATAATTAAATTTAAGATAGGAATATGCCCCTGATTATCGCCAAATCATATTGCTGCTTTTGTTATTTGACTGGATAGGTACATGCACTTTCGGCTCCTGGCACACAGGCAAAACAGGGCCAGGAACAGTGTGACAAACTGGAATTGAATATTTTTATGTGTGAGGGAAAAATGGATTGCCTGCTGCTGGGATGCACTAAAAGGCAAGGAAGACGATTTTTTACAAATAGAAGCTGAATCAGATGGGTACTTAGACGAACCTGAAACCCTGATTTGTAAACTCAAGCCTGCTCAAACTTTAAAGATAGAGTTTTACCCAGGAGATACAGTATATTATATCAATGACAAACGGATTGCCTGCGCAGGCAGCCATTACATTCTTAAGACGATTCCGTTCAAAGAGTTGATAAACTTCCGGCAGGATAAGCAAATATTCCTTTTGTTATTACCTTTAGCGGTCATAAATAGTTTAGATATAGATGATGCAACAAGAATTTTACTCTCCATAAAGGAGATTTTTGATATACAACAGAGGCAGCATCCGGTTATACGCAATGGGAGATTTCAACCTGCTTTTTAAAAGATGTTTTCCGGGAAAGTCATTTACATAATCTGTGAAAAAGGTTATACTGGGAATATACTTTTAACAGAGCTTCGGCAAAACAATATAATAAATATGCTGGATGTTTATGAAAGCGGGTACAGCCTGCTTGTGTAAAAATGAGGGGCAGTTGTGCATTCTGATGGACAACCGCTTCCTTTTTTATACAGAGAGACAGGCCGCAGGGCTGTTTTGCCCGGTTCGCAAAAAAGGAGGTTTTAAACATGGATATCAATAAAAATGCGCAGGGTTCTGTACTGAACATTGCACTGAGCGGACGGCTTGATACTATGACATCCCCTGAGCTGGAGGCTGAGCTGAAGCAGTCTCTTGGCGGCGTTACGGAGCTGGTCTTTGATTTTTCCGGGCTGGAATACCTTTCATCTGCCGGCTTGCGTATTCTTTTGTCTGCCCAGAAGCAAATGAACAAACAGGGCAAAATGGTAATACATAATGTGAATGAGATAATTATGGAAGTGTTTGAGGTAACGGGATTCGTCGACATTCTGACTATTGAGTAGTCAGGTTTATACCGGGTAATTTATGGAAGAACGTTTTGCAAAAAGTGCTTACCACAGCTTTCTGCTGTGGGGTATCTGTTCCTCGTTTGGAGTTACAGTGTCAACTCTGATAGATGCAATTCTTGTGGGAAATTTTGTGGGGAGCGACGGGCTGGCAGTAACAAATTTGTCAACACCCGTATTTTTGCTGTATTCTCTGCTGGGCATTACTGTGGGAACGGGAGCGAATATCCTGACTGGCAGGCAGTTGGGAGAGGCGGATGTAAAGCAGGCAGACAGAACCTTTAATGCCCAGATCTCTGCCGGGTTTTTAATCAGTATTCTTCTGATGGTCTGCCTGGTGGTGTTTCGAAATGAAATATGTATTTTATTAGGCGCCCGTGGGGAGCTTTTTTATCTGGCGAACAGCTATCTTTTTTCGGTGTTTTTTTCTGCACCGATATTTGTGATTTATCATATTTTTGCCCTGTCGGTAAGAACGGACGGAGATCCGAAACTGGCAGCAGCGGCAGCGGCAACAGTTATTGCCGTTAATCTGTGCCTCGATTTTCTGTTTATGCTGGGATTTGGCATGGGTATTGTGGGAGCTTCTCTGTCACTTTGTATTGCTGAAACATCGGGGCTGGTGTTCTGCTGACAGAATCTCTTTTTGGTTCCCCAAGCTGTCTTGAGAGACTCTGTCCGGAAGATGAGCGTATTTTTGAGCATTATTACCCTGTACAGGAAAAGAGTGTTGTACAGATTTCTGAAGATCTGGAGAGGCTCTGTGATGAGTGGAGCATTCAGCTGCGGCAGGCACTCTTTATCAATCTGATAACGGAAGAGATTCTTCTTAATATCATCAGGTTTGGACTTAAGAATATGAACAGAAAATATTATATTGCTGTTCGCCTTCTGGAAAAAGACGGGGAGTATGTAATACGCATCCGGGACAATGTGAGTACATATAATCCGTTTGATCCGGAAAATACCGGAGGAGATGCCGTGGATGCAGCCGTGATCGGAATGATACAAAGGAAAATAAAATATTGTTATTACCAGCGTAAGCTGATTTTCAATTATCTTTATCTGATTATTTAGTCTGGGAGAAAGATGGATATGTCTGGAATGGAAGTGTTTCAGGATAGCAATGAGCGCCATCGGCTGACGGTTCAGAACAGACTGCTCAAACAGTATGAGCGGCCGGTGCTTTCCCGTCTGATATCGGGCCGCACGGGGCTGAGAGTGCTGGATGTAGGATGTAATGACGGAAGCAAAACAGCGGAGTGGTTTTCATGTGGGAATGTTGAACGGGTTGTGGGGCTGGAATATCATGAAGAGCTGGCAGCCGAGGCCCGGCGTTGTCATGGAAATGGAAAATTTGTGTTTATGCCCTGCGATGTAGAATCAGAAGATTTCCCGGAACGGCTTTGCAGGGCAATGGAACAATGGAAAATAGAAGCTTTTGATCTGCTGTATCTGTCATTTGTACTGATGCACCTTGAAAATCCTGCGTTGCTTCTAAAAAAACTTCGCAGGTTCCTGGCGCCGGGAGGCCAGATTATCGTGGTAGAGGCAAATGATTCTGCCAGCAAGCTTGAGCCTGATCCGCACTGCCTTCTGAAAGGATTTCTGGATATTCTGTCATGCGATCCCTACGGGGGAGACAGGCAGTGCGGAAAAACAGTGCCTGAGCTTCTGAAAAAAAGCGGATATGGAAACATTTCGGTGGAAAGCATGACGGTTGATGCCAGAGAGGGAGAAGTAAGAAAAAAACATGATATATTTGAGTCCTTTTTTTCTTATCTGCCTCAGGATCTGGCTGTTCTGCGGCAGAAAGAGGCGGATGATTCCCGGCTCAGGGACAGCAGAAAATGGATTGAAAGCAATTATGGAGAGCTCAGAAAACTCGTTTTGTCTGAGCGTGCGGTAATTTCCATGGGAATCAGTATTGTTACCGCTTCGGGAGAATGATATGGAATGGATTTTTCAGCCGCTTACACAAAAAAATCTGGAGAAAGCGGCAGTACTCTGTGATAATTGTGTGGGAAAAAATCTGTATTCCCCGGCTTATCTTGCGTCTGTTCTGAAAAAACCGGAGCATTGCTTCCGGCTTTTGACCAATCGGGACGGAGAGATTGCAGGCTACATTTATTTTTTTCTTGCCCGGCTGGAGGATATGGCTGAGCTGTCGAAATTTCCGGTGGAGCGACTGGCTGCTGTTTTCGGCAGGAGGAAACCTGTAATTGGAAACCTGCAGTCTGTCGGCGTGGACGAAAGATGGCGGGGAAGAGGTCTGTCCCGGCTGCTGGTAAGCTATTATCTTAATTATATTCAGTTTTACTGGTCAGCGGATGTGGCTTTTGGTGTTTTCTGGAAGCCGGGAAAGACTGTTCCCATGGAAAAAACGTTGAAGAGACTTTCGTTCCGATATCTGGGCGATGCCCGTCATGTCTGGTATGACAGAGAAGATTTGGTTTGTCCCTACTGCAGAGGACGTTGCAGATGTGACGCGGCGGTTTATTACAGACCGCTTGGAAAGGAGGAGCAGGTGTGAAGCTGCTGCCTAAATTTATATGTTCACTGGGGATTCTGGGAGTGGTAATAACAGTGGCCGTTTCGTTGTTCAGCTATGGAAATTCCAAGGAATATCTGGAGGATATGTATGCCTTCCGGGTGACTTCAGGGAGCCGGAGTATTGCGGATATGCTTTCACCGGAGGATATAAAGGCAATTATTTCGGGAGAGAGCGGTCCGGGCAGTGATGCTTATGACAGGACAGAAAAACTGCTGAGCAGTCTCAAGCAGGACGGAGATATAACCTATCTGTCTCTGGTGGTTCCTGACGAGGACAGTGTGACGTTTTATATCGATACATCGGTAGACGAAATGGGGGATGATCCGGCTGAACAGATTCCGTATGGCAGTGATATTCTGTACACAGATGCTGCCGGAGATGAGGAGGATCTGAAAAATTATATCATCATCTGGGAATTGTATGCTCAGAACAGGGGAACGGATGTCCCCCTTGTAACGGATAATTCTTATGGTTATAATTATACATCAGTTTCTCCTGTTCTTGATGAGAATGGCAGAGCGATTGCGGAGATACAGTATATTCTGGATATGGGGGAGGTAAGAGCGTATCTTAATTCATTCCTGTATTCAATGGTGTTTATTTCACTGGTAATAATCGGAATCTCCCTTCTCGTTTATATAGTATTTGTCAGATGGGTTGTAACGGCTCCCATCGGTAAGCTTGCCAGATTTACAGATGATATTACGGCTTCAGGAGAGTTTTCCAATCATCGCATCGATATCCGGACGGGGGATGAGATAGAGAAACTGGGGCAGTCATTTAATTACATGCTGGAGAAACTGGAGCAGTATATTGAAAATCTCTCGGCCATTACAGCCGAAAAAGAGCGTATCGGAGCAGAGCTGAATGTGGCAGCGAAAATACAGACGGATATGCTTCCGTGTATCTTTCCGGCTTTCCCTGAAAGGCGGGAATTTGATATTTATGCGGCAATGACTCCGGCCAAAGAGGTCGGCGGCGATTTCTACGATTTCTTTCTTATAGATGATGATCATCTGGCCATGGTTATGGCAGATGTATCGGGGAAAGGAGTGCCGGCAGCGTTGTTTATGGTTATAGCCAAAACGCTGATAAAAAATGCAGCCCAGACGGGTCTTTCTCCCAAGGCGGTGTTAGAGAAAGTCAATAACCAGCTGTGTGAAAACAACGAGGCAGATATGTTTGTAACGGTTTGGCTGGGTGTCATGGAGATTTCCACAGGGAAGCTTGTCGCTGCCAATGCGGGGCATGAGTATCCGGCAATGCGCTGTAAGGATGGAAGATTTGAGCTTGTAAAAGACAGGCACGGTTTTGTCCTGGCAGGAATGGAGAATTCGCGTTACACAGAATATGAAATGGAACTGGGAGCAGGAGATATTCTGTTTGTGTACACAGATGGCGTACCTGAGGCTACAGATGCCGGGAACAGACTTTATGGTCTGGACAGAATGCTTGAGGCATTGAATTCAAGTCCGTCTTTTGTGCCTGTGCAGATTCTCAAAACGGTAAAAAAAGATATTGATGTATTTGTGGGGGACGCGCCGCAGTTTGATGACATAACGATGATGGCTGTTCAGAGAAAGGCAGGAACGGAAGAAATGATGCGAAAGATCAATGTGCTGCCTGAGATCGAAAGCCTGACCCGGGCATGCAGTTTTTTTGAAAATATACTGAGGAAACATTCTGTTTCTGAAAAAGTAATGACACAGATAAATATTGTGTCAGATGAGATTTTTTCCAATATTGTTTATTACAGCAAAGCGACCAGGGTTACGATAGGATGTGAGATTGCGGGAAAAAAGATTATCCTGCGTTTCGCTGATAATGGACGCCCGTATGATCCCACGAAACATGCGGATCCGGATGTTGATTTGCCGGCTGAAGAACGGAAGTCAGGCGGCCTGGGAATCCTGATGGTTAAAAAAAGCATGGATCGCATGATATATGAATACGCGGATGGTTTTAATATTTTAACTGTTGAAAAAAATGATGATTTTTTGAAGTAGAGAAAGAAAATGATAAGAAAAAACACTTTTCGGTAAAGTTATCGGGAAGTGTTTTTTGTTTTTGGTAATGAAAAGGGCAATAAAACACGATAACTTTAAAGAAAGGGTAAGAATGAAAAGGGAAAAGTAACTGCAACTATTACACTGCCAAAAGAAAGTATGTGATTAAGGATGAAAGAAAATAAAAGATATGTGACAGGATTGTGTGTCGTTATGTGCATTTTACTTAACTGTGTGGGAACATGGTTTGCATATGGAACGGGAATCCCCATAAAACTGGACTCCACAGGAACAATACTGGCAGCTTCTCTGTATGGCCCGCTCCTGGGAGGGGCTGTGGGAATGTTTTCAGTAATAATATTTGGTTTTCTGACTCCTGTCAGCTATGTTTACATTCTTTCAGGAATATCTGTCGGAGTGGCAGCGGGAATACTGGCAAGGAAAGGTATGTTCAGTCATCTTTTAGGTGTGATGTCTGTGGGGGCTGTCGTCACAGTTGTATCTGTGCTTGTCAATACTTTGCTGAACTGGATGATTCTGGGAGGAAGTACCGGAAATCAGTGGGGAGACGGTATTATAGCACTGCTGCAGAAATGGGGATGGAATGATGGAGTGTGCTATCTCACGGGAGAGTTATATGTTGATTTTCCGGATCGGGTAATAACTGTTTTCCTTGTTTTTGTTCTGATAAAACTGTACAGAATTATCCGGATAAAAAGAAAAATAAAATATAAAAAAAACGTGCATATATGCAGTCTGTTTCTGATATCTGTCATATGCGGGAGTATGTGGATTCCCTGGTTTTCTTCCTATGCAGCGGAAGAAAAAAAGATTATAATATGTATATGCAGACAGTGTACAATGAGGAAGATGGACTTCCGGGAGGAATGGTAAGCGATGTAGAACAGACACAGGATGGCGTTTTATGGGTGGGGACCTATGGAGGTCTGTATCGTTACAGCGGCAACCAGTTTGAATGCATGGAAGAGTATGAGACTGTTAAAACAGTAAATTGCCTTTTTGCGGACAGTGAGGGAAGACTGTGGGTTGGCACAAACGGCGAGGGACTGTCTGTTTGTGAAAACAACACGGTAACATATGTGATGAGTGAGGAAGATGGTCTTCCGGCTGATTCTGTGCGCTGTATTGAGGAGGGAACGGACGGGAAGTATTATGTGGGAACATCAGACAGCCTGGTAATTGTGGCAATAGAAGATGGCCTTCAGATTCTGGATGTAATTCCGGAAATTCGTTATGCAGAGAGTATTGCAGCGGACAGTACGGGGCTGGCAGCTGCCGTAACGAATGAAGGAGAGCTGTTTCTGCTTAATGGCTCTGAAATCATAGAAAAAGTTGAATGTAATGTGGAAGGACAGAGCTATTCATGCTGTCTGTTTGGAAAATCGGACAGGCTGTTTGTTGGAACGACTGCCAACGAACTGCAGATTTTCCGCGCAGGGACAGAGGGGCTTAGAAAAGAAAGAACAATGTTTTGCGGTAATCTGTCCAATATTGAAGCTCTTACTTTTTCTGAAAACGGGGAACTGTTTATCTGTGCGGATAACGGTGTTGGTCATATGAATTATCCGGGGCAATTCAGAACTATTAATACCAATGATTTCTGCAGTTCACTGGAAAGGCTGATTTTCGATTACCAGGGAAATATCTGGCTGGCGTCATCAAGGCAGGGCCTGATGAAAATGTGTGAATCAGTATTTACAGAGCTTTACAAAAAGAATGGAATGCAGCCCAGGGTAGTAAATGCAGTTACTGAATGGAATGGAAAACTGTACGTAGGAACAGACAGCGGTCTTGATGTAATGAATGAAAATCTGTCGGGAGAAGAGAACAGTGTACTTGCACAGAAGCTGGAAGGTGTGCGGATTCGGAGTCTTATGACAGATTCACAGAATCGCTTATGGATTTGTACGTCGGGACTGGGAGCCTGGGTAGTTGACAGTGCCGGAAGTGTGGCGGTGTACGATACAGATGATGGAGTATTGGGCGATATGCTCCGGATGGCGCTGGAACTGAAAAATGGAACAGTTGTTCTTGCAGGAGATGCGGGTATTACCTATATTGAAAACGGGAAGGTCAGCAGGACGGTCGGATCTGAGGAGGGCCTGAGAAATCCAAGAGTGTTGTGCATGCTTGAGGCTGAAGATGGAAGTATTCTGGCAGGAACGGATGGGAACGGTATTTCTGTTATAAAAGACGGGGAGGTCGTTGATGATATTCAGCGGGAAGATGGTCTGCCTTCCGAGGTAGTGTTGCGTCTGACTGCGGATTCAGACGGATACGGCACTTATATAGTAACGGGAAATGGTCTGTTTTTTATGGATCAGGAAAGGAATGTACGCCTGTTGAGCAATTTCCCGTATTATAATAATTTTGATGTGGCAGAAAGTGATGACGGAAAGCTTTTTGTTTTAAGTTCCGCGGGGATTTATGTGGTAGATAAGGAAAGTCTGTTAAGCGGGGAGGAACTGGAGTATGTCCTTCTTGATTCTAAAAAAGGACTGCGGGGAGGTATTACACCCAATGCATGGAGTTACATTGGAAAGGATGAAAATTTATTTTTCTGCTGTGACTCGGGAGTAACTGTCCTGAATCTGAAAGAGTATGATGTATCCAATCGTTCGTATCGAATGGGGATACGCTCCGTGCAGGTGGATGAACAGAAATATACAGCGGATGAAATAAAACGCTTTGTAATTCCCAGCAGTGCAAAGCGAATTAAAATCACACCGGAGATTATTAATTATTCTACAGATATTCCATATGTAAGAATTTACCTGGAAGGGTTTGATACAGAACCTCAGATCGTACTGCAGAATGAGCTGTCTGATATTGTATATACGAATCTTGAAGCCGGGACGTACACATTCCATCTGGCTGTTATGGATAACAGCGGTCAGCCGATAGCAGAAAGCTCATTTCCTATCATCAAAGAACGGGAATTTTATGATAACTGGTGGTTTAGTGTTTATGCGGCGTCTCTGTTTATTCTCGCTATTTTATATATTGTGTGTCTGGTATTCCTGATGCAGATGCAAAGAACGGCACGGATGCAGAAACACAGACTGGAGATGGCGAATGAAACAATTTTGACCATCGCCCGCACAGTGGATGCAAAAGATCAGAATACAAGTGAGCATTCAGTTCGTGTTTCTGAGTATTCTGTTCAGATTGCGCAAAAGCTTGGTCTGGGAAAAGAGGATTGTGAGGGATTAAGAAAAACGGCACTTCTTCATGATGTCGGAAAGATAGGTATACCGGACAGCATACTGTGCAAGCCGGGAAGGTTGACGGATGAGGAATTTACGGTTATGAAGAGCCATGTGGTAAAAGGTGCGGAAATTTTGCGGAATTTTACCGGTGTTAAAAATATCGTGGATGGCGTTTTGTATCACCATGAGAGGTATGATGGAAAAGGCTATGTCCATGGTCTGCGTGGAGAGGAAATTCCTCTGAATGCCCGTATTATTGGTGTGGCAGACGCGTTCGATGCCATGACTGCAAATCGTGTATATCGTAAAAAAATGGATGTATCATATGCTGTTGAGGAGCTGAAGCGGGGGCGGGGAACCCAGTTTGATCCTCAGGTTGTGGATGCTTTTCTGGAACTGATAAAAAGTGGAAAAGTGCAGGTAGACAGGGAAGAGATAAGGGGTGAAATGTTCAGCACACATTCGTGACGACGGAAAGGAACGGTTTTTAATATTTCGGCAGATATATTATTGGTGTTCTGGATAAAGCAGGGGAACAAGCTTCTCTGTAGGGAATCTGGATGAAAAAATTTTATCTCCGGCTGTACTGATATGGCTGGAGATATTTTTATGCGGATTTATTTGCAGCCATTGCCTTGCCGCGTCTTTTTAATGGTATAAAACTTTTGTCCGGCTGACGGTAATGGAAATATTTTCGGACATAAAATATGCTCTCTTCCAAGTGACAAGCTTTTACTATCTTGCTTGTTTACCTAGAAGGGAGCATATTAATTTGCTTTTATTTCAGCCTGTTTTGTGCGATATTTTCTAAAATCAGGCGTATTTTTCACTATAATCGACAAAAATACGGTTCCATTAAAAAACAAAATATGCAAATTCCGCAGAGCATGGAATTCCTTCTATTATTACAGAGGTTGGAAAAATTGGGCAGCTGGAAAAAGAAGATGTGGAAATTCATCTGCGCGGGATAAGAAATGTTCTTAAATATGCAGATGTGCTGGATGGTGCGCCTGATAAGCCGGAAAATATAGTGGAATATGAGAATTTTGTGTGGTTATATACACCGGTCAAGGGCATTTTCTATTGCGATGTAAAGGTGGCACAGGAAATAAAAAAGGGTCAGACGGTAGGACACATGGAGGATTATTTTGGAACATTTCTGATGGATATTAAAGCGCCTGTGGATGGAAAGGTTCTCTTTCTGACAACAAGTCCGGCTATGAAAGAAAATGGGCTGATTATGGGAATCGGCGAACTTTAAATACGGTATGGGAGAAGATGTTTTGAAATAAAAACCGCTGTGACAGGAGATATGCAGAATGTGCATTTTCTGTCACAGCGGTTTATTATTTATGAATGATATCTGCCTGTCACATTACTCTCCAAGGAAATATCTTCCGTAAGCGTCAGCTGCCTTGATGGCGGCACATACCTTTTCGGGAGTCACTTCAAAGGGCAGATTGTGGAGTGTGTCATTTTCAGCGCATGCAGCTGTGGCAACTGCCATGAGCTTTTCGTCAGTAACTTCTGTGATGCCAAGCTCCTTAAGTGTTACGGGCAGTCCCAGTTCGATACACCAGTCAATGATATCCTCCAGTTCTTCTGCCGGAATATTTTCCAGAACCAGCTGCGTGATGGTTCCGAAGGCAACTTTTTCGCCGTGATACATGTGGTGGCATTCTTCCAGAACCGTAAGTCCGTTGTGAATGGCATGGGCCCCGGCAAGTCCGCCGCTTTCAAAACCGATACCGCTGAGAAGTGTGTTTGTCTCAATGATCTTTTCTACTGCCGGCGTGCAGGCACCTGCTTCCAGGGCAAGTTTGGCTTTTACGCCTTCATCCATAAGTGTTTTAAAACACAGTTCTGCCAGAGCCATGGCAGCAGAGGTAATCTGGCCGCCTGCACAGCTGGCCGCACCGCTGGCTTTGCAGGCACGGGCTTCAAAATAGGTAGCGAGTGCATCGCCCATACCGGATACAGTCAGACGAACCGGAGATTTGGAGATGATTTCCGTATCCATCAGTACCATGTTGGGGTTTGCCGGGAAGAAGAGATATTCCTCAAAAACACCATCTTCCGTATAGATAACAGAGAGGGCGCTGCAGGGAGCGTCAGTTGAGGCAATAGTCGGGCAAATCAGAACGGGAACAGAGGCATAGTAGGCCACGGCTTTTGCCGTATCAAGAATTTTTCCGCCGCCGATACCAATAATCATGTCGCAGTTTTCACGGACTGCAATTTCTTTCAGACGATCAATTTCACTTTTGCAGCATTCTCCATTGAAATATTCAAAGATAACGTCAGCGCCTGTTCCATTAAAGCTGTCCTTCGCCATAAAACCGCATCTTTTGTATCCGGATTCCGTGATGATTGCCAGAGCTTTGCGGCCGTATTTTTCAGCATAGGATCCGAGTTTTTTCAGTTCTCCTGCACCCTGTACATATTTGCTGGGGCTGATAAGAATATTTGCCATGATATTGTCCTCCTTCTTAATTTGCCGGATGAAGCTTTGCGGGAACCGCCAGATTCCGGTGCCCGGAAGTTTTCCGGATAGTGTTATACAAATCGTTATTTTATTAACAGATTGATTGTACTACAATGAGGGAAAATATGTCAATCATCCCTGTGTAAAAAAACGTTAAGAATTTTGAGGACAATACTGCATTGCGAAACGGAAGATTGCATACTGCGGACCGGGAATTGAATAACCGGCCGGAGTGTGATAAAGTAGGAATGCGCAGAAAACTGTGTATGATGTTCAGGAGGAAAAAATGAAATTTTTTATATCAGATGAAATATATGAGAAATGCCCGGAAGTTTCGCTTGGTGTGCTGCGCTATAAAGCGCAGGTCCAGCCGGGAAACGCGCCATTTTTATCTGTCTTTGAAAGTGAAATAGAAAGACTGGCGAAGGAGTACCGTCTTGATCAGATCGCAAAGCGGCGTCATATTGCCTCCACAAGGGAAATGTATAAAGCTCTGGGAAAGGCGCCGCAGGAGTACCGCAACTCTGCTGAGGCCATGCTTCGGAGGATTGTGAAGGGAAACGGCCTTTATCATATTAATAATATTGTAGATACAGGAAATCTGTTTTCTGTCATGTCAGGATTATCTCTGGGTTCCTACGACACGGAAAAGATAACCGGCGATGTGACACTAAGACGGGCTCCGGAGGGCACACATTATGACGGCATCAGAAAGAGCAGCATAAATATTGGCTGTCTCCCGGTACTCTATGATTCACAGGGGCCATTTGGAAATCCCACCAGTGACAGCCAGAGAGCCATGCTGAGAGACGGGATGAGGGATATTTTTACGGCAGTCTATTTTTTTGACGCATCAAAAGAACCGGAAAAAGCTATGGATGGTCTGGCAGAGCTTCTGCGGGAACATGGAGGTGCTGTTAATCTGCGGGGCTGCGTCATAAGACCGGGGGACAGGACGGAAGGTAAGGAGGGCATATGCCTGTAACAGAAGAAAAAAGCACAGAGGCTATACGGGAGCTTCATGAGATTAACCGGTACCGGGATACTGCGTTTCCGGTGGGAATGTATATTGTAACGAAAGAAAAAATAATCCCGCAGGGGCGCGGTTATCTGGATCTGCACTGGCATGAAGAACTGCAGGTAACACTTGTCACGTCGGGGGCTATGGGAATGCAGGTAAACGGCCTGGTGTACAGGCTCAGGGAAGGAGAGGCAATTTTTATTAACAGGAACTTCCTTCATATTACTACAGAGCTTACGGATGGCGGCCGGTATGTGAGCTTTAACTTTCCGGATAAAATGCTGGGATTTTTCGCAGGCAGCAGAATGGAGCAGGATGACGTCCTGCCCTTTACGGGAAACTATGCGTTTCCGGCATTGGTATTTAAAAGGGAGGTTCCATGGCAGGCCGAGATTCTGGATATGCTGTGGAAGCTGCAGGAGGTCATGACAGGAAAGGAGAGGGAGGAGGAGCAGACAAAAAAAACGGTTTCCGGAGAAAAAACAGCTGAAAAAAAAGAGAGACCGGAATATCTTGTCTCTCTTCTGATAACCGGAATCTGGTATCGCATGATAACCAATATGGAGAGTGTCCGGACACCGTCAAGGAGCCGGGTGCGCAAGCAGGAGCGGATTCAGTCCATGCTCTCTTTTATTCATGAAAATTATATGAATCCAATCCAGCTGTGCGAGATTGCTCAGGCAGCCAATGTAAGCGAGGGCGAATGCTGCCGGTGTTTCCGGGAGATGGTCCGTGAGAGTCCCGGGCAGTATCTGCTTCGCTACCGGGTAACCCAGGCTATGGAGCTTTTAAACGGAAGTGAAAAATCTGTCACAGAGGTGGCAGCTGAGACGGGTTTCAGTGATGCCAGCCATTTTATACAGTATTTCCGGAAGAAAACAGGGATGACTCCGAAAGAATACAGAAATAAAAAATAGAAAAATTCTCCGGGAACACCGGGACACTGAATGTGGTACATAGAATAAAATGTCAGGATTTTCATATTTTTAGTCAATGTATTCATAGTGTTTTTACAGGAGCCGCGATAAAATGTCAGTAGAAACAGAAAAAACGAAAGGATGGAATGCTATGAATTACATGGATCGAATCGAATATATGAAAAACCGTGTTGTACATACGACACCGGAAATGGACCTGGAAAATGCAAGGATTCTGACGGAGAGTTTCCGTGAGACGGGCGGAGAGCCTCTGTGCATCCGAAAAGCAAAGGCGTTTCGCAAACAGTGCCGTGAAAAGACGGTAAAAATCTGGGATCAGGAGCTGATTGTCGGCTGTTCGGGAAGCAAGATGCGCGGCGGAATTCTCTGTGCAGATACCTGCTGGTCTATTCTGGATGAGGAGCTGGATACCATCAGTACGAGAAAGTATGATCCGTTTTATCTGCGCTCTGAAGACAGAGAACTGTTTTTAAAGGAGATTAAGCCTTACTGGGAGGGGCGTTCCACATATGAGGCATGGCTCAAGCAGATTCCGGATGACTGCCGTGAACTGCGCGATGCAGGACAGGTTTATATAAACAGAAAGGCTGTCCGCGGCTGGGGCGAGACGACTGCCGGTTACCGCCAGATTATTGAAGAGGGAATTGAGAGTATCTGTGATACTATCAGAGCCAGAATGGCGAAGCTTGATGAGACGGTTCCGGGAGATATTGAGAAGAAACATTATCTGGAGTCCATGCTTATTTCTGCAGAGGGAATCTGTGAACTGGCAGAGCGGTATGCTGTAGAAGCAGAGCGTCTTGCTGCTGAAGAGAAAGATGAGACGAGAAAGAAAGAACTTCTTTCTATTGCAGAGGCGTGCCACCGTGTTCCGCGCTATCCGGCCCGTACCTTCCAGGAGGCACTGCAGTCTCTTTATCTCTATCAGATCAGTATTTTCATGGAGCAGAATGCAGCCAGCTACAATCCGGGAAGAATGGATCAGTACCTTTATCCCTATTATAAAGCTGACATAGAGAGCGGGATCCTCACAGAGGAAAAGGCGCAGGAGCTTCTTGACTGTCTGTGGATTAAGTTCTCAGAGCCCTGTCTGTTCCAGGATGCGGTTACGGCGGAGTTTGCAGCCGGCTATCCAATGTTCCAGAATGTATGTGTAGGCGGGGTGACCCTTGAGGGACAGGATGCAGTAAATGATCTGTCTTATCTGATCCTTCAGGCCACCATGGATGTGCGGCTTTATCAGCCGTCCCTCTCTGTGCGTTACAGCATGGCGAAAAATCCCAACAAGTTCCTGAGAAAGGTTGTTGAGCTTATCCGTCTGGGAACCGGTTTCCCGGCATTCCACAACGATGATGTGGGAATCCGCATGATTATGAACAAAGGCATTCCGCTTCGCGAGGCTCTGGACTGGAATCCCTGCGGCTGTGTTGAGACAAACCTTGAGGGACGTCTTCGCCACTATACGGCGCTTGCCGATATTAATCTGGGCGGCATGATTGAGTTCGTTATGACCAACGGAATCAACAGAAAGAGCGGAAAGAAAGTTTCTGTTGAGACGGGTAATCCGGTTTCTTTCAAGACATATGAGGAATTTAAAGAGGCTGTCAAGAATCAGATTCGCTATGCGGTTCGTGCGGTTGTAAAAGGAAGCCATGTGATCGATGATGTATGTATGGATCGTATTGTACCGGCTCTGTCACTTTCCTTCCGTGACTGTATTGAGAACTGCAAGGACTACGCCTGGGGCGGAGCAAAGTACAACTGCGGCAACGGTATAATCATGATTGGTGTGGCCGATCTGATCAACAGTATGGCTGCTGTGCGTCAGCTTGTATATGAGACAGGCGAAGTTCCCATGGAGAAGATGGTGGCTGCTCTGGACAATGACTTCAAGGGATATGAGGATGTGCAGGAGCTGTGCCAGAATGCACCTAAATATGGCAATGACAATGAGATGGTAGATGATATTGCCGGAGAGATGTTTACCTTTATTGCGGATGAGATAGAGAGCTACAAGAGCAAGTTTGGCACAATGACACCAGGTATTCTGCCAGTATCCGGAAACACGCCGTTTGGTCTGGAGGTAGGAGCGCTTCCGTATGGAAGAAATGCCTGGAAGCCTCTGGCAGATGGTGTCAGCCCCAATGGCGGTACGGATATTAATGGACCGGGCTCTGTGCTTAAATCAGTGGCACATCTGCCGCACGCCCGTTTTGTACAGGGAACTCTTCTGAATATGAAGGTTGAGCCGGAAATGCTGAACAGCGAGAACGGTATCCTTCAGATGATGGCTCTCCTTAAGAGCATGTGTTCACTGGGAATATTCCATGTACAGTTTAATGTAATTAACCGTGAGACCCTTCTTGCTGCACAGAAGAATCCCGATGATTACAGAGGACTTCTGGTTCGTGTTGCCGGTTATACGGCATACTTTACGGAACTGGGACGCGATGTCCAGGATGAAATTATAGGTCGTACGGAGCAGAAATCACTTTATGGCTGCAGCTGCGGCTAAGACTATATGAGAGGGGAAACAGCCTGCGGTTCTGTGCCGTTTAGTGAGGAGGCTGTTTCCCGAAAAGTCAGACGAAAACCGGTCTGACTGAGAATGTCCTTGGGCCAGGTGTGCGCGTTTGCGCACACCTGAGCTTGTATGCGGATTGAAAAGAAAAGGGGAATCCTGTATAATATACCATAGTTTGTCTTTCTGAGTGAAGTGTGCACGGATAATCAATGGATGACTGGACATCTGTGGAGGGAAAAATGGTAAAAATACATGGTTATGCAGTAATTCGCCTGTTTTTTTGGATACTCTTTGGGATATTCGCTTTTTTTATTTTATCTGCCCCGCCGGAGAACTGCAATCATACGCTGATTGTTTCTCTGATTCCGATTTTTTCTGCATGTCTGATTGTCTGGTATAAGAGGGGAGATATTATACCGGATCGAACAGAGACAGCTGCCGGCATTCCTCTGACGGTTTTATTTTTACTGATGCTGTCCGTATTTGAGATTCTGGGAAATGAAATTTTTTCAGGTGTCAGAGGCCTGTTTTATGTTTTATTTCTGGGGATATCTGTCTTTATTACTGTCTGTTACTGTCTGAGATGTTTTTCCGAAAGGAAAGCCGGTCTGTGGTGCCCGGAGATTTGCGGCACAAAACGGATTTTTCGCGTTTATGTTGTTTTGGCGGTTCTGTTCCTTCTTGCGAATTTTCCGTTTCGTCCTTCGCCGGATGCAATGACAGTGTACGATGTAATTGAGACAGGGAGCTGGGCGGACTGGCATACGATTGGTTATATTTCATTTGTTGATTTGTGTATGACCCTGGCTTCGCCGATTATTCGCCATCCCTTTTCTGTCTGTATTGTTCAGACAGTTTTCTGGCTGCTTATCGTCAGAAGAAATCTTGCAATCCTGCGGGAATGCCTTGACTCGGAAAGAGCGGCAAGGATTTATCTGATTGTCAATACAGCTCTGTTTGTTCCGCTGCTCTACCTGGGAGTCATGTATAAGGATGTAGTATTCTCCATGTGTATGCTGGGATACATTGCAGAGCTTTTCCGGATTCTCCATACGGGGCGGACTGATCGGAAAGGGGCGGTATGTCTTGCGCTGTTTGCGGCGGGAGTGGGGATATTCCGTCATATGGGCATTATTACAGCAGCGGTGTGCCTTCTGGTTCCGGCTGTTTATCTGTTTCTGAAAAAAAATCGCAGCTGGCGCGTTCTTCTGGGAAGTGTTCTTTTTGCGGGTGCTGTCTACGTTTCGGTGGTTTACGGGTATGGATATGGCGTTCTGAATATGCAGAAAAATCCGGATTATATCAAGTTTACGGTACCTCTTTACATCACGGGAAATCTGGCATCAGAGCATCCCGAGCTTTTTGATGAGAAAGATCGGGAGGTTGCTGAAAGGCTGATGACCATGGATGAATGGGTCGAGGCATACGAGCTGGATACCTATTTTGCAGATAATCTGGCGCGGGGCGGTGGAATTATAGGGGACAGGATCAACCGTGTGGATAATGCTTACGGCTGGGAAATTGTGAAGCTGAATCTTCGCATGCTGGTTCGGGCGCCAATCCCTTATGTTTCAGCTCTGTTTCGAATTACCTCTATTATCTGGCAGACAGCAAGGCCGGCTGACGGCTATGAATGGACTGTGGCGGGGTACTATACGCCGTCAGATCAGCCGGAACTGGAAGAACGCCATCTGATAACGGAGGATACAGTTCTGGCCCGGATTTTAGGACAGCTGGAGTATGGGCTGGAGGAACAGCCCTTTGTTTCGTTTTTGTATTACCGGGGCGGAATCTGGGCATTTTTGCTGGTGTTTGCGGCAGCCGTATTTATTATCAAAAAAAGATGGGAATTTCTAATGATTATTTTTCCTGGGGCGATGAATACAGCTTTTATGATGCTGGCATGTCCGTCTCAGGATCCCCGCTTTGTTCTGCCGGTCATGGAGATGGGGATGTTTATTTTGCCGGCAGCATATTTCATTAAGGGAAAAAGGAGAGAAAAATATGTTTATCAGTGAGGTTTATACGACAGCCCCCGAAGATCAGAGAGGAGATCTGGAGTCAAGAGTGTATGAGGAATTAAAAAAACTGAATATTCCGTTTGAGAGAGTAGATAATGATTCCGTGGAGGCAATGGAAGAGTGCGTGGAAATAGGCGAAAAGCTGGGGGCGGAGATCCGCAAGACGATTGTGCTCTGCAATAGAAAGAAAACGTGTTTCTATCTGGCGGTTCTGCCGGCAGACAAGCATTTTGATACAAAAACTTTCTGTGAAAAAGTGGGATGCTCCAGAGTATCTTTTGCTTCTGCAGAGAGCATGGAGGAAAAACTGGGCGTAAAACCGGGAAGTGCTACGATTATGAGTGTGTTAAACGACCGTGATCGGCTGGTTCAGGTTGTTATTGATCGGGAAGTGGCAGATGCGGAGTGGTTTGCCTGCAACCCGGGAGCCAATACAACACATATTAAGATTAAAACGGAAAAGCTTTTGAAAGTATTTCTGCCTCATGTATTTCATAAAGCAACAGTGGTTTCTCTGTAAAACAGGGAGAACGGGGAAAAATCGCTGCCGGAGACGGCAGCGATTTTTTTATGGGGATGAATACAGTGCGGTTTGTGCATTTGTGTGACAGATAGCCTGATTTACATAAGTTTACTCGGCATAATGTATTTGCGAATTAATATTATAAATACTGAGTTAATCAAGTGTTAGGATAAAGTAACTAAAAAAGACGATAAGATCATGAAAAAAACTGGGAAAAATGAAAAAAATGTATTGAAATATTCTTAGGGATGTGCTAATATATCAGCAAGATATCTGAAATATATTAAAAACACCATTTAAGAAACAGTGCATGTGCTGAAAGTTAAAAGACAAGAAAAATCAGAATCAAGAATCAGGAGAAAGGAACGGGAAAAAAGGAAATGAGCGAGAAGATCAGATTTGGCATTATCGGCGGCGGCATGGCAGGTCCTTTAAACGCAGGAGCGCTTCGTGACATTCCGGAAGCGGAGATTGTAGCATTCTGTGATGTGAAAGAGGATGTAGCAAAGAAATTTGCTGAGGAGTACAATATTCCGTCTTATTACACAGATTACAAGGAGATGCTGAAGCGCGATGATATCGATGCTGTCTGCGTAGTTACACCTCCATTTCTGCATGAGCAGATGGTTGTTGACTGTGCAAAGGCTGGTAAGCATGTAATGTGCGAAAAGCCTATCTCGGTTGACTGCAATGCGGCGGATCGTATGATTGCAGCCTGCAAGGAAGCTGGAGTTAAATTTGGAGTTATCTTCATGTACCGGTTCATGGATCAGGCACAGATGATAAAGAAAGCTCTTGATGAAGGAAAGCTTGGAAAGCTTCTCTCAGTAGACTGCTCCGGTAAATGCTTCCGCAGTGATGAGTACTATGCTTCCGGCGCATGGCGCGGAACATGGAAAGGCGAGGGCGGCGGCTCTCTGATTAGCCAGACAGTACATTTCATCGATTTGATGCTTTATCTGGTGGGCGATGTTGAGCGCCTGACAGGAAATTACATGACAACACTTCATCCTGATATCGAGGTTGATGATGTGGCAAATGCCGTATTCAAATTTAAGAATGGCGCATTGGGAAGCCTGATCAGCAGCAGCGCAGTTCGCCCGGGATATCCGAGACATATTGAGATTCACGGAGAAAAGGGAACTATCAAGATTGTAGAGGAAGAGATCGTAGAGTGGAAGGTAGACGGCATGAATGAGGACGACTACCTGACAAAAGAGAAAGTAGATTCCGGCGATACAGCTACCGGTGCAGGATATGTTGCAACTGAGAATCACAGAAGACAGCTTACCGACTTTATCCATGCCATCAAAGAAGACCGTGAGCCGATGGTAAATGGAGAAGAAGGAAGAAGAACTCTTGAATTTATCCGTGCAATCTATCAGTCCAGCGACCTGGGACAGGAAGTGAAGTTCCCGATCAAGGAAGATGAGAAATTCGGCAAGAAGACAGCCTGGTAATAAAAAATAAATTATTAAAAAACAGAGGTATGCCCCGCAGGATGTCGGGTATCCCGCGGGAGCTGAACCTCTTGGAAGGAGAAAAGTTTTATGGAAAAGAAGATGTACACAGAAGTTCTTGAAAAAGTAAGAAACGATTATGCAGTCCGCAATATCGATAAGCTGGAAGCTGCTATCAAGGCCGGCGATATGGAGAAGGCCCTGGAGCTTCATAAGCTGAATGTTGAAAAGAAGACAGGATTCCATCATTTCGCAGTTCGCTGGGTAAACCAGACACTGGTTAACTTTAAGAAATGGGCTCCCGATGAGGCGATTTATGAATGCATGGAAGATTATGCACTCTGGTGCTATCCGCCCTGCCTTCATGACTGGATGGAGAAATATAAAGCAGGAGAGGCTACATACAAAGATTTCCCGATCGAGGATTTCCTGGAGAATCGTGCAGTTCTGTGGTCTGCTCTTCATGACAACGGCGATCAGATCTGGGAAGAGGATGAAGAGAAGATTACCTTCACACTTCAGCGCTGCAACAGCGGTGGCTGGCTGGTAACAGAATGTCAGGATAAGATCCAGACTCTTGATAAACCGGATCCCCGCTGCTACAACAGAGAAGGTTTCCAGTGCTACTGCCAGAACTGCACCACCATGTGGGAGTTTGGCTGGTATAAATGGTTTGGCTGGCCTCTGTTCATCATGGATGTTCCGGCAATCGGGAGCGACGGAAAATGCGTGATGGTAATGTACAAAGATCCGAAGGATATTCCGGATTCCTATTATGAGAGAACCGGTCTTGAGAGAAAGATTTAAGATTATGTGAGGAACGGCAGATGGACCTGTGCGGTATCTTGCCGCGCAGGTCCATCTGTAAACAGGGTTGCTTCTGAAAGGGGGATTAACATGGAAAAAACGGATAATCCGGTGCTCCGAATTATTCGGAAAGTAAATGATTGGGCGGTTATTCTGCTTTTTGCGGCGATGACGATTACGGTACTTATACAGGTGTTCTTCCGGTCTGTTATGCAGAGCCCGCTCAGGTGGACGGAAGAGATGGCGAGATATCTGATGATATGGCTGGTTCTTCTGGCCTCAGGTATTGCGATGCGTAACCGGGCACATCTGCAGGTTGATGTTTTAACGGCGGCTCTTCCCAAAGGCCCCAAACATGTTCTGACACTCCTGGTTGATGTTCTGACAATTGCTTTTCTTGGCATAATGACGTTTTATGGAATTCAGGTAGTGCAGACAACAATGGCTCAGACCTCTCCCGCTATGCAGGTGCCGATGGCACTTATATATGCTGCATTTCCAACGGGCGGTATACTGATGATTATTGAGCAGCTTATAACACTTGTAAATCGGTTCCGTTTTAAAGATGATATGGACGCACCGAGAGAATTTCTGGACTGAAGGGAGGCTAAAGAATGATAGGATTTCTTTTTTTCGCGATATTAGGATGCATTCTGTTGGGCGCTCCCATCTTTGTAGCTCTTGGAATGGGAACGACCATGTCGATAATGCTGGAGGGTACATTCCCTCTTACACTTGTACCACAGAGAATGTTTGCAGGACTTGACAGCTGGCCTATCATGGCAATCCCCATGTTCATGCTGGCAGGAAATCTGATGGATCAGGGCGGTATGTCCAAGCGAATTGTAAAATTTGCCAACGCATCCATTGGTTTTGTAAAAGGAAGTCTTGCGATGGTTGCCGTTCTGGCTTCTATGATTTTCGCTGCAATTTCCGGATCTGCTACGGCCGGAACAGCAGCAATCGGTTCTATTATGACGCCGGCTTTCCGTGAAAAAGGTTATAACATGAGCTTTGTAACGGTTCTGTTATCCGCAGCCGGAAGTATCGGACCGATTATCCCACCAAGTATTTTGATGGTACTTATCGGATACTCTACCGGAGCGAGCGTTGGTCAGCTTTTCCTGGGCGGATTTATCCCGGGTGTTATGATTGGCCTTGCATTGATGGTTTATTCTTATATTCATGCTTCAAGAGGCGGAGATGCTTATCTCCAGACAACAAAATTTGATCCCAAAGAGGCCAGAAGAACATTGTTCTCAGCACTGCCGGGCCTTGGCCTTCCGATAATCATTATCGGCGGTATCATCAGCGGTGTTTTCTCTGCAACAGAAGCGGCAGCAGTTGCAACTCTTTACGGCTTCCTGGTAGGTATGTTCATTTACAAAGAGATTACTCTGAAAGATCTTCCGGGAATCTTTATTAAATCTGCAGTAACCGCTGCAAGCATTATGATTATTACAGGTGCAGCATACATCTTTGCCTGGTTTATCACAGCAAAACAGGTACCGCAGCTCCTGATTGGTTTCCTGAACAGCTACATTACAGCAGAGTGGCAGTTCCTTATCTTCCTCAATGTGGTTCTGTTTATTGTAGGTATGTTTATGGAGAGCTTCTCAGCTATTATCGTGCTGATGCCTATTTTCTTCCCGGTTGCAACGGCTTACGGAATTGATCCGATTCACTTTGGTGTTATCGTTTGTATCAACCTGGCAATCGGTTATGTAACGCCTCCATACGGAGCGACGTTGTTTGTGGCCTGTGGACTGACAGGAAAGAGTGTCCGTGAGGTGGTGCGGTTTGTGCCGCCGGTAATTCTGGCCATGCTTGTAGTATTATTGATTGTTACGTATCTGCCGCAGACATATCTCTGGCTGCCTCAGATGATGATCGGGTAAGTGATTTTTGGAAGGAGGATATAGAATTATGAAAAGAGCGAAACGTGTAGTTGGATTGGCAATGGCAGTTATGATGGCGGCAGGAACTCTGACAGCCTGCGGCGGTTCCTCATCAACTTCAGATACAGCAGCTGCAGGAAATGCAGGCGCTGCAGATTCCGGTTCCGCATCCGGCGGAGAGCAGGTTATTATCAAGCTGTCTCTTTCCCAGGCTGCATCTGAGCCGCCGGCTGAAGCTGCAAACTATTTCAAGGAAATCGTGGAGGAGCGTTCCAACGGAGAGATCAAGGTAGAGGTATATCCTGACAACCAGCTGGGAAATGAGCGTGATGTAATTGAAGGAATGCAGCTGGGTACCGTAGAAATGGCCATGACATCAGTTGCACCGTTCTCAAGCTTTGTTCCGGAGATCAACATTCTTTGCCTTCCGTTCCTGTGGGAAGATAAGGATCATATGTATGCAGCACTTGATTCCGAGGAGATCGGAATGGGATTTGCAGATGAGGTTGAGGCAAAGGGCTTCCATCTGATGGGCTTTATGGATCTGGGAACCCGTCATATTATGACGACGACCAAACCGATTAACAGCATTGAAGATATGAAGGGTCTTAAGATTCGTACCATGGAGAATCAGGTACAGCTGGATTCCTTCTCCGCATTTGGCGCCAGCCCGCTTCCAATGGCATACGGCGAGCTTTACACCGCTCTTGAGCAGAATATTATCGACGGAGCTGAAGCTGCAAATACAAACTACTATTCCAAGAAATTCTATGAGGCTGCTCCCAACTGGGCTATGGTTGGCTGGAATAACGACCTGGGAATCTGCGTTGTCGCAAAGTCCTTCTATGATTCTCTGTCAGACGAGCACAGACAGATTGTAGACGAGTGCACACGTGAGTTCATTGACAAGGAGAGAGAGCTTTACACGGCATCTGAGGCTGAGTGCCTTGAACTTCTGAAAGAAGAGGGAATCAATATTACTGAGCCGGATCGCCAGCCGTTCATCGATGCTGCACAGACTGTATATGATCAGTGGGCAGACAAAGTAGGCGGAAGAGACAAGATTGATGCAATTATTAATTTTGAAGAATAAAACCATCTGTAAGGCGGAGGAAAAGACGTGAAATTTGATTGCGCACAATTTTTAGACAGAGAGATTTTTCAGGAGCTGAACCGTATAAAAGCGTTTCATCCTGAAGTAATCGAGCAGGAAGCATGCTGCAGAAAAAAAACGGGATATCCCCATGAGTGTCTGGTTTTTGCGGCGGCGGATCACAATGCAAGAATGATCAATGAGTATAAAGGCAACCCCATAGGGCTCAGCAACCGCAGAGAATATCTTACACGGCTCGTGCGTATGCTGCAGAGTGATCGGATTGACGGTATCGAGGCGACGCCGGATGTTATTGAAGATCTGATAATTCTCAATAAACTTTGCAGAGAGCGCGGAAGAAAGGCGTTCCTGGACGGAAAGATGCTGGTTGGTACCGTGAACAGAGGCGGACTTAAAAATACTGTCTGGGAGATGGACGATATGCCTGCCTGCTATACGGTAGAGAGACTTGCAAAACTTAACATGGATGGCGTGAAATTTATGATTCGCTTAAACCCCATGGATGAGCGGTGCAAGAATACAGTTCGCTACTGTGCGGATGCTGTCAATGAGGCGGAGAAGGCCGGACTTCCCATCTTTATTGAAGCGCTCTATGTAGAGACAACAGAGAGTGGTTTTGCCATGAAGACAGATTCTGAGAGTCTCTGCAAAGTGGTCGGCGTCGTTGGTGCACTTGGCTGCAGAGGCGTAGGCAAGTGGATCGAAGTTCCGCTGAATAACGAATATCATGTTCCGACTTCGGCTACTACCTGTCCCGTGCTGGTGGTTCCGGATGAGGTAAAGAGTGAGCCCATCGATGTAGTAAAGGAATATACTAAGGAAATTGGGTTAAATGACAATATCAGAGGAATTCTTCTTGGCCGCAACATTATGTATAATGATGCAGATCCCCTTCCGATTGCAGATGCCATTGCTGATGTATGGCACAGTGGAATATCGGCAGAGGAGGCCTATGAGAAAGCCCTCAAAAGCGCTGAGTAACAAACAATAGGCTGTTTCCTGTTTCGCAAAAAATACCCTCGGTAGACTAAGGAATAATTGAATTTAATTTCCATATTCGATATAATGAAAGTAGTTACGCGCCTGGCGGGTTGAGCATGACAGCGTAGGAGCATTGAGAAGGTAAGCGCAACATTCATTTACGGTAGGGGGAAAATTGAAGAAGGATGCGAGTCAGCGATATAGCTTATGAAAAAATTAAAATGATGATCATTACGGCGGAGTTAAAACCTGGTCAGGTATTGGTCGAGGCGGAGTTGATGGAAAAACTGAGCCTCGGCCGGACTCCGATTCGGGAAGCTCTGAATCGTCTTGCCTGGGAGAATTTTGTAAAAATCATACCCAGACAGTGCATTATGGTAAACGAGATATCCCTTTATGATATGGAGTCTGTTTATCAGATGCGGTTTGCTCTTGCGCCACTTGAATCAGAGCTTGCGACACTGAACCGTACGGAGGAGGATCTCAGGCATCTTGAGAAAAATCTGGAAGCGCTGAGAAATGAATCTTCCCAGGAAAAGCGGGTGCTTCTGGATCGGGAGTTTCACCGGACGGTTTCCGCCATGACAAAAAATCCGTTTCTGGAAAAGGAAATGAATAATTATCAGGATCTGAGTATGAGGCTTCTGTTTTTGAACAGGGTAAGTCTTGCTTCGATTGATGATATGAATATTCATCAGCATGAAAATATTTACCGTTATATCCGGGAGCGCGATAAGGAGCGCCTGATGCAGGTTCAGAAAGAACATGTACAGGAGTTTAAGGAAAAGTTTATTTGATTGCTGAACCCTGAATGAAGATGCGTTCCGGGGAAAGCATTTTATTTTTGACAATATGAGGAGGAAAATCTGACATGAAGAAAATAGCTTTTATCGGAAGCGGCACAATGGGAACAGCCCTGGCTACCGCAGCCTGCAAGGGAATTGATCCGTCTGAGGTTGTACTTACGGACGTTGTCCGCGATAAGGGTATGAAGCTGGCACAGGATCTGGGCTGCAATTTTGTTGAGACAAACGGCGAGGCTATTGAGTCGGCTCACTACGTTGTATTCTGTGTAAAGCCTCAGTTCTTAAAGAGTGTTCTGCAGGAAGTTAAACCTGTATTCCAGAAATGCGCAGCTGCCGGCGAGGAGAAGATCATTGTATCCATCGTTGCAGGTGTGGAGACGACTACTTATGTAAAGGAACTGGAGCTGGAAGGCAAAAACGTTCCGGTAATCCGTATTCTTCCGAACACGGCCTGCCTGATCGGAAAAGGATTTATTCTGATTGAGCAGGGAGACAGCTATACAAAAGAGCAGGAGGATGAGTTCCGCTATATTCTCCGTGAGGCAGGCGGATTTGACAGTCTTCCGGCTTCACAGTTTGTTGCAGGAACAGTGCTTACATCAACCTCTCCGGCATTTATTGCAATGTTTGCAAACTCTCTTGCAGATGCAGGTGTTTATAATGGCCTTTTAAGACCGCAGGCCAGACGGTATGCACTGGAAGGTATTCTTGGAACAGTTCAGCTGTTCCTTCAGAGTGAGAAGCATCTGGAAGGCCTCAAAGATGATGTGTGCTCTCCGGCCGGTCCTGCTATGATCGGAGTAAAGACGCTGGAGGATACAGGATTCAGAAGCAGCGTAATCAATGCTGTTGTTGATGCTTACAAGCGGTTTGATGAAATTGGAAAGCTTAAATAAAATTTGAATAAGGCTCTTTGTCTATGGCAGATCAGGATGTTATAGGCGTTCAGGGAGCCAGACAGCAGGAATTGCTGTAATTGTTTCTTAATCAGCCCCTTTTGTTCTACACTTTTAGCCGGCCGGCCGTCCTTTTTTCGGATGTCTGACCGGCCCCCTTTTTTATTGGGGGAACTGTGATATGATACAGGGGATTTTCGGAAAATTTATCCCCTATTTTACGTAGATTTACTGGGAGTTCCACAGAAGTTTTACATATGTCTGATAAAATGAAAAATGAAAGACAATGTCAGACATATGTATGAGCAGAAACTTCTTTGAGGGAGGCCTGGAAATGGTAAAGCTTTATGTGGTGGATACAAATGTGTTAATTCAGAGACCGGATGCTCTGGAGTGTTTTGAGGATAATCATGTTGTTCTTCCTCTTGTTGTCCTGGAGGAGCTTGACAATCTGAAAAAATCAGATGGAGAAAGAGGAATAAATGCGAGGAAAGCAATTCGTTTTCTGGAAAAATACCGGTTGTCGGGAAATCTTCTTCAGGGAGTAAAGCTGGAAAGCGGCGGGATGCTCAGGATAGAAAAGAATTTTATTGATGTGGAACTTCCGCGGGATTTGCCGGAAGAAAAATCAGACAACAGAATTTTAAAAGTCTGTAAAGGACTTTCGGATTCCTGTGATGAACAGGTTATTCTGGTAACTAAAGATCTGGTACTCCGTCTCAAAGCACAGATGCTGGGTATCCGGGCGGATGATTTTTCGGCTGAACAGGTGGGAGCACCGGATGGTCTGTATACAGGCAGAAGGACTGTGTATGCAGCGGAAGAGCGGTTTAAAGAATTCAGGAAAAAAGGAATTTCTGTGGAGGATGTGTATGAGTCTGATCTGGAGGGAAACTGCACTGTTCCCACACTGGAGGAAAATGAGTTTGTGATTGTGCAGGCGGATCAGTCCTCAAAAAAAACTCAGCTTGGTCGTGTGGAGCGGGGAAGAATTCAGGAACTGACCTACAGAAAAAGCCATCCGTATGGGGTCAGACCCAGGAATGTCGGACAGTATTTCCTGCAGGAAGCTCTGATGCAGCCTGCAAAGAAAGCTCCTCTTGTTATTGTGAAAGGAGCTGCCGGGACGAGTAAAACATTTTATGCTCTTGCGGTAGGGCTTGAGAAGCTTGTAAACAATCCAACGGGGGAATACAGGAGGATTCTGGTGTGCCGGCCCAATGCACAGTTTGACTCTGATATTGGTTTTCTGCCGGGTACGGAGCAGGAAAAGATATCTCCGCTGATGCGTCCTGTTATTGACAATCTGGAACAGCTGATCGATTCCAATGAAGATGCGCGCTATGAGGATGAGAGAGAACTGCAGGGAAAAATTGAAGAGCTGTTTGACCGCGGCATTATTCAGGCTGAGGCTCTCAATTATATCCGGGGACGTTCCATTGTGAAAACATATCTGATTATAGATGAAGCCCAGAATATGACGCCGGGGCAGATTAAAGGAATAATTACCCGTGCGGGAAAGGATACAAAAATTATTCTTCTGGGAGATCCGAAGCAGATTGACCGCCCTTATCTGGATGAGAAAACAAACGGGCTCAGCTATGCAGCAGAGTATATGAAGGGGAGTTCTCTTTGCTGGCAGATAACCATGCTGGCGGAGGAATGCGAGCGTTCAGCCCTGGCAATGGAGGCTGCAGAGAGGCTCTGAAAAAATATATAAAAATTATATAAAAAAAATAAAAACTTTTGGGGAAATGGTAATTGACATCAGCTCTTTAAAATGATAAAACATTATCAATAATACAGAAGGCATAGACGGGGACGCGTCAGACAGCCATATCAATTCAGAGAGCCGCCGGATGGTGTGAGGCGGTGCGAAGACTGCCGGAACATCACCCCGGAGCCCCTTTTCTGAAATAAGGAAGAGTAGGGAAAGGCGGGAGCTTCCCGTTACAGAAGCGACTGCTCGGCAGGTACAGTGAGATCTGCGGGTGGAGTGAGAGGCCGTATGAATACGGCAAACAGAGTGGTACCGCGAAAAATTTCGTCTCTGCAGCGAGAAATCGCTGCAGAGTTTTTTTATTTTTCGGAAGTCCGCCGTCAGGTTTTTCTGTGTTATGATGGAATACAGACATCAAAGAAAGAGGGAAATGATGTATGAGTGGAATTTTGATGATGGTAATTGCATTAGTCGTTCTGGGCGGTGCGTATCTGATTTACGGACGTTACCTGGAACGGAAATGGGGAATTGACCCCAAGGCAAAAACACCTGCTTATGAGATGGAGGACGGAGTGGATTATGTTCCGGCAGACACAAATGTGGTGTTCGGACATCAGTTTGCTTCAATTGCAGGTGCCGGTCCGATTAACGGACCAATTCAGGCTGCTATTTTCGGATGGCTGCCGGTTCTTTTGTGGATTCTGATCGGCGGAGTATTTTTCGGAGCCGTACAGGATTTTGCGTCCATGTATGCATCTGTGAAAAATAAAGGCCGTACAATTGGCTACATAATTGAGGAGTATATCGGAAAGCTGGGGAAAAAACTCTTTCTGGCATTCTGCTGGCTTTTCTGTATTCTCGTGGTTGCAGCCTTTGCAGATGTTGTTGCCGGCACGTTCAATGGATTTTCGACCGTTGACGGGGTCACAACAACGATTGAGGCCAACGGAGCAGTAGCAATGACGTCCATGCTTTTTATTGTGGAAGCAGTTGCTCTCGGTATGATTTTAAAGTATGGAAAACTGGGGAAATGGGCCAATACTGTTCTTGCTATTGTTCTTCTCGTAGTTGGTGTAGCGGCAGGTCTGGCTTTTCCTGTTTACATAGAGCGTTCTACCTGGCATATTATTATATTCCTGTATGTGCTTGTTGCATCTGTCACGCCTGTATGGAGCCTTCTTCAGCCGAGAGATTATCTGAACAGCTATCTTCTTGTTTTTATGATTGTTGCGGCTATTGCCGGAGTATTTATTTCAAACCCGTCCTGCAATCTGAATGCGTTTAATGGATTTAATGTGGATGGACAGTATCTGTTCCCGATTCTGTTTGTAACGATTGCCTGCGGTGCTGTTTCCGGTTTCCACTCTCTGGTATCTTCCGGTACGGCTTCCAAGCAGATTAAGAATGAACGGAATATGCTTCCTGTATCATTTGGTGCCATGCTGATGGAGAGTATGCTGGCAGTTATTGCTCTGATTGCGGTTGCATCCTTTGCTGACGGAGAGGCGGCGGCGGCCGGCCTCACAACACAGCCTCAGATATTTGCGGGTGCCATAGCCAATTTCCTGACTGTGGCAGGTCTTCCGTACAATCTGGTATTTACGCTGATTAATCTGGCGGTATCAGCGTTTGCGCTGACGTCTCTCGATTCAGTTGCACGTGTCGGCCGTCTGTCTTTCCAGGAATTTTTCCAGGAAGATGAGGAAAAAGAGTCTAATGGATTTATTAAACTGATGACGAATAAATATTTTGCCACCATAATTACGCTGGTTCTGGCGTATCTTCTGGCGAAAGTAGGATATGCGGAAATCTGGCCGCTGTTCGGTTCAGCTAATCAGCTTCTTTCAGTCCTTGCTCTGGTTGCATGTGCGGTTTTCCTCAAAAAGACGAAAAGACAGGGAGCAATGCTGTGGATACCGATGTTCTTTATGATGGCGGTAACATTTACAGCTTTGGGAATGACGATTGTGAAGCTGGGAGGCGCTTTTGTGACAACAGGGCTCAGCCTGGGAAATACTCTGCAGCTTATATTCGCAATACTTCTGCTGATTCTGGGAGTTATTGTGGCAATCCAGGGAATTCGCCGGCTGTTTGGTCATGATAACAGTGCAGAGGCTGTTGCCGGCAGCTCCGCACATGCAGCGTCATAAAGATACTGCAGAAATATTTTGTTTAGAAAAAGGCGTTTTCAGCAATCCCGGCCTTTGCCGGCCGGACTGTCTGGAAACGCCTGATTTTTTGCGGGGGAACACAAATGACGAAAACACATATGTTCAGCAACAAAGAACTGCGCCGTCTTCTGACACCGCTGATTGTGGAGCAGCTTTTAAATTCTCTTATGGGAACAGCGGACAGTATGATGGTAAGCAATGTGGGTTCCGCGGCGATATCAGCCGTGTCTCTGGTGGATGCCATTAATATACTGGTTATTCAGGCTTTTTATGCACTGGCAGCCGGAGGAACAATCATCTGTTCCCAGTATATCGGACAGGGAGACAGAGAAAATGCCAATGAAGCGGCGCGGCAGCTGACATTTATTGTGGCTGCTATTTCCTCTGCAGTTATGATTTTTTGTCTTGCCCTGCGCAGACCGCTGCTGTCCCTGATTTTTGGCAGCGTGGAACCGGATGTGATGGAGGCGGCAAATATTTATTTTTTCTATACGGCGCTTTCGTTTCCTTTTATTGCTCTCTACGATGCCGGTTCTTCGATTTACCGTGCGCAGGGGAATACGCGTCTTCCCATGGCAATCGCTGTTGTTTCAAATTGCCTTAATATTGCAGGAAATGCTGTTCTTATATGGGGATTTCATCTTGGAGTTGCCGGGGCGGCGCTGGCTACATTATTTTCCAGAGTGCTTTCGGCAGCGGCAGTTTTGATTTTTCTCCGGGAGCGCAGCCAGTTTCTTGTGGTAAGGGACTATCTGAAGATTCGGCCGGACGGAAGGCGAATAAAACGGATTCTGGCTCTGGGCATTCCAAATGGTATTGAAAATGCAATGTTTCAGTTTGGAAAGCTTGCAATACAGTCCACTGTTTCAACTATGGGAACTGCTGCCATAGCTGCTCAGGCCATGACGAATATCATGGAAAACTTAAACGGAATAGCGGGTATGGGGATCGGAATCGGAATGATGACAGTCGTGGGACAGTGCCTGGGCGCCGGAAGAAAGGATGAAGCTTCATATTATATAAAAAAGCTGACTATTCTGGCGGAAGCTGCGGTTACAGCCAGCTGTATTCTGGTATATCTGGCGGCAGAACCCGTTACGGGACTGGCGGGAATGGAGAAGGAAAGCGCACAGCTGTGTCTCTATATGATAGGGTGGATTACAGTAATTAAGCCGATAGTGTGGTCTCTCTCTTTTGTCCCTGCATACGGCATGCGTGCGGCGGGGGATGTTCGCTTTTCCATGGTTCTTTCCTGTGTTACTATGTGGGCATGCCGGGTAAGTCTGTGCATTTATCTGTGTCATGCATTTTCGATGGGACCAATGGCAGTATGGATTGGAATGTTTGCAGACTGGACGATACGGGCCGGGGCATTTACATGGAGATTTGCCAGTAAGCGATGGCTGCGCCACAAAGTTGTCTGAAGCAGATACAGCGCAGCCGCGGGAGTGCAGAGGCCGCTGGGATCCAGTTTTTGCTTGATATCCGGGAAGCGCGATGGTATAATGTTCACGTTGACAGAGAGCAGTCCGGCTGTATTTCAGTAAAATGAAAGCGGAGCCGGCTGTGAAGAAACAGAGCTTCAGAAAAGAGATGATGTGTATGGGGTTAGACCTGAATCGGTAATTTTATTTATAGTAAAAAATTACGGCGTGATTTATCGACTCCAAAGCCTGGATGGATATGGGCGCAGTATGACGGAAACGAATTGATTTGAGTTTTTTTGGAGGAGAAGAATATGCTGAATTATAAAAAATATAAAAGAGTACCTGTTGTAAATTATCCGGAGCGCGAGTGGCCAAATAAGGAAATTCAGAAGGCGCCCATCTGGTGCAGTGTGGATCTGCGCGATGGAAACCAGGCTCTTGTGGAGCCGATGGTAGTTGAGGAAAAGATAGAGATGTTCAATCTTCTTATCAAGCTGGGCTTCAAGGAGATTGAGATTGGATTCCCGGCGGCCTCTCAGATAGAGTTTGATTTTCTGCGCCAGCTGGTTGAGCGCAAGCTGATTCCGGATGATGTGGTTGTTCAGGTTCTGACACAGTGCAGAGAGCACCTGATCAAACGTACTTTTGATTCCATTAAGGGAATTAAGAAAGCGATTGTCCATATTTACAATTCTACATCCACGCTTCAGAGGGATGTGGTTTTCCACGCCAATCGTGAGGAAATAAAGCAGATTGCCATTGATGGAACGAGAATGGTAAAAAAATATATGAGGGATCATGACGGAGAGGTTATCCTTGAGTATTCTCCGGAGAGCTTTACCGGTACGGAGCTGGATTTCGCTCTGGATATCTGCACGGCAGTGCAGGAGGAATGGGGAGCCACACCGGACAACAAGATCATTATTAATCTTCCGGCAACGGTGGAAATGACGACTCCCAATGTGTATGCAGATCAGATTGAATGGATGAACAAGCATTTCAAGAACCGTGACAGCATTGTTTTGAGCATTCATCCCCACAATGACAGGGGAACGGGTATTGCAGCAACAGAGCTGGCACTTTTAGCCGGTGCAGAGCGAGTGGAGGGAACTCTTCTCGGCAATGGAGAGAGAACAGGAAATGTCGATATTCTGAATATTGCATACAATATGTTTTCTCAGGGAATCAATCCGGAACTTGAAATTGAAAACGTCAAGGAGATTGTGGAGGTCTGCGAGCGCTGTACGAAGATGGAGGTAGATCCCAGACATCCGTATGCCGGAAAGCTTGTATTTACTGCGTTCTCAGGTTCCCATCAGGACGCGATCAACAAAGGAATGCAGGCTCTGCAGAAGAGAACGGACGGAATCTGGGAGGTTCCGTATCTGCCGATCGATCCCAGCGATATCGGACGGGAGTACGAGCCGGTTGTACGTATCAACAGCCAGTCCGGAAAAGGCGGCGTAGCATTCGTCATGGATACATTCTATGGATTCCGTCTGCCGAAGGGCATGCACAAGGAGTTCGCAGATGTGATTCAGAAGATTGCCGAAAGCCAGGGAGAGGTTGCGCCTGAGAGAATTATGGATGAGTTCCGTGCAAACTATCTGGATCGCAAGGAGCCGATGCATTTCAGAAAATGTCAGATTACAGATAAAGAATATGAGGGCGGAGCCTTTGCAACGGTTGCGCATCTGACATTTACGGATCACGGTGTTGAACGCAATGTGGAAGGTGTGGGAAATGGCCCCATTGATGCAATTCAGAGAGCACTGGAGGACGCCCTGGGAATTCAGATCCGTGTTCTGGATTATACGGAGCACGCTCTCAGAGCCGGTTCAGGAGCACAGGCTGCATCTTACATCCATCTGATGAATGTGGAGACAGGCGAGGTAACTTACGGTGTTGGAATCAGCTCGAACATTACAAGAGCTTCCATCCGGGGAATTTTCAGTGCGGTAAACCGTCTTTTTTACTAAGCAGCACTGCACTTTTGGTGTGATAAAAATTCAATAGCCACATGGCCCGGTAAAGAACGGAGTTTCACAGACGGCATATGAAAGCCGCCGGGGATTCCTTCTTTACCGGGTTTTTTGTGCTGTTATGGATTTTCGCGTCATTTACATTTTCTGTAAGTTTTACTATAATGGGAAAGAGAAGCAGACGTGCAGGAAGGATCAGAATGAGAGGAGGATTTTCGGATGCTGCTTAAGGCAAAAAACCTGATTACAGGCGACGGGGAAACATGTATGGAAGATGCTGCCCTGCGTCTGGACAGAAAAGGAAAAATTGAGTGGATTGGCAGTCAGACAGAGGCGGACATGCTGTACCCGCAGGAAACGGTCAGAGATTACAAAGAGGCGACGATTCTGCCGGGACTTTTCGATATGCATGTTCATTTCGGGTATTATTACAGTCAGCCGGACAGGGAAAATTATGATGATTATATGATAGCATTTTATGCGCTTCAGCAGGCGGCGTATTCTCTTCAGCTGGGAATTACATCCATACGGGATCTCTCTTCTCCCCATAATCTTCTGAAGCAGCTCCGTCTGGCCGGAGAAAAGGGGTATGTGCGAGTTCCGCGTATTACTCATGCGGATGCGGGGATCTGTATGACAGGCGGGCATGGTCATGAGGACGGAATTGAGGAAGCTGACGGACCCTGGGAGGTAAGAAAGGCTATTCGCCGTCAGCTTCGGGGAGGAGCGGACTGGGTTAAGATTCTGACCAGCAACCGGGGAGATATTCCGGAGTTTACTCAGGAGGAGCTTGACGCGGCTGTGGATGAGAGTCACAGAAGGGGTTACAAGACAGCTGTGCATGCCGGAACACAGCCTTCTATTCAGATGTGTATTGATGCGGGATTTGATACCATTGAGCACGGAACTTTCATGACCGTGGAGCAGGGCAGGCAGATGGCCCGGAAGGGAATTGCGTGGGTTCCCACCATAACAGCGTATACATACTTATATCAGGAGACAAAAAAGCTGATAGATGAGGGGGGAGACACCTCAAATCCCATTGCGGCACGGGCAGTCAGGGATCAGGCTTTCTTTGAGCCGGCATACAGGGCATACAGAGATAATTTTAAGAAGATTTATGACACAGGAGTTAAGGTTCTGGCGGGAAGTGATATGGTTCTCTATGGTGCGCCGCCACTTCCGATTCATCAGGAGCTGGCATACATGGTGGAGTATGGCATTACGCCGCTGCAGGCAATCCGCACTGCGACACTCAATGCGGCTGAAGTTCTGGGCAAAGAAAAGGAGACGGGAAGTCTGGCTCCGGGCCTGGAGGGCGATATTCTTGTGGTAGAGGGAAATGCAGCCAGGGATATAAAGGCTCTTGATCAGGTAATAGAAGTATTTCTGGCGGGAGAGACTGTTTTCAGTAAATAAAAATAAGCTTCTGTCCCGTGTAAGGCGGGACAGAAGCACAATGTCAGAATACAACTTCATTGCCGTGAATAAACGGATTTGGAGTGTGAACCGTGAGAATCTTGACTACCCGGTTTGTGTTATTGACCCAGTCATGCGGGGTCTGAGAGTGAATCTGAATACTGTCACCGGGATTCAGACAGTACTCACAGCCGTCAAGATAGACGGTCAGGATGCCTTCCAGTACATAGATGAATTCTTCTCCGTCATGGCGGTTCATTTCCAGACGATCATTGCTTGTATGGGCGGAGGGCATCAGATGGAATATGCGGGGAAGGCATGCAAAGTTCTGCGCATTTCCATTTACGAGATATTGAATAATCTGGGGATTTATCTGAGAACAATACATCGAAAAGCTGCGGTTGACCGGAGATTTTTCCGGTTCGGAGTTTGAGTCAAAAAAAGCGGACAGACTGACGCCCAGAATATCAGCCAGCTTGGCAAGTGAGTCAATGGCGATGGAGGACAGGCCCCGCTCAAGCTGAGAGAGAAAGCCGATGGAAAGACCTGATTCCTCACTCAGCTGTTTCAGTGTATATTTTTTGGCGGTTCGGAATGCTTTGACCTTAGCGCCGATAGTAACATTGTGATCCATAGATAAAATCCCCTTTACATGTTCATTATGTAGTTTTTGTATATTTTTTTCTGTTACAATGATACAGGATTTCGGCAAAAACGTCAATAAAAGGCGCAGATTTCATCTCAGTTAAATTTTTTTATGAAAAAACGGGAAGGTTTTCAGGAGAAGCGGATTTTTATGCTGCTTTTATCTGAAAATATGGGGGAATACAGGAAGGTGCAGAGCAGTCCGCTGCAAATGTGGGAGAATAGAAATGAATGAAGAAGTTCGCAGATCCATTGAAGAGTGTTCACAGATGGAACGATTTAACCTGGTAACAAGGCTTGGGAACGATATTCTGATAAACGGGGGAGAGATATTTCGTGCAAATGAAGCGATGCAGTATGCGGCCAGGGTGCTTAGACTGGAGGGATTTAATGCTTATGTAATAGCCAATGGAATATTTTCTACGGCGATTATAGACGGCCGGTTTTATTCCAGCCGAATCTGCTATGTCCGGCTGGCACCGATTGTTCTGTGCCGTGTGGATGAATTAAATCATCTGTCAAGAAGAATAGCGGCCGGGAAATGCGGTCCGTATGAAATAAGGGCGGAGCTTGACCGGATTGAGAAGATGGAGGCTGCCGGCAATATGACAAAAATTTTTGCCTCCGGCATTGGAAGCGCCAGCTTCTGTTATCTGTTTATGGGAAGTTTTTTTGATGCATTTACTGCATTTCTGGCAGGAGTTGTTCTCAATCTGTTTCTGATTTATGCGGCTCCGCGGATTTCTGTGTCCAGAATTATGCGCAATATTCTGGCCAGTCTTGTGGTTGCAATGTTCTGCTGTGCCATGTACAGCGTGGGTATGGGAGACAGTCTGGACCGCATTATGATAGGTGCCGTGTTTCCTCTGGCGCCCGGAATACCTCTTACCAATTCGGTAAGGAATTTCCTTGAAAATGATTACCTTTCGGGGCTTATCCGTCTGGTGGACGCGTTTCTTACAGCCGGCTGTATTGCAGTAGGGGTCGGAGCTGCCATGCGTATCTGGTTTACGGCGACAGGGGGGATATTCAGATGAATGAACTGATAAATGTTATTCTTGAGAATGAAGAGGGGCTTACAGTGGCACTTCAGGTGCTTCTGCAGCTTGCAGCGGCCTTTGTGGGTACTGTGGCATTTTCTGTCCTGTTCAGTGTGCCGAAGGAATACCGATCGGCCTGCGGAGTGACGGGAGGAGTGGGCTGGGCTGTGTACCTGATGATTAACAGCCTGAATCATACGCCCATAATCGGAGCGTTTGCCGCCAGCGCTGTTCTTACAATAATGTCCCGCTATCAGGCCGTTCAGTTTAAGGCACCTACAACCATTTTTCTTCTCTGCGGCATCTTTACTCTTGTGCCGGGAGCAGGAATCTACTATACGGCATACTATACATTTATGGGCGAGGAGGCAACCGCACTCTCCTACGGCATGGATACTATTAAAATGGCTGTTGCAATCGGACTTGGCATCGGTGTGGCATATTCAATTCCGTCGTTTGTATTCGGCTGGAAAAAGGAGCCGGAAGTTTGGAATGATGAAAACTGAAAAGGAACGCAAAGGCCTGTCAGGTTTACTTTTCCTGTGAAATATAGTAGAATAAAGGCTATGATTTTGAAGCAGTAAGAGACGGAAAAAGGTTATTTAAGAGAGGGGTGCACCCATGAAGCATTTTGATTATCTGCTGGCAGGCAGCGGCCTCTATGCGGCCGTCTTTGCATGGATGGCGGGGAAAAAGGGAAAAACCTGCCTTGTGGTGGAAAAACGGGATACAATTGGCGGCAATATTTACTGTGAGGAGACAGAAGGGATCCGTGTTCATAAATACGGAGCTCATATTTTTCACACATCCAACCGTGAGGTGTGGGATTTTGTAAACCAGTTTACGGAATTTAACCGGTATACCAACAGTCCCGTCGCCAATTATAAAGGCGAGATGTATAATATGCCTTTTAATATGAATACTTTCAGTAAGATGTGGGGGATATCCACACCGGCTGAGGCAAAATCCATTATTGAGGAACAGAGAAGCGTGATAAAGGGAGAGCCTGCCAATCTGGAAGAGCAGGCCATAAGCCTTGTGGGAACCGATATCTATCGGAAACTGGTCAAGGGATATACGGAAAAGCAGTGGGGACGCGACTGCAGGGAGCTGCCCGGTTTCATCATCCGGCGTCTTCCGGTGCGTTATACGTATGACAACAATTATTTTAATGATCTCTATCAGGGCATTCCGGTGGAAGGATATAATGCAATGATAGAAAAAATGTTTGCAGGCTGTGAAATCCGGACCGGTGTGGATTATCTTGAACACCGGGAGGAACTGGATGCGCTGGCTGATCGGGTTGTCTATACAGGCATGATAGATGCCTTTTATGATTTCAGATTTGGCAATCTGGAATACAGGAGTCTTCGTTTTGAAACGGAGCTTCTGGATACGGATAATTATCAGGGAGTGGCGGTAGTCAACTATACCGATCGGGAGACGCCATATACAAGGATAATTGAGCACAAGCATTTTGAGTTTGGCACGCAGCCCTGTACGGTTATTACCAGGGAGTATCCTGCGGAATGGAGACCCGGAATGGAACCGTATTATCCGGTTAATGATGAGAAAAATCAGGCACTCTTAAAACGCTACCAGGAGCTGGCTCAGGCTGAAGAAAAGGTCATTTTCGGCGGCCGGCTGGCGGAATACCGTTATTATGATATGGATAAGGTAATTGAATCGGCTCTGCGCCGCGCAGAAGAGGAATTTGGAAATGAGTGACAGATTTTACGAGCCGGAAGTTCTTAAACGGCTGCAGCGGGAGATCCTGTCGATTCTGGATGATTTCATCCGTGTCTGTGAAGATTATCATCTTGAATATTTCGGCATTGCCGGAACAGGAATCGGTGCCATCAGGCACCACGGTTTCATACCGTGGGATGATGACATCGATATTGCCATGCCCAGAAAAGACTTTGAAAAACTGATCCGGATTGTGGAGAAAAAAATGGGGGATCGGTATCTGATTCTCAATGCCAGAAATAATCCTGCCTATCCTCTTATGACGACGCGCCTTGTAAAAAGGGGAACCGTGTTTGTGGAGGAGGTCATGCGTGATGTGGACTGCCCGTTCGGGATTTTTCTGGATCTTTATGTTCTTGACAACGTGGCAGATAATCCGGTGCTCTATCAGATCCAGTCCTGGAGTGCCTGGTTCTGGAGCAAGCTTATGATTCTGCGGGCAATTCCCAAACCTGTGCTTATGCAGAAAGGGATAAAGGCAAAACTTATATGGTCAGTCTGCAGAGCGGCTCATATGACGCTGAAGATACTCCATGTATCTCCGCGCTGGCTGCGGGAACAGTGCGAGTTTCAGTGCCGCAGATACAATAAGAAATCTACCAGACGAATGGCTTTTCTGCCGGACACAAGTCCGTACTGGAATGTGGTGGATCGCAGGAAATGCTATCCGCTGAAAAAACTGGAGTTTGAGGGCAGAAGAATGAATTTTCCTGCCAATCTGGAGGAAATGCTGGAAAATATGTACGGCGATTACATGCAGCTTCCGCCTGTGGAGAAGAGAAAGACACATTATCCTTACCGGCTGGAGTTTTCTGCCGAATCAGAAAGGGAAGAATTGGAGTTATGAGCTGGCTGGGAAAGCTTCTGATAGGGGGAGACAGACAGATTGAAAAGCGGAACATGAGCTGGAATATGCTGGGAAGTTTCCTGTATGCTCTGGCTTCCATGGTGCTTACAATAGCGGTTATCCAGATTGTCGGCGAGGATGAGGGCGGAATTTTTTCTTTTGCCTATTCGACTTTTGGTCAGCATATGTTTATGGTCGCCTATTTTGGAATGCGTCCTTTTCAGATTACCGATACACGGCAGAGATATACATTTGGAGAGTATCTTCGTCTTCGTTTTATAACCTGTGCGGGAGCACTGGCCGTCGGCCTTTTCTATGTGCTTATAAATCCGGACTATACGTGGGTCAAGGCGTCTACGGTATTTCTGATGGTATGCTATAAGGTAATCGACGGTTTTGCCGATGTATATGAAGCGGAATTTCAGAGAGACGGCCGGCTGTATCTGACGGGAAAATCCAATACATTCAGAACTCTTCTGTCTGTGGGCATATTTCTGGGAACGCTTCTTTTAACGGGAAATCTGGTACTTTCCTGTGCGGCGGCTGTGGCGGCGCAGATTGCCGGGGTAGTTCTCTTTAACCTATCGGTAATCGGACAGCTCCCCCAGGTAAATCATCGTATTCGGAAGGGGCGTATCCTGCCTCTTATGAAAGAAAATATTGTTCTGTTCCTGTCGGTCATACTGGATTTTTATGTGTTTTCGGCAGCTAAATACGCTATAGAGACCAATATGGCGGACAAGTACCAGGCAGTGTTCAGTGCGATTTTTATGCCCACAAGTGTGATCAACCTGGTTGCAGGATTTGTGATTCGACCATATATTACGAGGCTTTCTGAGCGGTGGGAAGCAGGCGCCTTCCGGGGATTCTCCGGTATTATCGGCCGTCTGGCGGCCGTTATTGCGGCTCTTACGGTTCTGGCCGTGGGAGGCGCATGGCTGATAGGAATTCCCGTACTTTCACGGCTGTATCCAAAGATTGAATATATGCTTGTATCCTGCAGGGTACCGCTCATTCTGATTATTCTGGGAGGAGCTTTCAATGCCTATGTGAATCTGTTTTATTATGCGCTTATTATCATGCAGGAGCAGAGGCGGATTTTCCTGGGATATGTGTTTGTGACGCTGCTGGCAGTCCTGGTATCTTCGCCCTGTGTGCGTGCCGGCGGCATTGCAGGAGGTGCTCTGTCCTATATGTTCCTTATGGCGGCGCTGACTGCCTGCTTTGGTTTGATGGCACTTTTATGCTACAGGAGAGAAAAGAGGAGAAGGTTATGATAAATTTTGCAGTGGGTCCTGTTCAGATGGATGAGGAGATCCTGGCAATGGGATCAGAACAGATTCCGTATTTCAGGACACCGGAATTTTCCGGGCTGATGCGCGAGAATGAGAGAATGATGTGCCGTTTTATGCAGGCTCCTGCTGATTCGAGAGCACTTTTCCTGACCGGTTCGGGAACGGCAGCTATGGAAGCTGCTGTGATGAATGTATTTTCACAGAAAGACAGGGTACTGGTAGTAAACGGCGGAAGTTTCGGTGCACGTTTTGCTGCCATCTGCAGGATCCATGGTATTCCATTTGAGGAGATATGTCTGAAGAGCGGGTGCGCGCTTTCCGAAAAAGATCTCGAACCATACGCAGGCCGTGGATTTACCGGATTTCTTGTCAATGCCTGCGAGACATCCACCGGTGTTTTATATGACATGGAGATGATTGGGCGGTTCTGCCGTGAAAATGGTCTGCTGCTTGTAGTGGATGCAGTAAGCTCTTTTCTGGCGGATGATCTTCGGATGAAAGAGTGGGGGATAAGCCTTGCTCTGACAGGTGCTCAGAAAGCGCTGGCGCTACCGCCCGGGCTTTCAATACTGGTTCTGGACAGGACAGCGGTAAAACGGGTGGAGGAAGGAAGCCCGGATTCGCTCTATTTTGATCTCAGAGAATATTTAAAGGACGGACTGCGGGGACAGACGCCCTTTACGCCGGCGGTCAGCATTCTGCTGCAGTTAAACAGGAGACTGAAAGGTATTGAGGAACAGGGGCTTGAAACGGAACAGTCAAGGATACGGGGACAGGCGGAAGATTTCAGAAACAGGATTCGGGAACTTCCCCTTGAGATAGCGACAAAGTCGCCGTCTTGCGCTGTGACGCCGCTTCATCCGCTGGGGAGAGACAGCCATGGAAACTGTGTATCGGCCTACCGGATTTTTGAAGTGTTAAAAGACGAATATGGAATATATGTCTGCCCGAATGGGGGAGAGCTGGCAGACAGGATATTCCGTGTCGGACATATAGGAAATCTGACTCACGAAGACAACGCTCATCTGGTCGAAGCAATGGAGGATATGCATAGGAGGGGACTTCTGTGAAAGTACTTATTTTAGCGGCAGGGAGGGGAACCCGGATTTCCCGTTATCTGTCCGGCAATCCGAAATGTACGGTGGATATCGGGGGAGGAAAGCGACTGATTCAGTACACGGTGGATCTTCTTGCTTCCAGGGGGATCAGTGAAACAGGAATCGTTCTGGGATATAAAGCGGATGTGATACGCGATGTGCTGGGGGACAGAAAGGTAACATATTTCTGTAATCCGTTTTATGATGTGACAAACAGTATTGCGTCTGCCTGGTTTGCAAGAGATTTTTTTCAGGGCGATGATCTTCTCATTATGAACGGAGATGTGTATCTGGAGGAAAAACTGCTGGATCACATCCTGGCTGTCAGAAAAAGTCCGGTAATGTTTGCTGACGAAAGCCGAAAGGAGACAGCGGACTATAAATTTTATTACGAAAACGGTCTTCTTAAAAAGTACGGAAAGGAACTGGAGGGAAATGATATTACCGGTGAGTATATCGGAATAGGCCGGTTTGATGAGCATTTTCTTCCGGAATTTTCAGCACGTATGAATGAAATGATAGGGCGGCAGGAGCATTCTGTATGGTGGGAGAACGTGGTGTATTCCATGACAGAATCCCGTCCGGTATACGTGGAAAATGTTTCGGGACATTTTTGGGCTGAGGTGGACTACATTGAAGACTATGAGCGCATTTTGGAACATTGCGGCGCGGAAAAAAACGTGCGCTGACAGTGATGACGGAAAAAAAAGAGCGGAAAAAAAGAACAGGACAGAAAAAAAATGCAGTGCACGGGAGCTTTGCCTTGCGGCAGTATTTGTGATACTGTTTGGCCTGATTCTGGAATTTGCCTTTCTGTTTCCGGCTCTGCGGGCAAAAGGCGGGGAAAATCACGGCAGGCAGGAGACAGAGCTTTCTGAGATATCTCAAGAGGGCTTTGAGCTTACAGAAGATGGACTGCGACTTAAGGGGGAGAGCGGGTTCCTTCATATTCCTCTGGACGGCTCCTATGTGGGAAAGTTTGTTTATTCGTATGAATATGACGGTCTTTTAAATGTCTCAGTACGGATCGGAGTGAGAAACGTGTACGGCGAACTCCGGGAGCGGGATGCCGTCACGCTGGAGGACAGAAACAGCCGTGTTCTTGACACTTCCTGGATCCCGGTGGGTGCGAAGGCAGATTATGTGGAGATTTATGTATCACGGGACGGACTGAGAGAAGAAGGACTGTCCTACATTGATTTTGACAGTATGCCGCTGACATTCACGGAGTTTCGGACGGAGGCGGCAGCCGGGCTCAATGTGCGGCGGCTCTGCTTTTTCTGGTGCCTGGGTCTTTTTCTGGTAATGATCTTTGTTTTTCGTGATATTTTTGCAAGAAGAATAGAGGTTGGCTTTCTGGTAATTTCTCTTACCGTGGGAACGCTTCTGTCCCTGTCGCTTCCGGCTAATAAAGTCAGCTGGGATGAGGAAGTTCATTTTTCTCAGGCATTCTGGATGGCTAATTACCGGAATCCGGTTCCTGTCTCGCCGGCCATTCTTCAGGAATTTTCAGCCGGGATTGATACATGGCCCTACAATCAGCCGGGAAGCCGTGAGGAAGTGGAAGCCCTCAACGACTACCTGGACAGAGAGGGCAATTACCGAAGCGGAGAACATACCTGGAGCGTTGATCTGAATAAAACTACAATGACGGGGTATGTGGGACAGGCTCTCATGATTAAACTCGGAGAACTGGCCGGACTTCCTTTCTCTGTCATATTCAGGATGGGGCGTCTGGGAAATCTGTGGCTGTACTGTATTGTCCTTTATTTTGCCATAAAAAAGACTCCGGTGGGAAAAGGAATCATGGCATTTATCGGACTGATGCCGGAACCGCTGATGCTGGCAGGAGTCTACTCCTATGATCCCGCAGTGACAGCGTTTCTGTATCTGAGCTTTGCCTGCATCCTGGAAGCTGTTCTTGATGAAAAAAAGCAGATTACATGGAAGGATTTTATCGTGATTGCCCTGAGTTTTGTATGGGGCTGCCGGATAAAAGCCGTCTATGCACCGCTTATTCTTCTGGGCCTTTTGATTCCCAAAAAGCGGTTCCGGAATGAAAGGGAGTATCTCATCATGAAAGCGGCTTTCGTGGCTGTGGCGGTTCTGATGATAGTATCCTTTGCCCTTCCTGTGCTTCTGGCACCGAGAGATATCGGGGATGTGAGGGGGGAAAACACCAGTGAGAAAGGGCAGATGGCCTATATTCTGGGCCAGCCGGCTGCCTATGCCTGGGTTCTTATTAAAAATATGGTGCGGACAATACCATCCTATATTCTGGGAGAAAATGCCCTGGGACTTTTGGGTCATCAGGGGCAGGTGTCCTTCCCCTGGCTTATCTATGCGGGAAGTACGGCGGTAATTCTCACAGACGGACGTTCCGCCTGCGGCAGATGCCTGGACAGATGGCAGAAAATTTTCGTGTTTATTCTGTGTGCGGGAGCTGCTGTGCTTGTGTGGACATCCATGTATATTGCATTCACTACGCCGGGCAATACGTATATCGACGGAGTGCAGGGGCGTTATTATATCCCGTTTCTGTTCCTTCTCTGGCTTGTTTTTAATCCGCCCGGGATTTCTGTAAAGCTGGGGGAAAGGGAGTATAATGCGGCCGTACTGGCGCTGGGAGGAGGGATCCTTCTGGCTGCATACTACATGGATATATTTCAGAAATTTTGCATTTAGATGATGGATAAAGGATGGCTTCTGCCGGGAGGAGATATGGACAATAAGGAAATAATTCACACGTTCGCTGTCTGCGCCTACAAAGATTCCCCGTATCTGGAGGAGTGTCTTATCTCTCTGAAAAAGCAGACTGTAAAGTCGGAGATTATATGCTGTACTTCAACGCCGAGTGTCTTTCTCGAAGAGATTACAGAAAAGTACAAAATACCTCTTCTTGTCCGGAAGGGAGACAGCAATATCCGGGAGGACTGGCTTTTTGCCTGCCGCAGTGCGCACGGGCGTCTGGTAACCATTGCACATCAGGATGATGTGTACCGGAGAGATTATGCGGAAGAGCTTTTAAAGCTGTATGAAAGGTATCCGGATCTTTCTGTGTTTGCCAGTGACTATGTGACTCTTAAGATGACAGAGAAGGGGGCGCATCCGGAATGCTTCAATTCTGTATGGCTGGTCAAAAAAATTTTGCGCATTCCTCTGAGGCTTCGTTTTGCGGCTGATCGCCGGATAATTAAGAGAAGCTGTGTGATTTTCGGAAATTCTCTGTGCTGTCCTTCCTGTACCTACAATCGGGAAAAAACAGGGGATGACATGTTTCATTCCGCATTTACCTTTGCGCTGGACTGGGACAATCTCTATGAGCTGGCGGGGAAAGAGGGGCGATTCGTCTGCTCGGAAAAACCGCTGATTGCGTATCGCGTTCATTCTGATGCAACAACAAAAGCGTGCATAGAGGATAACAGAAGAGCGGAGGATGAGATTGCCATGTTCCGCAAGATGTGGCCGGGATGGATGGTGCGGATCCTGATGCATTATTACAGAAAAGCATATAAGGAGTATCAAGTTTGAAACAAAGAAGTAGAGGTAAACCGCCAAAAAAGTGTATAGCAAACAAGCCACCCGAAAATTGGCAATTA